>CACWTM010000069.1:9835-28095 GCA_902763855.1 uncultured Ruminococcus sp. | reverse complement strand
TTGATGCGATTCTATGCTGAGTATAAACAGCGTATAAATACTATTCGTTCTCGAAAGCTAAGGCTGCCGCAAAAACTTCTCGTTTTGCGACAGCCCCTTCTTTTTTGGAGTTTTTTATGAAGTTTTATATAGATAGGGGATAGCTTGGTTATGCAAGGCTGACGTTCAGGCTGCTGTCAACATTGACGGTCAGGCTGACGGGAACCTTGACGTTGTCGGCGGTGAAGTAGTAGAGGGTGACGTGCGAGGTACCTGCCTTTGTGCCATAGAAGCTGAAATCATACTGCTGCTTGTCAAAGTTGTAGTTGCAGGACAGGGTGAAGTTGCTGTTGTCCGCGCTGTAATCCCAGTCAAAGCCGTAAGAGGTCTTGCCGTTTGCGTAGTAGTGAGCGGGGGTACCGGTTTTTTCGGGAGCCTTGCGCTTGGTGTCGATGTAGACGCGCTCGCCGTTGATCTTCTCGATCTTGTCCTGTGAGGCTGCCTGAGTCGCCTTCTGGGCGGTTTGCTGAGTGGTCTGCTGAGCGGTTGTCTGGGTTTTGGCCGAAGCGGTTTGCACCTTCTGTGCTCCGTTATCGGTCTTGACGGCGGTTTGGGCGGCAGTTGTCTGTGCGCCCTGGGCTGCCTTGTCAGCCTTTGCGCTGATCGCGGTCGGAGCGGCGGTGGAGGTCTGGGGCTTCGCGTTGAGCGCGCTGAAGGCGATCACGCCGCCCGCAATCACAGCGACTAACGCGAGCGAGATCGTCGCGAACAGGATGTTTTGCTTCTTTGCCTTTGCCTTGGTAGCGGCTCTTGCGGTCTCGGTTGCTCTTCTGTCAAATCTGTTGTTTCTCATGTTGTTAGTCATCTTGTGTTCCTCCTTGTATTTGAGTTTATTTGGATGATCTCGGGTCAAGTTTTTTCTTTTTTTGTTTTTCTCTTGACTGTGTCTATATCATAGCAGACACACTATGACAAAATAGTGACAAAAATAACCGAAAATCAAAATTTTTCAAAAAAAGTTGAAAAAAATATCCGTGAAACATTTTTGTTTCACGGACGTTTCAGTTTATTAGATGTATAGAACTTGTTTTCGGTATACGGGAGGCGGTTGAAGCATATCACTTTATCATTCGAAATTAGAATGATTCACACTTTTCATCTGTTGAACTGTATTTCTAAAATAGAATTATAACGCAGGTGTAATATATTTCTAAAATAGAATTAAGCGGATGCTTTCGCTTTTTTCGGCTTTCTGCGCTTGAACTTTTCGATCTGTTTGTTCGCGATATCGTAGAGCAGGTTGAACAGCAGGAAGAATACAACACCGGAGATTGCGACAAGGATGACGGCGTTGGTGTTCAGCGGAGAGAGATTGAAGAAGTCGCGGAAGAACACGAAAGCACCGGTCATTCCGAGAACACTGACCGCCAGCATAGCGCCGCGCAGGGGGTTGAGCGGGATGGAGAGGCGGATCACCAAGAGCAGACAGATCAGCGAGGTGATGTACACGGCGATGGTGGACAGCTCTTCCTGAGAGATGCCGAACGTGCCGCTGAGCAGCGCCGACAGGATGATGTTCAGCGAGATACACAGCGCTGCCGGAGCCGCGCGGGTGATGATGTTGAAGGTGAAGTTGCCGCGCACAATATTTTTGTTGGGCTGCAGCGCCAGCACAAAGGACGGGAATCCGACCAGCAGTGAGCTAATCAGCGAAAGTTGGATGGGAGAGAAGGGGTAGCTGTGCGGCGTGAAGAGGAAGAAGAGCGACAGGATGACGGAGTACATCGTTTTGACAAGGTAGAGGGAAGAGGAACGCTCGATGTTGTTGATGGTGCGCCTGCCCTCGGCGACAACATGGGGCATCGCGGCGAAGTCGTTGTTGACCAGCACGAGCTGGGAGACGTTGCGCGCCGCCTCGCTGCCTGCCGCCATCGCGACAGAGCAGTCGGCTTCCTTCAGGGCGAGAACGTCGTTGACGCCGTCGCCCGTCATCGCGACCTTGTGACCGTTTGCCTGTAATGCCTGAACCAGCTTTTTCTTTTGCGCCGGGGTGACCCTGCCGAATACGTTACAGCGTTCGGCGGCTTCGGCGAGCGCTTCGTCGGTGGTGACGGTGGTCATGTCGACGGCGTTCTCAGCGCCGACGATACCGCAGTCTTTTGCGATATTTCGGACGGTCTTGACGCTGTCGCCTGAGATCACCTTAAGGGTGACGCCCTGTTCTTTGAAGTAGCCCACGGTTTCAAGCACGTTGTCGCGCAGCTTATCCTTTATCAGGATCAGCGCCATCGGGCGCAGGTTATCGGGGAGGGCTTTTTCTTTGATCTCGGTCTCGGAAGTAGCCAAAACAAGGATGCGCACGGTCTCGGTGATCGCGCCGATCTGCTTGTATACTTCTGCGTATTTTTCTTTATCGGAAAATACAAACTCTGCCGCGCCGATGATGTACGTGCGGCCGTTCTGGAAGAAACCGCCCGACCACTTGGTCTCGGACGAGAAGGGGATATAGGTTCTGCATGGCAGGGGATCGGCGTCCTTTGAATAATCGAGAAGCGCCTGCATGGTGGCGTTGATATCGTCTGTACCGGCGGCGAGGGAGGACAGCGCGACCTGAACCTCGTCTTCTTCACAGCCAAAGGGGATGACGTCATGCACGCTCATGTCCTCGGTGGTCAGGGTGCCGGTCTTGTCCAGGCAGATGACGTCGACGCGCGCGAGGGTCTCGATACAGTACATCTCGTTGACCAGAACCTTTTTGCGCGACAATCTGACGACCGATACCGCGAGGACGGTACTGGTGAGCAGGATCATGCCGCTGGGGATCATGCCGACCAGCGCGCCGACGGTAGATACGACGGTGGCGTTCAGCTCCTGATGAGAGACAAAGTACTTCATAACGAACAGCAGGATGCCGAGGGGGAAGATGATGGCGGAGCAGATGTTGATGATGAAGTGGAAGGATTTGACGATCTGTGAATCGTTTGTTTTGATATACTTTGCTTCGTTATTGATCTTCGCGGCATAGCTTTCCGCTCCGACGCGGTGAACGCGGCAGTAACAGCTGCCCGCCGCGATAAAGCTGCCCGAAAGCAGTTCGTCGCCGACGTTCTTTTCGATCAGGTCGGACTCGCCTGTCAAAAGGCTTTCGTTCGCGCTGCAGCTGCCCTCGACGACAATACAGTCGGCGGGAATCTGGTTGCCGCGTGAGAGAACAAGGATATCGTCGAGAACGAGTTCGTCCTTGTTCAGCTGTACGACCTTGCCGTCGCGCAGGACGCTGAGCTTGCTTTCGGCAAGGATGGTGAGCTTGTCGACGCTCTTTTTGGAGCGAATCTCCTGCACGATGCCGATGATGGTGTTGATAAACACGACGCCGATGAACAGCAGGTTCTTGTACGATCCTACCAGCATCAGGATGATGAACAGGATGACGTTGATCGCGTTGAACACGGTGCAGATGTTATCGCGGAAGATCCGTCCGATGGATTTTGTCTTGACGGTCGTAACGGTGTTGACCTTGCCATGCGCCTTGCGCTCGGCGACCTCGGCTTCGGTCAGACCGCGTAATTGGGTTGATTCAGTTTCCATAATGCTTCTCCATTGTATATGCGAATTGTTTCACTGTCCAATAATATACATCAATCTGACAAAGTTGTCTATATTTTTTAAAATATGAAAGAAAAATCATGCTTTGAAAAAAGGAAAAGACCCGAGATGGGTCTTTTCTGCTTTATTGGATATCGTCCGCGACGATGTAGGCGGTTTTGCGGATGATACGCGTGTTCTTTCTTGCAAACATTTTGTCGAGCATATTGTAGTAGGCGCCGGGGGTTCTCAGGCTGGAGAAAGAGATGGAGTCGATGCCCGAATCGGACAGGAGCCAGTCGGCGACATGAACGCAGTTGGTGTTGATGCCGAAGTAGCGGCGGAACGGACCTGTGACGACGGTGTAAACCTTGCCGCCGACGTCGCGCACCATGTTGCTGGCGGGATCGTGGAGATCGCTGCCGTCTTTTCCTTCCTTGACAGCCTGCTCGTAAAGGCTCTCAAAGGGCTGGCAGTCCTCGAGCAGGGTGGCGATCCTTTGCTCGACGCTCTTGTACTGGACGTCGGACAGCGCCGCGCCGAAGCCGATGACGTACTTTTTCTGATAATTCAGGCAGTGCTTGAGATAAGGAATCTTAGGGACGATGATGAACGTTCCCTGAGATACAAAGCCGCCGAACTTGTCCTTGCTGGAATCGTAGGTGCCGTAGGAATAGATCTTGTCGCCGAGGCAGATATCGACATGGCCGAATTTGTTAGCGCCCTTGGTGGTCAGGTGCACCATGATCTCGAGGTTGACGTCGCCGACATCCTTGCTGTCGGTTTCCGCGACCAGCATGCCGCCGGTGAGCTTTCCGTCGGCGATCGCCTCGTTGATCTCGGCGATCATGTTCGCGGGTTTGACGGCGCTGATGATGTTAGGCAAGCCGTGGTGGACGCGGCGTTTGGTTCTGTCCTCCTGCAGATCGACGCGGAAGATCGAAGCGAAGAAATCGCCGAACAGCGTGACCGCGTAAATAATCAGGTAGACGGCGGCGACAAGCGCCAGAACCGAGAAATTGTTGATGGGCTGGATGACGAGCATCAAACCGAAACCGATACAGATGATCGCCGAAAAGCCGTTGCGAACGACGCCTTTGTAGCGATTGGCGATACAGTTAACCATGATTAAAAGGCGCATCACGCCCAATATCAGCGATACCGATCCGACAATGATGCTGGGAACCACCGCGAAAATATCCTTTTGGATATCCAGCGTCAGAAGAGCCGCCGCGATTCCCCAGGTAATCAGAATGGTGAACAGACCTTTGAGATCCTCTTTCTTTCGGCTGCACTCCAGCATACGGACGGCGCCGTAGATGACTAAGATCGCGCAGGTGGAGATCAGAAGCAGCGTTTCGACCCATGATTCCGGTGAGACCAGCAGCAGGATGGCGAGAGCGAACAGACCGATCGCCGCCAGAAGCAGCAACCACGGCGTTTTTTTCTTGACTTGTACAACTTGCATGTATATCCCTCCATGAGTTTCTGCTATTATCATAACACAACAGCATGTAGTTTTCAACAGAAAGCGACAGAAAGTTGCGTCAAAAATCATGATAAAAACACAATTAGGTGATGACAATTGGCTTTTGATGTTGTATAATAAAAATGTTAACGCCACAGCTATGACGGAAGGACGGAGAAATCATGGATGTTTTCGAAAAATCTGTCGCCTTTGCGATAAAGGCGCATGAAGGTCAAACAAGAAAAAAAGAAGGGATTCCCTTTATCCTCCATCCCTGCGAGGCGGCGGCGATTGCCGGAACGCTGACAAACGACCGCGATATCCTGGCGGCTGTGATGCTGCATGATACGGTTGAGGATACGGATGCGACCTTCGAGGATATCCGCCGCGAGTTCGGCGAGAGGGTCGCAGAGCTGGTAGCGAAGGAAACCGAAAACGCCTATGAGGGAATGGCGCGTGAGGATAGCTGGAGACTGCGCAAGGAAGAGTCGCTCGAACAGCTCAGAAATACCGACGACTTCGGCGTGAAGGTTATGTGGATGGCAGATAAGCTGTCAAACATCCGCTCGTTCTTCCGCCTGCGGATCAGAGAGGGCGACAAGCTCTTTGAGAACTTCCATCAGAAGGATCCCAAACAACAGGAGTGGTATTACCGAACGATCGTGGAGCTTTTGAAGGATTTTGAAGGTACGCAGGCTTATCTTGAATATGCCTATCTTGTCGATGTTGTATTCGGAGGATTGGATGATGAAAGCTGATTACAGTGAGAATAAACTGACGATCTTTCTTTCCGGCAGAGTCGATACCGCGAACGTCTTCGCGTTTGAAAAGGATATCCGCGAGACGGTAGACATGTATCATCCCGAAAGTTTGGTGCTGGACGCCGCTGCGCTCGACTTTATCTCCAGCGCGGGGCTGAGAGTGATTCTCAAGCTGAGAAAGGAGTTTCCGGATATTGCCGTTATCAACGTCAGCACAGACGTTTATGAGGTGCTGGAGATGACAGGCTTTACCGAGATCATGAAGATCGAAAAGGCGTACCGTGTGCTGAATGTGGCTGACTGCAGTGTCGTCGGCGAGGGCGCGAACGGCATGATCTACCGTGTCGGCAGAGATACCATCGTTAAGGTTTATAAGGACGCGTCCGCTCTGGAGGATATCAAGCGTGAAAGAGAGCTTTCGCGTACCGCGTTCATCCTCGGCATCCCGACCGCGATTCCCTATGACGTTGTCAGAGTCGGCGATTCGTTCGGCTCGGTCTTTGAGATGCTTGACGCGAAAACCTTTGCGGAGCTGCTCGCCGAGGACGCGAACAACCTGGAGATGATCGCGCAGGAAACGGTTAAGCTGATGAAAACGCTGCACGCGACCGACGCTCCCGAGAATATCCCGCGGCAGAGCGATACGGCGCGCGCGTGGCTCAAAGAGGCGGAGGAGGTCTTTGACAAAGGACACCTCATGAAGCTCAAATACCTTATCAAGTCTATCCCCGAGGAGAAAACCATGCTCCACGGCGATCTGCATATCAAAAATATCATGTTTTTGGACGGCGAGACCCTCCTGATTGATATGGACACCTTGTGCTCGGGTCATCCGATCTATGAACTGGCGTTTATCTACAATGCCTACAAGGGCTTCGGCGTTGCCGATCCCGAAGAGGTCAGGCGATTTTTGAAGATTTCTCCCGAGCTCGCCTATAAGCTGCTGAGAAGAATACTGGCGCTGTATCTTGATACGGAGAGCGAGGAGCGGATTGACGAGGTGGAGCAGAAGGCTTCGGTCATCGGTCTGCTGCGCGTGCTGCGCAGGGTCATCCGCATCGGCGAACAAAATGCGCCGGAGGGTCAGAAGCTGATTAACAGCTGTAAAAACCGTATCAATATTATGATAGAAAACCTAGATACCCTCGTCTTTTGATGGGAGATACAATATGAACGATCAACCGAAAAATCATCCGGGTGATATACCGAAAAAAATTGAGACGACGATAGAGGACGGCTACTACTGGCTGGTTCCCTCGATGTTCGCGCTGTTGTTCATTTTGATGGTGAGCAGTATCGTCATCGCGTTTGTCCGTTCCTTCAAGGGGATGGAAAGCACATGGGTGTTCTCCATCGGCGCGGATATTTTCACCCTGGCAATCTGTACGATGCTCACGTTCAGCTGTATGCTCAGCCGCTTATCCGGCAAGGATTCGAGCCATTTCTTTGCCGCTGTGCTGACCGTTAACGGCGTCGCGCTGTTTTTAGACGAAATGTGCTGGATTGTGCAGGGCAACGCGCAGCTGCGTTATCTGAATCTCACGATCAACGTCCTGTTCTTTATTGACGGCGCGATTTTGATCTATTTCTTCTGGCGGTATGTGTCGACCGTGATGGACATGAACCGAAAGATCCTGCAGATCATGAACATTGTCTTTACGGCTCTGCTGGTTCCGACGATCCTGATGTGTCTGGTGAACTTTTTCTATCCGTTGTATTTCTCGGTGGATGAAAACGGGTTCTATCAGCGCGGAGATCACTGGCTTATCAGCCAGCTTTACCTTTTGGTCGGAATCACGATTTTTATTGCAGGTATGTCGGTTTCGAAGGCGTCGCGACGGGATAAGCTGGTGGTATCGTCCTTTGTGGCAATTCCGCTGATTAATCAGCTTTTGACCGTCGACACTTTTGGGCTGTCAACCCAGTATGCCGCGACGCTGGTTTCGATCGTCCTGATCTACGGCGTGGTCTTGGCCGACCGTGAAAAGCGGATGGTCGCAAAGGAAAATGAGCTGGCGGTAGGTACGAAGATACAGGCGAGCATGATGCCCGATCAGTTTCCCGCCTTTCCGGACAGGACTGACTTTGATATCTATGCTTCGATGCATCCCGCGAGGGAGGTCGGCGGCGATTTCTACGACTTTTTCCTGATTGACAACGATCATCTCGCGATGGTGATTGCCGACGTCTCGGATAAGGGCGTTCCCGCGGCGCTGTTCATGATGGCGGCGAAGATCCTTTTGCGTAATCACGCGATGTCGGGGCTCAGCCCGAAGGAGATTCTCGAGAAAACCAATAACCAGATTTGCGCAAACAACCGCGAAGAGATGTTTGTGACGGTCTGGCTGGGAATCGCGGACTTGAAGGAAGGAAAGATCGTCGCGGCAAACGCGGGTCACGAGTATCCGGTTATCATGCATTCCGGCGGCAGGTTTGAACTGTTGAAGGATAAACACGGTTTCGTGATCGGCGGCATGTCGGGCGTGAAATATAAAGAATATGAGATCCCGCTGAATAGGGGCACGAAGCTCTTTGTGTTCACCGACGGTATCAGCGAGGCGACCAGCGAGAAAAAGGAGCTTTTCGGCAACGATCGGCTGGTGGATGCGCTGAATACCGACGAGAGCTCCCGTCCGCAGGAGGTGCTCAAGCGCGTGGATGAGGCCGTCAAGGCGTTTGTTGAGGATGAGCCGCAGTTTGACGATCAGACGATGCTCTGCTTTGAATATTTGGGTAAAGGAGATACAGAATGAAAGAGATCACGTTAGAAGCTACTGTTGAAAACCTGGATCGGGTGACCGACTTTGTTAACGAACAGCTGGAAAAGATCGGCTGTTCGTTCAAGGCGATTGCTCAGATCGACGTCGCGATTGACGAGCTGTTTTCGAATATCGCGTTTTACGCGTACAGACCTGACGTCGGCCCCGCTACGGTGCAGATTGATATAGAAGAAGATCCCGTCAGCGTGGTCATCACCTTCATGGATCACGGCGTTCCCTTTAATCCGCTCAAAAAGCCCGATCCCGACACCACGCTCTCGGCAGAGGATCGCAAGATCGGCGGGCTGGGAATCTTTATGGTCAAAAAGACGATGGACGCGGTCAAGTATGAGTATCGAGACGGCAAGAACATCCTGACCATCCAAAAGAATTTTACCTAATTTTGCCCCATATCATTGTTTATAGCCCGATAGGGTTCGGGATATAATAAACTGTTATCCGCCGATTCGGATAACGGGATACAACATGATTCACCGTACAGATTCGGAAGGTGAAAAAACAGAAAGGAGAAATGTTTTATGAAATTTCCTAACGCGGCAAAAGGCGTCAAGCGCATTTACACCGCTGAGGTAATTAACCTGATCGCAACTATCTGCCTGATCGTAGCGGCTGTGCTGATCGTTGTCGCTGTCGGAGGAGGCAAGATGGCTTCGGGCAACACCGGCGCCGCTCTGCTCGGCGGAGGTATGATCGGTGCGGCGGTGTGTGCTCTCGCATGGTTTGTGCTGTCGATCATCGGCTTCATCATGAAGCTGGTCGGTATCGTCAACGCGTCCAAAGACGAAGCCAGCTTTAAGAGCGCGCTGGTCTTTTTGATCGTCAGCATCGTTGTGAGCGTTGTTTCCGCTATTCTGATGGCAAACAGCGTGGGCGTAGCGGGTAACCTGCTGTACACCTTTGCGCAGCTGCTCGAGGTATTCATCACCATCTTCGTGATCGCGGGCGGCGTCAAGCTGGCTGATCTGCTGAACCGCGGCGACATCGGCAGAAAGGGTACCAACGTCCTCAAGATCATCATCGTCGTCAATGTGCTGATGCTGATCGCGAATCTGGTTTCGTCTTTCATGGGCGGTATCGCGGCTTCGGTCGTAGCCGGTGTGCTTTTGATCGTCGCGCTGGTTCTGGAAGTGGTACAGTACTTCCTGTACCTGTCCTTCCTGGGCAAGACGAAGAAGATGCTGGCAGAGTCCTGATCTTACATTGAAACGCAAAAGACTCCTTTCGCAAAGCGCGAAGGGGGTCTTTGTATTATATCTGATTCCGAATTGTCATGCCCACGGATCGGCGGCTTTCGGGGGACGGATACCGACCAGAATCATCTGCTCGTTCAGGTACCATTTGCCCTCGGAGGGCTTGAGACGCAGTTTGATCTGGCGTGGGGAGTCGGCGCCGCCGGAAGTCAGATGCAGAGTCGCCCGGCCCTCGTTTTGGAAGGAATAGGGGTTGGAAAAAACGGTCAGAGAGAAGGGCTTTGACGGCGTGTAGTTGTTCTCCGGAGTTGCGCCCGCAAAGTAGGAGAAGGGTACGAGCTTTGAGTCGCGGAAACGGTCGTTGAGAAAGCTGATCTCGTAGGGAGATAGCGGCTGAGGGCCTTTGAGAAAGTTCAGCATCTCGGTTCCGATCTCGGGCGCGGCGGCATAGGCGCACAGAGCGCAGACCGTCAGCGCGGCGGTTTTGTAGGGGGTGTCAAGCGACGCTTCGGGCATGGCTTTCATGTTGCCGAGACTCTCGGGAAGCGCGTTGAACACGAAGGTAAAGCTGCCTTCTTCGGGTTTTGTGTTACTGACGGGTACGGCGGGCTGATTCAAATTGTCAAAGATACTCATGGCAAAACCTCCTTTTCTTCATCATACCATTTGTCGCGGGATTTGTAAATAAATAATTGCAAGTTACAGATAAATATAGTATGATAAGGCTATGAAGATCGAGTATGTAGTTTTGGACGAAAAGCTGACCTTTGAAGACGTCAAAAAATATGAGGTGCTGCTGCCCGAATATCGCAGAGAAAAGATCGGACGGTACCGCTTTGAGAAGGACAAGCTGCGTTCACTGGTAGCCGGGCTGTTGATTCGCCGCGCGGCAGGGGAGAAGCCGCTCGCTTTCGGCGAACATGAAAAGCCGTATGTTCGGGATGGCTCGCTGTACTTTTCGGTGTCGCACAGCGGCGATATCGTCGCGATCGCCGTCGATGACAAAGAGATCGGGATGGATGTGGAAGGTTTGCCCGCAGAGGATCGGCTGAAGATCGCCGACCGCTTTTATCATCCGCGCGAGCGGGAAGTTGTGCATGCAGCCGAGGAAGAAGAGCGGGCGTTTTGCCGTATCTGGACGCGGAAAGAAGCATATCTCAAAATGACTGGCGAAGGGATCAGCGCTGATCTGACTGCATTTGATACGACTGCTTCGCCGCTTAGCGAAAGGTTGTATACCGTTGATCTCGACGGTTACTGTCTGTCGGTGTGCTGTGAGGAACCGATGGACGAATCCGCGATTGATATTTCTGTTATAGAATTAAAAGAGCTTTTGACCACCGCTTTACCGTAAGGCGGCGGTTTTTTTATATTAATCCTTAATAAACTTCGCATTTCAGATTGTCATTGCGAGGAGGAACATGGTTCCGACGTGGCAATCTCTACCTTTTCCTTTGCGCCCCTCGCAATGACTATTTTAAATAAAAAGATTTAATCAGATATTAGGGATAAATTTTGCAGAGCACGGCGGGCGACGCAGGCAGGCTTGAGGTGTTGTCCAAATCTTTGATTTGGCTCTAACAACACCCATGCAACAACACTCCAAGAGCGAAGCGATTGGCTTAGTGTCACTGCTGGCGCCTGCCAAGGAGTCCAACAAAGCTATGCGAAATTTAGCCCAATAAATGATAAAGGTTTTAATTAAGGATTAGTATTAGAATTAGTGAACCTTTTGGGGCTTTTATGTGTATATAGAGTGAAACCACTAAAGAGGGGTCAAGACAGGGGGTGTGAACTTGACCGATTTTGAGCGGTATGTGGCGGAGTATTCGCCCGATCTGACGCGGTTTTGCATGAAACTGTGTGCCGACGTCCATGACGCAGAGGATCTGTTTCAGGATACCTGGGCGAGAGCGTTCGATAAATTTGATCGCTACAAGCCGGAGAACAGCTTCAAAAGCTGGCTGTTCACGGTATGTGTGAATTGCTTTAAAAATTCTAAAAGAGAAAAATACAATTCGTCAAAAGCGGTCTTTTCCACTCCGGAGGAAAAAGAACGGTTTATCCGCTCAATCCCTGCGGGGGAGCAGGATATCGACGCTTATCTTGACCTGCACACAGCGATCCATACCCTGCCGAAAAAACACAGGGTTGTGCTGGTGCTGCACTACTTTCGCGAGTTCAGTCAGGGCGAGATCGCGATGATGCTGGAAATCCCCGAGGGAACGGTCAAGTCGCGCCTGAGTACCGCAAAGAAACTGTTGAAAAGGAGGCTTTCGCGTGAAGAATCTTAACGACGACAGACTGGAAGAGCTGTTGGCGGATTATATGAAAGCCGAACCGCAGCAGTCCTTTGTCTATGATCCCGATCATCATTCGGAGAAGATCATCCCTTTTGCGCTGCACCGTAAACAGCTTGTCGTCGCGGCAAGCCTGGTGTTGGTCAGCGTGTTGAGTCTCGTGTTATATTTCTCTATTGGAAATAAAATCAACACCCCGATTGCCGTTGCTCCGCCTTCCTCGGGCGTAACCACCCCTTCAACGCAGGGGGAGGGGAGCGGCGGCGCTATCCAAGAAGATGAAACGGATGCGGCAGATTCAGCAGGAAATCCCTCGATCATCAGCCGGATGATCGACAGCGTTTTCGGAACTCCGTCCGAAACACGGGGCGATACTTTGCCGATGACCTTTACGCCTGCCGAAAAGAGCGGAAGCGGCGCGGTCGTACAACCGACGGAGGCTTCACGGAAAAATCCGCCGCAGTCCGTGACGGAAAAGCCTGACTCCGCTCCGGCGGAGTCGGATGAACAGCCGACGCTGGCTCCCGTGACCCCGACGGTGCCGGACAGTCCGCCGGTCGTGCCGACAGAATGGGATCCTGAGCTGATAGATCCGACCGATCCGCCGGGTGAAGGTGATACGCCGTGGGCTCCCGATCCCACCGATGGCGGTGAGCCGATGTATGAAAATCCCGCACCTGTGGATTTTTATCAATGGATCGAACTCAGCCGCCTGCCCGAAAATCAGGTGATCTACTGCAAAATCTATGATAATTACGGCAGACTGCTCGGTGACGGTAATCTTTATACATCTGAGCATGTGGCGGAGGTTGATTGGATCAAGAGAAGCAGGGCGCGCATGCATTACACGACGCCCGAGGGTATGATTTGGTACTCGGGATACTATAACTATGTTTTCTATGATGAGAACGGTACGCTTCTGGCGCAGGGTCAGGAGTATGTGCATTTGTAGACAAGGGAAAGGACAAAGAAATCTCTTGAAGGAGGAATTGACATGAAAAAAGTTGTGGCTGTTTTGCTTTGCGTGGCGCTTTTGGCGGCGGCTTTCGCGGTGCAGACCGCGGCGCTGACCGAGGAAGAGGCGAACGCGGGATACTATCTCGTCGGTACGATGACCGACTGGCAGATTGATTCGAGCTATCTACTTGGATTGAATCCAAAGAACGCGGATGAATATCTCATCAACGGCGTTGCGTTGACGACGTCGGACGCGTTTAAGATCGTTTACACGCATGACGGTAATGAGATCGACAGCTGGTATCCCGTCGGCACGGACAATAACTGTACCCTTAAACGAGCGAATATCGACAAGGAAGGGTTAGTGGATATCTACTTCCGTCCGAATATGGACGGAAGCGGCGACTGGTACTTCGGCTGTATCTTTGCAGAATGGAAGTCCGAGAAGTCTGCCGACGTAGTTCCGCCGACCGTGGATAAGCCCTCTGAGATCGACGGCGGTTACTATATCGTTTTCAAGGGCGATGATTATCGCGTTCGTGAGCGCAACCGCATGAACAGAGAATGGAATCTTTTTGTGATCCGCGGCGTCACGCTCAGCGTCGATACGCCCTTTAAGATCGCGTATTCTCAGGATTTGAAGGAGGTAACCCGCCTTTATCCCGAGGGTGAGGATAACGACTATATCTCTCGCTTCAACAGTAGATGGATGACTGTCGAATTTACGCCCGACGGCAATAACGACGGCGACAGCTCGGATGTGGCGTGGTACGACGGCTACGTTCGCGCTTATCCGTGCGAGCCGCCGCAGGAGGATTCGACCGAGTATGTGCGTGTGACAGAGAAAGAGATGAAGGTCAATCGGTATGAGGACGCTTTTTACGCGCAATATCCGACCGCGCAGCATATCTGCTCTTATGAGGAGCTGTACTATCACAAGGATATGTTCGGCAGCGACGACTGGACGTTGGTGAAAACACCGTCGCTGGATTCGGTGGAGGGCAGTTATTACGGTGTGTTTGACGACGTCGTTGTGTTCGGCTCGGAGAGCTATCCCTTTGAGCCGGGATACGGTGTGTACGATGCGGCGGAAAAGACTTTCTACAGCATCGGAGCGGCTTGGAACAAGGGCTATGACGATTTGCACGACGTCTTTTGCCATATCGTGCCGCAGTACTCGTATACCTATGTCCTCGGCGACGCGGACTTTGACGGCGAGCTGACGATTATCGACGTGACGCGTATCATGCGCTGTCTGGCGAACATCGAGGATCTCGAGGACGACGAATGGGTGTTCAAGCACCATTCCTGCCGCTTCGGCAATAAGATGAATTACCTCACCGATTATGACTGTGACGGTGACCGTACCGTTCTTGACGCGACTCGTATCCAGCGCGCGCTGGTCGGGATCGGGCTGTATCCGCATGACTTCACGGCGAGCGTGAAGCTCGAAAAAGACGGCGACAGCGTGAAGGCGGTCGCGAGCTCCTCTTTCGGCGAGGAGCCAGTACAGTATTGCTACAGGATCGAAAGCGGCGTTTACGCGAGCTCGGTGTACGGCGACGACTTCGGAAGGTTTCATCCGGACGACGTTAACCCGGAGCCGGGGGATTTTCAGATCACGACAGGGTATATTGCCGACGAAGTGGTCGAACTGCCGCTGACAAGTCTGACCTACAATGACGTGATGAAGCTGACGGTAACCGCCCGTGACGCGGACGGAAGCAGTGCGCAGACAGCGGTGATATGGTTCAGAAACGTTTACTAGTCAATTCTCCTATATAGAAACACAATTGCAACAATTACTCCTAAAGCAGAGCGAAGTCAGGCGGCTTCGCTTTTTGCTTTGTTAAAATTCTCTGTCAGAATAATAATTCATTAAAAAGGGTTATATTTCTTTTATCGAAACATAACTTTCTCTTGTCGACTGTCGGATTATGTGATATGATATATCATGTATCAATATGCGATTCATTGAAATTTGGATAAAGGAGAATTTCTATGGAAAAACAACCGAAAGCGCCCGAAAAGCCTTCCTTTGTAAAACGGCTTGAGGAGCGGTATCTGTCGCTCGAACGGATCGTGGCGGCACTGATGGCGTCGGCGCTGCTGGCGTATGTGTATCAGCTTTTGTCTCACGGCAACTTTACCGATCTGAGCAGCTATTATAACAGTATCAGCTTTGCCGGTTTCTTTGTTATCATGATCCTCGGCTTTGCCGTGATGGTGGGGCTGACGTATCTTTTTAAGCAGCGGTATATTATACCGTGGGCGCTGATGTGTACGGCGTTGGCGGTTTCGGTACTGTTTGCGGCAAATTACAAGGACGGCGGCGCGTACTTTTGTGTGGGTATCGGTTTGGTCGACCTGATTATCATCCTTTGGCAGGTGAGGGGAGACAAGCTCGGTATCTCGGGAATTTCTGTCAGCCGCAAGGCGGCGCTGATTGTCGCGGCGGTATTGTTCGCAGTGACCACCTTTGTCTTTGGTTACTACAGCTCGATGAAGTATCAGAGCTATTCAAACTTCACCTTTGACTTCGGCATTTTTGCACAGATGTATGAGCGTATGGCTTCGTCCTTCGCGCCGAATACAACGGTAGAGCGTTCGCACATGATGTCGCATTTCGGCGTGCATTTCTCGCCGATCTTCTACCTGTTTTTGCCGTTGTACTACATTTTCCGCACGCCGATCTATCTGTTCTATGTCCAGTCTGCGGCGGTCGCGGCGGGTGTGTTCGCGATCTATCTGATCGCGGGGAAACTCAGGCTTTCGGGCAGGCTGACGCTCGCGCTGGAGTTCATCTACGCGTTCTATCCCTGCCTGTTCAACGGAACGTTCTATGATTTCCATGAAAATAAATTTTTGACCACCATCATCCTGTTTTTGTTCTACTTTATCCTGTGCAAAAACACGCTGTGGGAGTTCGTTTTCGCGCTGCTGCTCCTCTCGGTCAAGGAGGACGCCGCGATCTATCTGATTGTGATCGCGCTCTTTGTGATGATTAACCGCAAGGAGATCTGGCGCGGCGCGGTGATGCTCGGCATGGCGATCGTGTACTTTATTATCGCCCAGCAGATTGTTGCCGCGGCGGGCGAGGGTGTGATGATGAGCCGACTTTCGGATTACTTCATCAACGGACAGAGCACCTTTGGCTCGGTGTTCAAGGCGGTGTTCCTCGACGTCGGCTTCCTCTTGAAGCAAATGTTCATCCCCGAGAAGATTCCGTTCATCCTGTGGATGTTCGCGCCGGTGCTGTTCGCTCCGTTCATGACCAAAAAGATTTCGTCGCTGATCCTGCTCTTCCCGATCATTCCGATCAACCTCATGCAGAGCTGGAAATATCAGTATGACGTGGATTACCAGTATACCTACGGTGTGGCGGCGCTGGTTATCATCAGCGCGATCTTTGTGATCGCTCAGCTGAAAACAAACAAAAAGCGCGTGGTTGTACTGACGTCGTTATGTATGTGCGCGATCATGTCGGTGGCGCTGGTGTTCCCGAAGATGAACAACTGCAAAAGTTATATGAAGAGCACCGAGGGAACCCGTCAGCAGGTGGACGCGCTGATCGACAGCGTGCCGACCGACGCGACCGTGACCGCGGCGCACAGCCTGGTGCCGCACCTGTACAAGGTCGAGTGGCTGTACACTATGCCTGATTATTACAGCACAAAACGAGATAAGCCCGTAGATACGGATTACTTTGTGATCGACACGCGCAACAGCGAGCTGACGCAGGATATGAAAACCGTGATGGGAAATAACTACAACCTGATCCAGTCCGCTGGATTTGCCGAGCTGTATCAGCATAAGTGATGGGAGAGAGTATGAAAAGATTTTTGATGATTTCGGCGGCTGTTTTGCTGATGGCGCTGACGGTCGGGTGCGCGGGTAATTCCGCGCCGACGGAGTCTGCGGCGACTCAGGCGCCGACCGCCGCGCCGTATATTGACACCCAGATCAATGAACCCGAGTGGACGCTCGCGGAGGGCGAGTTACAGCTCTCGGACGATACCGGCGTGCAGGCAAGCGGATCGGAGATTTTGTACTTTGCGATCGTCAGCGATCAGAACGGTCAGCAGGAACTGCGCTTTCGGCTGAGCGACGAGAAGGCGGCTGTCTTGAAGGATCGCGAAAGCGCGGGGTATACCGTCAGCTTCAATGGCGAGAAGATCGGTGCCGCGACGCTGAACGCAAGCGGTACGGTCGCGACCGTGACTGCAGCAGACGCTGAGGGGGAGATCACCGCCCTCGCGACCAAGATCAGAGGATTATCTCAATAATTCTGTTAAAGAAAAAGGACGTCGGTTGACGTCCTTTTTGTTGGCTTCTTGGCAGAGTTATTCTATGCAGTAATCCTCCACATCGAATTTTCTGTCCTTGTAGTAATACTCCTTGTCCTCGTCGGTGATCTGACGAAGCACACGGCAGGGGTTGCCGACGGCGATCACGTTTTCGGGGATATCCTTGGTAACGACAGACCCCGAGCCGATCACAGAGCCGGAGCCGATATGCACGCCGGGATTGATGACGACATTCGCACCGATCCAGACGCGGTGACCGATGGTGATCTCGACCGCGTATTCGTACTTATAGCGTGAGGCGGGATGGATGGGGTGACCTGCCGTGCAGATGCAGACGTTCGGCCCGATCAGGACGTCGTCGCCGATCTTGACCTTTGCGCAGTCCAAGACGCTGAGATTGTAATTGGCGTAGAAGTTTTCGCCGATCTCGATGTTGTAACCGTAGTCACAGCGGAACGGAGGCTCGATATAATAATGCTCCTTGTGCGCGCCGAGAAGCTCGTGAAGCAGCGCGCGGGTTTCCTCGGGATTATAGTCATTGGATTCGTTAATTTTCTTACAAAGAATTTTAGCGCGGTTTCTTTCCTCAGGTAAGCCTTCCGCAAAGCTTTCGTAGGGCAGTCCGCTGAGCATGCGTACTTTTTGGGTCATGAAAATACCTCCTGCTTTTATACTAAATTTCTCGCTAACAAATTTGTTAAAGCGTTTAATGGATACTTATTATTAGATTGAGATTGCCGCGGCACAAAAGCGTCCCGCCATGACTGTTGTGATGTTTCCGTTATAACAGGACGGCGGGAAGGGGTCAAGATTTCGGCCGATTGAATAAATGTGCACGGTTTTTGAATGAGTAAACAAATTGTGAACAAATTCATATTTGGTCGTATTTTTTAACTGAGTGAGTTCGAAATGCACCTAAGTAATATTCTAATT
>CACWTM010000069.1:0-9813 GCA_902763855.1 uncultured Ruminococcus sp. | reverse complement strand
AATGACTATGTTTTTATATTTTAAATCCGAATAATTTTTGAAACTATCATGTTTTATTAAGAGGTTGTTCATAAAATATTAACTCATTCAAAAACCGTGAATAAATGTGCCGCAGGACTTGATTAATCAAAAAGAAAAGTGTATAATAACGTTGTTCGGTATCAGCCGAAATCAATATCCGCCCGTGGCGCAGCTGGATAACGCAACGGATTCCGATTCCGGAGAACGGGAGTTCAAATCTCTTCGGGCGGGCCATTTCGATAGGAATACCGTATCTGCGGTATTCCTATTGTATTATTACCGATTTTTGAGGAAGGCGACGAATCCCGGGAGTGCTTTCAGCCAAATTATAGATTTGGACAAAACCATAACGCGGAAATCCCCTGAAGAAACGCAGAATCTCACGGATTGCATCGTTAATGTCAAGGGGATCGCAAGGTTCTAAAGAGCCTTGCGATGATTGCTATCCTTTTCGACATACTGAGATTCTCCCTCGTCAGAGGGGAACTCGGAATCCTGTTCAGTTGACTGTTTTACTTTTTGACACGTTAAGACCCTTTGAGGGTCTCTTTTTGTTATACGCTTATTCTTCGTTTTGGGGTTCGGTTTTTTCGGCGACGGCGGAAATAATACGGCGGTTCTTGACCCGCTTGACGGTGAAGGTTACGCCTTCGTAGGTCACATGCTGACCGCGGATGGGAATGTCGCCGAACTGCTCGACGATGAATCCGCCGACAGAGTTGCTCTCGATATCATCGTTGGGTTTGATACGGAATAGCTCGAACAGCTCGTTTAAATCCATGTCGCCCGATACGAGATACTTGTCGTCGCCGAGTTTCGAGCAGGTGTGTTCAACGTCCTCGTCCTCGTCCCAGATATCGCCGACGATCTCTTCGAGCAGGTCTTCCATCGTGACAATGCCGAGGAAGCCGCCGTACTCGTCGGTGACGATGGCGATATGCAGCTTGTTCTCGCGGAAATCGGTGAGGATATCGGAGAGCTTCTGATTTTTGTAGATAAAGTGCGCGGGGATCAGCAGATCGCGGATGTCCGCCTCGCCGTCGATGACCTTCTCGAGGTAATCGCGTGTGTGAAGGATGCCGATGATGTTGTCGATGTCACCTTCATAGACGGGGATGCGCGAGTAGCGTTCGCGGATAATCAGATCGTGGATTTCCTCTTTACTGTCGTCGATGTCGATCACGGTGACGTCGACGCGCGGGGTGAGGATTTCCTGTGCGGTTTTTTCATCAAATTCCAGCGCGGATTGAACAAGCTCGCTTTCCTGCTCTTCGAGGATGCCTTCTTCCTCGATGGTTTCGATGATGTATTTGAGCTCGTCCTCGGTGACCGAGGGAGAGTCCTTTTTGATATGTCCGATCTTCATGACCAGCGTTTTGAGACCTGTGAACAGGACAACAAGCGGGGTGAGGACGTAGGTCAGCACCTTTAACAGCAGTCCCGTATGCAGGACGATGCCGTCGCTCTTTTCTTTGCCGATACACTTCGGGATGACCTCGCCGAAGGTCAGGACAAGAAGGGTTGTGGCGCCTGTCGCGATCGCCGCGCCGTAGTTCTTGAAAAGATCAAGGCACAGTATTGTTGCCAGCGACGAACAGCCGAGGTTGACGACGTTGTTGCCGATCAGGATGGCGGTCAGCGCTTTGTCAAAGTTATCGCAGACCCACAGGGCGTTTTTCGCACGCTTGCTGCCGTTGTCGGCAAGGGATTTTAAGCGGATGGTGTTGGCAAAGGAAAATGCCGTCTCCACGCCCGAGAAAAATGCTGATAACAGGATCAATACGGCGATGATGACGCCGTATACAGCGTTTGTACTCATTTTTCCTCCGAAAAACAGTCATAGAATAATAATAGCATACTATAATCTCATATAATTAATATGACAAATTCGAAATATAATTATTTTTCTCTTGAAGAATGTGCCATATAATGGTATACTGTATTTTGGTATGATATCCTCTCATTGATACATGATTTGGTGTCCCGACGGGAAAACTAGGGTCGAGGTGTATATTCATGTGGATCAACGAGATGGAAGAAGTCACAGAGAATCCCGAAACAGGTGAGAATCCCGAAACAAAACCACAGGACAGTATCACCGCGATGGGCAGTGTTATCACGCACCGCGGGGAGCATATTATCTACTGCCTGACGGTTATCGGACAGATCGAGGGGCACTATATCCTGCCGCCGTCCAACAAGACGACCAAGTACGAGCATGTGATCCCGTCGCTGCTCGCGATCGACGAGGATGAACATATCGACGGGCTGCTTGTGCTGCTCAATACCTCCGGCGGCGACGTAGAGGCAGGTTTGGCGATCGCGGAAATGATCGCCGGGATGAAAAAGCCCTCGGTCTCGCTGGTGCTGGGCGGGGGTCATTCGATCGGTATCCCGCTTGCGGTGGCGTGTGACAAGAGCTTTATTGTCAAGACCGCCTCGATGACGGTGCATCCTGTCAGAACAACCGGGCTGACGGTCGGCGCGCCGCAGACCTATCGGTATTTTCAAAAAATGCAGGACAGAATCATCCGCTTTACCGTGGAAAACTCTCATATTACCGACGAGAGGTACAGGGAGCTGGTGCTGAATACCGGCGAGCTGGTGACCGATATCGGGACGGTGCTGGAGGGTAAAGAAGCGGTGGACTGCGGCTTGGTCGACGCGGTCGGTACGCTGCGTGACGCGACCGACGCGCTTTTCGATCTGATTGACCAAAACAGTAACAACGCGGAGGGGGAGTGACCCTCCCGCGGACAGAGTAAGGAGAGTTACATATGACAATTGTAGACGCGATCATTCAAGGCGTGGTACAGGGTCTGACGGAATTTCTGCCGGTTTCCAGCAGCGGCCATCTGACCATTACCCAGCATGTTTTAGGGCTTGATCTGGAGGGAGGCAACCTCTTCTTCAACGTGATGCTCCATATCGGTACGCTGGTGGCGGTCGTCGCCTTCTATCACAAGCTCATCTGGCGGCTGATTAAGGCGTTTTTCTCGATGATCGGCGATATCTTTACCGGCAGGTTCAAATGGAAAGAGCTCTCGGACGATAAGCGTATGGTTATCATGGTTATCATCGGCTTGCTGCCGCTGGTGCTGCTGTTCGTGCCTGTGCCGGGTACGGGAATGAAGCTCAAGGACTTTGTCGAGAGCTTTAACACATCAAAGTATTTTATCGTGGTCGGTGTCTGCTTGCTGCTGACTTCGATCCTGCTCTTTATCGGCAACCGCTGTTCGAGAAGCGACGTGCCGATGAAGCATGCCAAGGGCGGTGAGACCGGCCGCACCTCGATGAACGTGGTCGACGCGATGGCTGTCGGCCTGACCCAGTGCTTTGCGACCCTGCCGGGTCTTTCGCGCTCCGGTTCGACCCTGTCGGTCGGTCAGATGCGCGGATTGAATAAGCAGACGGCTCTTGACTACACCTTCATCCTCGGAACACCCGCGATCATCGCGGCGGCGGTTCTGGAGGGTAAGGACGCTCTTGAGGGCGGAATGGATAAGATCTCTGCCGATATTGTGCCGATCATCGTGGGCATGGTCGTTTCGGCTGTCGTGGGCTATCTCGCGATCGCACTGTTTAAATGGCTGTTAAAAACCGATAAAATGATTATTTTTATCATCTATACCGCGATCGTCGGTATTGCCGTGATCGTCGTCAGTATTCTTGAAATGAAGAGCGGCGTGAACCTTTTCTCCGGCGCACCGCTGACTTAACGCATCGGCGGGAGGGTGACTTCCCGCTCCTGTCACAGAAACCAAAATCAAGGAAAGAGAAGTGATTGTTTGGCTGCGAAAAAATCAACGAGATCGAAAGCTTCCAAAAAATCCAATACCAGAAGTCAATCGTCCGCTAAAAAAGGATCGAAGAATGCGCCTGCCGTCGGCGGACTGAATCCGCAGGTCAAGGCGATCATCCTGTGTGCTGTCGGCGCGCTGATGCTCGCGCTGGTTGTCATTCCCGGAGGTGCGTTCTGGAAAACCATGCGTTCGTTTTTGTTCGGCATTTTCGGTGTGTGTTCCATTGTTGTGCCGATGGTGTTCATCTATCTGGGGATCATGACCGCCAAGGAAAAACAGATGGCGCACAAGAGCGCGAAGGTCGCGCTGTCGGCGACGATCGTCGTCTTTATCTGTACGCTTGTTTATCTCTTCGGCAAGATCGACTATAACGACGGCTACGGATACTTCGACGCCTTGGGCGCGGCATATCAGGGCTCGTTCGCGCTGGACAGCCTGTGCGGTATGCTGGGCGCGGTGCTCGGTTATCCCATGCGCGCGCTGTTGACGACGGCTCCGTCGGTTATCATCTGCTTTATCGTGCTGATTGCGGCGATGATGATCCTGTTCGGTGTGACGCTGGTCGATATCGCGAACGTCGCGAAGAAGGGGTATAACAAGACCCGTGAGCAGCAGCGCCGTATCCGCGAGCATCATCAGGAGCAAGCGGAGATTCGACGCAGAGAGCGTGAGGAACGCGAGGAGCGTTTGCGTCAGGAGGAACAGGAGAGAGAGGAATACGGCTATTCCGATTATCCCGACTACACGACTCCCGAGCCGCTGACAAGACGGCGTTCCGACACGAGAATTGATATCCCGCTGGACAAGTCTGCGCAAAAAGCTCGTCCTAAGAATGAGGTTGAGATCGCGGAGGATCAGCATGACCAGAACGTCATCGACATCATCAACAACGCTAACTCCGGTATCATCCCTGACGCGGAGCTGGGCGCTTCGGACGTCGCGCGCCGCATTTCGGACAAGAAAAAGTCGAGAAAGATGTCGAGGGGCGCAAAACAGCCTGATCCCGAGACGGTTGAGGTCGACCTTGACGACGACTTTGAGGTAGACGAAAAGCTTGACTTGAAGAGCGAGACCCGCCGCATGCGCGCGGAGGTCAAGAAAAATGAATCGCAGAAGGCAGAGGAGAAATCTGCCTATATTTATCCGCCGACAAAGCTGCTGGAGCCTTCTGTCGACACCGAGAAGGACAGCGCGTATAATGAAATGCAGAATAACGCTACCAAGCTGATTGAAACGCTCAACAGCTTCGGCGTCAAGGCGAGTATCACGAACATCTGCCGCGGCCCTTCCGTTACCCGATATGAGCTGCAGCCCGCTCCCGGCGTTAAGATCAGCAAAATCACAAACCTGTCCGATGATATCGCGCTGAACCTTGCCGCGAACGGCGTGCGTATCGAAGCACCGATCCCCGGCAAGGCGGCGGTAGGTATCGAGGTGCCGAACAAGGTTACCTCGATGGTCACCCTGCGCGAGCTGGTGGAGACCGATGAATTTAAGAATCACAAAAGCAAGCTCAACTGTGTGCTGGGCAGAGATATCTCGGGCGAGATCATCTGTACCGATCTCGCGAAAATGCCTCACCTGCTGATCGCCGGTACAACAGGTTCCGGTAAATCGGTTTGTGTGAACGCGCTGTTGATGTCGATCCTCTTTAAGGCAACGCCCGACGAGGTAAAGCTCCTGTTGGTCGACCCGAAGATGGTTGAATTTTCGAAGTACAAGGGGATTCCGCATCTGCTCGTTCCTGTCGTGTCCGACGCCAAAAAGGCAGCGGGCGCGTTGAATTGGGCGGTTTCCGAAATGCTGCAGCGTTACCGTATTTTCTCGGAGTATGACTGTAAGGGTATCGACAGCTATAATGAGCTGGTCGACAAAAACCTCGCTTACATAGAAGGGCAGAAGCTCCTGCCCGATTACGACCCCGAGGCGGAGGAACAGCCCTGTCTGGAGATCGAGGGGTTGAAAGTCCCGACCGAGCACATGTGCCGTATCGTTATCGCGATCGACGAGTTGGCTGACCTGATGATGGCGGCTCCGTCCGAGGTCGAAGAGGCCATCTGCCGCTTGGCGCAGATGGCGCGTGCCGCGGGTATGCACCTGATCCTCGCTACCCAGCGACCCACCGTCAACGTCATCACCGGTCTGATTAAGGCGAATATCCCTTCGCGTATCGCGCTGAAGGTATCTTCCCAGATCGACTCGCGTACGATCATAGACACCGGCGGCGCTGAGAAGCTGATCGGTCGAGGCGATCTTTTGTACGCGCCTGTCGGCGCGCCGAAACCTATCCGCGTTCAATGCTGTTTCACGCGAGACGACGAGATTGACCGCGTTACAGACTTCCTCAAAAAATCGCATAGCGCAGAGTACAACAAAGAGATCGAGGACAAGATCCGCAAGATCGCTTCCGAAGAGCTGGGTAACAACAAGGGCAAGGACAGCGGCGTGACGCCCGGCAACGCGCCCGAGGTTGACTCGATGATGGAGGAGGCGATCAAGTTTGTTGTCGAGAGCGGACAGGCTTCTACCTCCATGCTCCAGCGGCGATTGAAGGTCGGCTACGCGAGAGCGGGGCGCATGATCGACGATATGGAGCAGATGGGCATTGTCGGCCCTCACCAGGGCTCGAAGCCGCGTGAGGTGCTGATGACTTACAATGAATGGCTGGAGAGGAATAATATGCTCGGCTCACCCGATACAGACGGTGAGGGGGATTCTGAATCGACTGACGAGGATGATCCGTGGTGATCAGCAGAGGAAGAGCAAGCTCCTACTCCGCAATACGCATATCCGCGCCGACATTAAGCGTACTAACCCCTTGACGTTTCAGCGAATTAAAGCTATACTATACTACAGACTATGATAAAACAATATTCGGTTGAGATTGCCACACCTCCTGAGCGAGGTTTGCAACGACCGTTTTAAGTTTAGGAGGAAGATTGTTGGGAGTATATGAAGAACTGGTAGCCCGCGGCTTGATCGCGCAGGTTACCGACGAGAAAGAAATCAGAGAACTGGTGAATAACGGCAAGGCTGTTTTTTACATCGGATTCGATCCGACCGCAGACAGCCTGCACGTCGGTCACTTCATGGCGCTGTGCCTGATGAAGCGCTTGCAGCTTGCGGGCAATAAGCCGATCGCCCTGATCGGCGGCGGTACCGCGATGATCGGCGACCCTTCGGGCAGAACCGATATGCGCCAGATGATGACTAAAGAGACCATTCAGCATAACTGTGACTGCTTTAAGGAGCAGATGTCTAAGTTTATCGACTTTTCGGACGACAAGGCGATGATGGTCAATAACGCCGACTGGCTGCTTGATCTCAACTATGTGGAGCTGCTCCGTGAGGTGGGCGCATGCTTCTCGGTCAATAATATGCTCAGAGCCGAGTGCTATAAGCAGCGAATGGAAAAGGGTCTGTCCTTCCTGGAGTTCAACTACATGATTATGCAGAGCTACGACTTCTACGCGCTGTATCAGAAATACGGCTGCAACATGCAGTTCGGCGGCGACGACCAGTGGAGCAACATGCTCGGTGGTACGGAGCTGATCCGCAGAAAGCTCGGTAAGGACGCTTACGCGATGACCATCAACCTGCTGTTAAACAGCGAGGGCAAGAAGATGGGCAAGACCCAAAAGGGCGCGGTGTGGCTCGACGCGAACAAGACAACGCCGTTTGAGTTCTATCAGTACTGGCGCAACGTCGACGACGCTGACGTTATCAAGTGCTTAAAGATGCTGACCTTCCTGCCGCTCGATCAGATTGAGGAAATGGAGAAATGGGAAGGCTCACAGCTAAACAAGGCGAAGGAGATCTTGGCCTATGAGCTGACCAAGATGATCCACGGCGAGGAAGAGGCTGACAAGGCGCAGGAGGGCGCGAGAGCGCTGTTCGGCGGCGGTGCGAACACCGACAACATGCCGACCACCGAGATCGGTGAGGAGGAGCTTGCCGACGACGGAATCGCGATCCTCGATCTGCTGATAAAGTGCAAGCTGATTCCCTCTAAGGGTGAAGGCAAGCGTTTGATCCAGCAGGGCGGTATCTCGGTCGATGATAACAAGATCACCGACATGTTCCATAAGCTGACCAAGGGCGACTTTGAAAAGGGTCATGTTATCATCAAAAAGGGCAAAAAGGTTTATCATAAAACCGTTTTGAAATAAATCCAAATATCTTTTAAGGAGTGCAGAAAATGAAAAAAATCGCAGGCGAATTTAAAGAATTTATCATGCGCGGTAATGTCATGGATCTGGCTGTCGGTGTTATCATCGGCGGCGCTTTCCAGACGATCGTCAACGCCTTCATCAATGACCTGATTATGCCGTTTATCGGTCTCTTGACCGGCGGCATCAACTTCAACGAGCAGTTCATCATCCTGAAGCTGCCCGAGGGCGTTGAGGCTTCTCAGGTTACATATGCCAACGCTTCCGAGCTGGGCGCGTCTATCTGGGGTTACGGCGCGTTCATCACCGCTGTTATCAACTTCCTGATTATGGCTCTGGTTGTTTTCCTGCTGGTCAAGGGCATCAACAAGCTCTCTAAGATCGGTAAGAAGGAAGAGGAAGAGGCTGCGCCTACTACCAAGAAGTGCCCGCACTGCTGTGAAGAGGTCAACATCAACGCAACCAAGTGCCCGCACTGCACCGGCGATATCCCCGCAGAAGAGTAATGGATATTTGCTGATTTGACAGCAAAAATGAGGCTCCCGAGTCATTGCGACTCGGGAGCTTTTTGTGTGCATATAATGTTTTTGAAGATAAACAAAGTTGAGAGTGTTATCGGCATGGGAGAAGCTATTTGAATGAAAGATTTCGTACAGAAACTCCTAACTCCTCACTCCTAACTTCTCACTGTTTTATGTCATGATCTTCTTGTAGAGCTCTTTGAGGTCTTCTACGTTGGTGTCGCGCGGGTTGCCGGGACGGCAGGCGTCAGCATACGCGTCAGCCGCGAGAACGTCCAGATCCTCTGCCTTGACCTTCTCGTTTTTCTCGGGGATACCGACGTCGGCAGAGAGCTTGCGGACAGCGTCGATCGCCGCCTTGCGGTACTCTTCCTGCGTCATGCTGTCGACGCCGTCAACGCCCATCGCGCGGGCAATCTCACGGAACTTTTCACCGGTGTACTCCTGGTTATACTCCATGACGATCGGGAGCATCATTGCGCAGGCGACGCCGTGGGGTGTGTCATAGTGCGCGCCGAGGGTGTGCGCGATCGAGTGGGCGATACCTAAGCCTACGTTCGAGAAGCCCATGCCGGCGATGTACTGAGCCAGAGCCATGCCTTCTCTGTCTTCGGGGTTGTTATCAACCGCGCCGCGCAGGTGCTTTGCGATCAGACGGATTGCCTCAAGATGGAACATGTCGGTCATCTCCCAAGCCGCGGCGGTGGTGTAGCCCTCGATCGCGTGGGTCAGCGCGTCCATACCGGTGGAAGCGGTCAGACCCTTGGGCATAGAGCTCATCATGTCGGGATCGACAACCGCATCCGCGGGGATGTCGTGCTCGTCCACGCAGACGAACTTGCGCTCTTTTTGCACGTCGGTGATGACGTAGTTGATGGTGACCTCTGCCGCGGTGCCTGCGGTGGTGGGAACGGCGATGGTCGGAACAGCGTGGTTCTTGGTGGGCGCTACGCCCTCGAGGGAGCGTACGTCGGCGAACTCGGAGTTGGTGATGATGACGCCGATCGCCTTTGCGGTGTCCATCGCGGAGCCGCCGCCGATGGCGATGATGGAGTCAGCCTGAGCCGCCTTGAACGCGTCTACGCCTGCCTGTACGTTCTCGATGGTCGGGTTCGCCTTGACCTCGGAGAAGACCTCGTAGGGGAGACCGCACTCGTCGAGGAGCGCGGTGACCTTCTGCGCAACGTTGAACTTGACCAGATCGGGGTCGGTAACGACGAGTACCTTGGAGAAGCCCTTAGCCTTTGCGATGGCGGGGATCTCTTTGATCGCGCCTTTGCCGTGGTAGGAAGTGTTGTT
>CACWTM010000068.1 GCA_902763855.1 uncultured Ruminococcus sp. | reverse complement strand
TCCTATTTTCACACCCCGTCGCCAGGGCACTATCTTCGGCACTACAGGGCTTAACTTCCGTGTTCGGGATGGGAACGGGTGGACCCCCTGCGTCATCAAAACCAACTGTTGATAGTGAGTATTCTTTTGGCTCCCCGTGTTGGACTCGAACCAACGACCCTGCGGTTAACAGCCGCATGCTCTACCGAACGGCTGTTAATCAAATTATTAGGATTTTATATTGCAAAACACTTACAGTAACCCTTTGACTTTTTAAGTTCCATCAATAATCTATCTGTCAATTGATGACTCATCTAAGAGGAAATCCTCGATTCCTATATACAAGATTCCATTATCGTCGTGCCACGGAATAATATCCTCTTTGACCACTACGATCTTTTTGAACGAATCATCTATTCTCAGGAGCGAAGCAGTTTCCTGATTTCTTTTGTTTTCATCCGGAATTGACAGAGCAGATTGGATATAATACTTCTTATCCGCTTTGGCGGCAACGAAATCCACTTCCAACTGAGTGCGCTTGCTTTTTCCTTCGTTATTTCGATAATTATATACAATAATACCGACATCAATATCGAAATCTCTTACCCTCAGTTCATTGTATATGATATTTTCCATGATATGGTTCTCTTCCTGCTGCCTGAAATTCAAACGTGCATTTCGTAAACCGATATCGGAAAAATAATATTTCATCGGCGAACCGATATATTTACGACCTTTCACATCATAGCGCTGCGCTCTGTACAGTACAAAAGCGTCAATGAACCAGTCGATATATTTATTTACAGTTTCGGCAGAAATGGGATAATTACTGACGCTCCGGAAAGTGTCGGATATCTTCTTTGCATTGGTCAGCGAACCTACCGAGGAAGAAAGAATGTTCAAAATATCATCCAACGCCCCTTTATCCTTGACCTTATGGCGCGAGGTAATATCATCAATATAGATTTTATCAAAGAGATCCTTCAAATACTTACTTTTATCCTCATGATTAGCATAAGAAAGGATCAGCGGCATGCCGCCGTATGTAAAATAGTCTCGCCATGCGTGACGTTTGTCATTGCCGTAAGCATGATAGAATTCAGAATATGATAGAGGATTTACTTTTATCTCGTCTCCCCTACCCCTGAATTCGGTCAAGATATCTGAGGAAAGCATCTTCGAGTTGCTACCGGTAACATAGAGATCAACATTTTTGATCTTCATCAAACCAAGAAGGACATCAACAAATCCGACGGTCTCATCACTGTTGGGCAAATAGGGATTCGGGATAGTCGCAACCTTCTGGATCTCATCCAAGAACACATAATACTTATTGCTCTTATCAACGATAAGGGAGCGAATATACTGTCCGAGTTCGAGCGGATTACGATACCGGATATTCATATCATCATCCAAAGAAAGTTCTATGATATGCGCATCATCAACACCGATTTGATTCAAATATTGATGATATATCTCAAATAACAAGTATGACTTACCGCATCGGCGGATACCGGTAATAACCTTAACAAGACCGTTTTCCTTTTTACGAATCAACTTATCCAAATATCTGTCACGTTTAATCACAAGATCACTCCATTCGACAATTTTGCGTATATACGCAATTCTCTCGATTAAAGTATATCATAATATTTCTCAAATATCAATGCTTTTATGAACCGAACCCGCCCGAATATATAAGGATTATATAGCGAACACATTCACTGTGAACACTTTCACTCTGTTTTTATCCTGAGGCACAGTAGGTCTCACCCCTCTTACGCCTGCTTTGGTATATGATGTCAAATAATATGTTTTTATGTATCCTTCACTGTGTAATTGCTCATAATCGGTGATTTCTTGGCGTTTTAATTCTCCATTAGCATTAAACCTTATAAAAGGTACATGTAGAGGGTGCTCGAGGGGTACCGAAGAGCTGAACCATCTTGAGATGGTGGGAACCATCGTCTATCAGCTGACGCGCAACCTCAGCGAAGAGGAAATCAAAAAGGCAGGCATGGACGCCTACTTTGTCGACCACACCACCGGCATCTACCCCGCCTCGGCGGCAGGCGTGCCGTTCAACGCCTTCGCGATCGCCAGCAAGGGCGATCCCATCACCGATCTGCACGAGAGTCTCGCGGCAGAGCAAAAGGCGCGTACCACCTATGATAACATCCTGCGCTTTTGTGACGATCCCGACGTCATCGACCCGATCCGCTTCCTCAGAGAGCGCGAGGTCGTCCACTACCAGCGCTTCGGCGAAAACCTGAGGCTCTTGACCGATCGGCTGAACAGCAAGAATTTCTACGCTTTTAATCCGAGCTTCGACAAAGCGTGTTTCAAGAAGAACAAGAAAAAGTGATCTTCCGTCACGGCAGACAAAAGCCGCCTGCACCAAGCAGGCGGTCAGTCTGTAGAAAAACCTAAGTCTGTCATTCTGAGCGATTAGCGAAGAATCTGAAAGTGCTCCCTTTTCCGTTAGATTACACATGTTAGGTGTAATAAAAGTAGATAGATTGCACGATAAGATCCTTCGGGCAAACCCTCAGGATGACAGGAGGAAATGTTTAGCTACTCTTTTTCGACAAGCTGGCCGCCTGCACCAAGCAGGCGGTTCTTGTATGCACAATATTTTTGATGAAGATCAAGCAGAAATCAACTTTCAAATTCCTTCATCCTATCCGTCCGGAAGATCAGCTACACCCGCCGAAGAATATGCAAAAAGGGGCAGACCAAAGTCTGCCCCCGCATTTTAATTAGTCATTCGTATAAACAGTGTTGTTCAAACGAGTTTCATCAGTTATTCCAGCCGGTTACGATGTAGTGACCCTGATCGTTCTGGGTACCATCCATCCAGTAGCCATCATAGCTGAAATCGGTAATATCCTCGGTCTGAGCGCCGTTGCCGTTGTGAACAACGATACCGACAGCGCCCTCGGGAACATAGCATCTGAACTGAGTCTCGCCATAATCATTAGTGACGGTCTCAGCCTGAGTAGTGCCGGGCCACTCGCCGCCGATCGCGTTACCGTCAGCGTCCCAAGCATATACATATGCGGTGCCCCAGCCCAAATTATCTGTCAACAGGAAGGAACCGGTGCTTTCACCGCCGCCCTGCTGGCCGCCGCCACCGCCGGACTCGCCGCTGATGTCGTAGAAGCCGACTTCATAGTGACCTTCCGCGTCAGTGGTATCCAGCATGTAAACGCCGGTGGAACCGGTAAAGTCGACGTCGATCGTCTGAGCCGTGCCGTCGGTGATGATGTACTTATCCATACCCTCGGGAAGCTCGAAGGTGTAGCGGTTCTCTCCGTAGGTGTTGGTATCGAGATAGGTCATCGGTACGCCGGGCCATGCAACGGGACCTTCGGAACCGCTTGCCCAGTAGTAGATATTAACGGACTGGAAGCCCTTGTTGTTGGAGAAGATGATGGTTCTGCCGTCGGTGTTACCGCCGCCACCGCCGCCGGTGTTGGGATCGAGCTGGCTGAGCGCAGCGTAAGCGGAGGTGCAGACCTGATAACCCGCGTCAATGTCAGAAGCATTGGAGGACGGATTCATGCTGGTTACGCGGTAGGTGTTCAGAGCGGTAGAAGCCACCTGATAAGCGTTCTCGAAAGAGAACTTGGAAGCGTCATACTTCGCAAACAGGGTGTTCAGCGCGTTGTAAGCCGCGAGGAACTCGCTGTAGGTGTACTTGCCGGAGGGGCCTTCGCCGACATACTTGCCGACATAGGTGCCGGAGACTCTCATGTCGCACAGATAACGCTGGATGTAGGTAACGTCGACAGAGTCGATTTCCTTATCCTGGTTAACGTCGGCAACGGTCTTCTGGTCGTCGGACAGTTCCTTCATGTTCGCAAGGCTTCTCTGCAGGACGGTTACGTCCATAACGGTGTTGACGCCGTCAAGATCGAGGTCGCCGTAGAGGAGCTTATCTACGTGCTGAGTCTCGCCGGTGTAGAGGTAGACAACGTTCAGAACGCCGGGCTGATAGAAGCCGGTCGCCAGAGCGGGAGTGACATAGTCACGGTTGAGAGCGGTGTTGGGAGCCGTCGCGTATACCTGGTTGGAACGAACGTTGGTATACTCCTTGACCTCGTCTGCAGCGAGCTTCTCGCCGGTGTTGAGGTCGATGTGAGAGGTAACGATGGTGCAGTTGAAGCTGACAACGTTATCCTTGATCCACGCCTCACCCGCTACTTCGTAGCCGGGCTCGCCCTGATCGGGAACCTGACGGGTAGCGTCGTGGAACATAACCTTACAAGCCGCGGTGGGAACCGTCTTAATCAGCCACTTTGCGTCAGACTGATCGGGATCGTCGGTCATCTGATCTCTTCTGGACTGAGCCGCCCATGCGCCGAGAGCCTCGTTTCCCTGATCGTCATAAGCGTAGCACAGTACATAAGACCAGCCGGGGGTGTTGTAGTAGTGAACCAGCGTAGAGTTGTACGGAAGCGCGTTGTAGTAGAAGTTGAAGGTTGCCGGAGCGGCAGAGTCGAACGAGCCGATCGTAGCCTTCGGGAACTTGGTGGTATCGAGCTGATAGCCCTGTACGCGGGTCGCGGGGATCGAGAACTCGGCGCCGTCCTTGAGGCGGTACTTCATCGGGGTCTTGATCGCCGCGCCTGAGGTAGAATCGAGGAAGTTAACGGTCAGATATTCCGAACCGATGTTTCTGGTGTAATAGAACTTGACGGTGATGTTCTGACCCGCAACAGCGGCGCCGTAGGTGACGTTTGCGCCAGCGGTGGAGTCAACGCTGTCAAGATCGTGGTCAAACAGGATCGAGATATCCTGAGAAGCGCGCCATGTCTGACCTTCCTTGAACGCCGCCTTTTCGGTCTTATTCAAGGTGTAGCTGCCGGAAGCGGCGTCGCGGGTGTAATGCTCCACAGTCAGGTTAGCGGCGCCGACTGCGGGCTGGGTGTAGTTGCCAAAGCTTGCGGAGTCAACCAGAACAACGCTGCTCCATGCGGGAACGCTGTAGGAACCGGAAGCGGTGCCCAGAGAAGCGGTACCGGCCTTGGTGCCGTTGGCAACAACGTTCCAGCTGCCGGACAGGCTGATGCTCTTTGCGGAAGCGGAGTTGTTCAGCGCGACGATGATCTTGTTCCACTCGCCGGACTTGTTGTTGGTGATCTGCCATGCTGTGGGGCTCGAGGAGATGGTCGTCACAGCGTTTGCGGTGCCGTCGCCGAAAGCGGAGACAGCCTTGCGGATTGCCGCGAGACCCGCATAATAATCGGAAACCTCGGTATAGTTCGCGGCGCGGCTCCAGTTCAGAGAGTTGATCTCGTCGGGAGAACCGTAGGAGTTCTTGTCGCCGTACTTGGTGCGGCAGAACTCAGAGCCCGCGACGGTGAACGGAATACCCTGAGAGGTCAGCGAGGAGGTCAGCGCGATCTTGACCTGACCGAGCACCTGCGCGCTGGTAGTGTTAACAACATCCTTGTTGGTGTCATACAGCTTCTTATTCTGCTGATACTGGCCGGTAACAAAACCGCTGGTCTTGTTCGCGGCAAGGATCTTATCAAAGAGGACCCAGTTATCGTGGTTGTCGGTGTAGTTGACAAACTGGCTGACAGTACCGCTCAGATCGGACGCGGTGCCGCCGGCAGCCTTCAGGATCTCGGTGTTGGCGCCGCCGTTAAGGAAGCCAGTACCGGTAGCGGTGTCGTGGCTGCCCTTTAAAGCGTCGGAGTAACCCTCGTTGAACGCGCCGACTCCGGTCACCTGGCTGAGGTTGGTCTTGGAAACAGCATTGCTGATACCGTTGTCGCTGCCGCCTGCCCAAGGCTCGCCGTACATGAGGATGCGGCTGTCGATCTGGTCAAGAGCGGATCTCCATGCCTTAACGGAAGGAACATCGAAGCAGCCCATCAGGTCGAAACGGAAACCGTCGACGTGATACTCGTTGACCCAGTACTCCAGGGAATCCTGAACATACTGACGGGTCATGACCTTTTCGGTAGAGAGAACGTTGCCCAGACCCGAACCGTTGTGATACAGGTTCGAGTTCATGTTGGACATACGATAATAGTACTTCGGAACGATCTTGGAAAACTGAGAGCCCTCGCGAACGAAGGTGTGGTTGTAGACAACGTCCATCACAACGGCGATACCGCGGTCATGCAGCGCCTGAACCAGCATCTTGAACTCTTTGATACGGGTGTTGCCGTCGTAGGGATCGGAAGAATAGGAGCCGTCGGGAACGTTGTAGTTCTTGGGATCGTAGCCCCAGTTGTAGTTGACGCGCGCGTCGGTCTCGTCGATGGAAGCAAAGTCCTCGATCGGCATGAGCTGCACGCAGTTGACGTTGTGCTCTACGAGATAGTCTACACAGGTAGCAATCTTGCCCTCGCCGTTGACGGTGGTGTTGCCCTCGGTGAACGCAAGGTACTTGCCGCGGTTCTTTTCGCTGACGCCGGAAGAAACGTCGATCGAGAAGTCGCGGACGTGAACTTCCCAGACAACCGCCTCGCCGGGGTTATCAAACAGAACGTGTTTGTCCTGATCCCAGCCCTCAGGGTCGGTAGAATCCAGATCGCAGACCATCGCGCGGTCACCGTTGGCGCCGACAGCCTTCGCATAGGGGTCGACAGCCTCGTTGACAACGCCGTCGCGCTCTACGAGGTAGGTGTAGTAGGTGTTTTTGAGATCACCGGCCTGGGTCAGAGTCCAGACGCCGTTGGTGCTGTTGTAGGTCATCGGGAAGGTGCCGAGAACCGCAGCGCCCGACTCAGCGTCGGTACCGGTGGTGAACATCTTTACCATAACAGAGGTAGCCTCCGGTGCCCATACCTTAAAGGTAGTGGCGCTCGGCGTGTAGGTAAAGCCGAGACCTTTCTCGGAAACCGCCTGTCTGGCGTAGCTTTCCAGATACTCCTGGTTCGCGGCGCCTGTGCCGGCGAGGTCAGCCTCAGCGGCAGACGCCGCCACGGTGAACATCGACAGCAGCATCATGACTGCCAGAACGACGGAGATTATCCTACGAATTTTCATGTAATCCTCTCCTTTTGAAAAAATACGTACTATGGAACAGCATACTATTCCAATTAAATTCATTATAACATAAGAACACCGATAAATAAACGAAAAAGTCACGATTTTAAGATGATGATTTGCACAATCTTTTAAGTGGTTATTTGTTGATATTAACAATGCAATACCTTTTTGCACAAAAAGAAAAGGACTGTCGTATCTCAACAGCCCATAACAATTATCAACACTATACATTATATATGTATATCGGGAAACCCTACGCCGAAGCCCGTTCCCAGCGTGATGCACACAGCGTTCTCAACGTCAGAGAAATACAGCGCCGAGGCGGTGCTGTCGTGCACCAGCTTCACGCTCACCCTGCGGTGCAGCTCGCCCGAGAGCTCCTCCTCAAGGATCCGCGCGTAGTCGTCGTCGATCTCACACAGCTTCGCGTAGCCGCCGCGCTCGGCGTTAAGCCTGCCGCCATGGGTATAGTTCGCGATGCTGATGAGGATCGTGTCGCTCAGCGGTTCACTCCGGGACAGCTCTTTGTAAGAAGAAGCGGTCACGCCGACGATCTGCCGGTGCAGCTCGATCGCCATGCGCAGTTTTTCATCATCGCTGTCAAATTTGCTCTGCATATACTGTGTCGGCAGGCTTTCCATCGGCGTAAAGCCCGCGATCTCCCCCGCCCTCTTGCGGACAAGGGCGCGCTTGATACCCGTGTGTCCCATATCCAGCACCAGCGCCGAGGTATTGTCCTCCATCAGCCGCTGGGCAAGTCCCATCACGCCGAGATACCTGCCGTTGTCAAACAGCATGATATGATAAGGCTTGACTCCCGCCAGATCAAAAACGTTGTGGATATACTCCTTGAAACGCCTGCCGAGCATGGAGCTCGCCAGACCTCCCGTCAGGATAATCGTCTCAATCTCCTGCCAGTATGCCCAGCACGCGTCGTCCCAGTCGTCACGGGCGGCACGGTTCTCGGGCAGAGCGGTTTTGAGCGTCAAAAACAGCAGTCCCAGGCGGTTGCCGAACTTCTTTGTCACGCGCTGCGACATCTGCTTGAGGCGCGCGTCATCCGACTCCAGCCCCTGTGACAGAATCTTCGGCAAATCGGCGTCGGGCATCCCCGACAGGTCAATGCCGTAGCGCTTGGAGACGCGGCGAATCTGACGAACGATGACGGGCGTCGAAAATACGTCGACAAACGCCTTTCCCTCGATCTCGTCGTCAACGCCGTACAAAGGGAGCTTGGCGATCACCGCGCGGTTGAGCGAACAGCGCTGGGTTTGATATTCGGTTTGATCGGCGTCCGAAACGGACAAAAACGGATTTTTCATCGACATCCTCCGAATCACGCGACTTGCTTTGTCCCCATCATACCACATCCTGCGCGCGATCACAAGGGGAAGTTTTATCAATAAACTTCCCCGGTGCAAGCACTAAAGTGTCCGCCGGACACTTTACCCTCGCTATGCTCGGGCGGGGTGGGCGCATTTCAGATTGTCATTGCGAGGAGGAACAAGGTTCCGACGTGGCAATCTCTACCTTTTCCTTTGCGCCCCTCGCAATGACTGTTTTAAATAAAACGATCGCCCGCACGGACGTCGTCTCGCCTGTTTCCTGCCGGATTCGTTACAAAAATCCGGGGTTACCGTCGAATTTTGTAACGTTCATTACACTTTTGTAGAAATCCTTGCACAGCTTAAAATCTTGTGATATATTTACACATGAAAGGGTATTACTTACACAAAAGGAAGAACATACAAATGCACTATCGTATATTTGCTGAAACGAAGTTTCTCGAAGACTGCGGCTATTACCGCACCTACGGTATCTCAGCTGTCATATGCGGTCAGACAGCTTATACAATAGAGGATATTTCATTAGACAAAGATAAGATCGAGCGGCTCACGGCGAAATTCAACGAAGAAGGCTTGGAGCCGCAGCATTTTGAACAGGCGGTCGAAGAATTTTTATACAGCTTTGAGGTATAGCATCCGACGCCGTCAGGATTTCGTTTCTCAGCTATAGCAATCCGGTCGAAAATATGGTATGATAAGCATATCTCTGCAAGGCGGTGTGCTTATGTTATGTGATCTCTGTCCGAGAAATTGTCATATCGAACGAAGCGAAGAGCGGTTCGGTTACTGCGGCGTCGGAGCGCTGCCGAAGATCGCGCGGGCAGCGCTGCATTTTGACGAAGAACCGCCTATCAGCGGCGCAAACGGCGCGGGAACGATCTTCTTCTGCGGCTGTAACCTGCGGTGCGTCTTTTGTCAGAACTACGAAATCTCCGCACGGGACACGGGCACGGTTATCACGCCGTATCAGCTCAGTGAAGAATACAAACGGCTTGAACAGCTCGGCGCGCAGAACATCGAGTTTGTCACGCCGTCCCACTATGTCGGCGCGATTCTTGAGAGCCTGACCTATTATCGCCCGCGGGTGCCGCTTGTCTGGAACAGCTCGGGCTATGATAAAGTCGAAACACTCCGACAGCTCGACGGCGTCATCGACGTCTACCTTCCCGACTTCAAGTACAGCGACAACGCGCTCGCGAAACGCCTGTCCAACTGCCCCGACTATGTCGAAACAGCTACGGCGGCGATCACCGAAATGCTGCGCCAGTGCGGCGATCCCGTCATCGAGGACGGGATGATGAAACGCGGCGTCATCATCCGCCACCTCGTCCTCCCCTCCCACATCAAAAACAGTCTGGGCGTTTTGACAGCAATCAAAAGGAATTGGTGCGAAAACCATCATACAAGCGCGCTTGTCAGCCTGATGGCACAGTACATGCCCGCGGGCAGAGCGGCGGACTATCCCGAGATCAACCGACGCTTGACCAAACGCGAGTATCAAAAGGTGCTCGACAAGCTGTATGACCTCGAACTCGACGGCTTCGCGCAGGAGCTGTCCTCCGCGGATGAAAAGTATGTCCCCGAGTGGAACTATAACAATTAGGAGTGAGGAGTGAGGAATGAGGAGTTGATGGTGGGCGTTGCCCACACCCATTGATAAAGAAAATCTAAACGTTTTTGTTTGATCCTTTTAGGAATCAAAAATGCGGAGCATTTCCCGAAACTCCTAACTCCTAACTCCTCACTCCTAACTAAAAAAGCACTGCCGAAGCAGTGCTTTTTATGTTGCTTATTTTGCAAAGCCAACCGCGCGGGATTCGCGGATGATGTTGACCTTGATCTGACCCGGATACTCAAGCTCTTCCTCAATCTTTTTGCAGATATCGCGTGCCAGAGCCGGCATCGCGTCATCCTTGACCTGTTCGGGCTTGACCATGATACGGATCTCACGGCCTGCCTGGATCGCGAAAGAGGTTTCGACGCCCTTGAAGGAGGACGCGACCTCTTCGAGCTTTTGCAGACGCTTGATGTAATTCTCCAGGTTCTCTCTGCGTGCGCCGGGACGCGCTGCCGAGATCGCGTCAGCCGCCTGAACGATACAAGCGACAACCGTCTTGGCTTCCACATCGCCGTGGTGAGCGTGAATCGCGTGAACAACCGCGTCGCTCTCCTTATACTTGCGGGCGATATCGACGCCGATCTCAACGTGGCTGCCTTCGATCTCGTGGTCGAGCGCCTTGCCGATATCGTGCAAAAGACCCGCGCGCTTGGCGATTGTCGGATCGAGCCCGAGCTCGGAGGCGATCATGCCGGAGATATAGCAGACTTCGAGAGAGTGGTTGAGGACGTTCTGACCGTAGCTGGTACGATACTTCAGACGACCGAGAATTTTGACCAGCTCGGGATGCAGTCCGTGAACGCCTGCGTCAAGAACGGCGCGTTCACCTGCCTGCTTGATGCTGGCTTCAACCTCTTTTCTCGCCTTTTCGACCATCTCCTCAACCCTGGCGGGATGGATACGGCCGTCGGAAATGAGTTTTTCGAGCGCAACGCGGGCGATTTCGCGTCTGACAGGCTCAAAGCAGGAGATCGTGATCGCCTCGGGCGTGTCGTCGATAATCAGGTCGCAGCCTGTCATCGTCTCGATCGCGCGGATGTTGCGGCCCTCACGTCCGATGATACGGCCCTTCATCTCGTCGTTCGGCAGCGCGACAACCGAAACGGTCGCCTCGGCAACCTGATCGGCTGCGCAGCGCTGGATCGCGAGGGAGATGATGTTGCGGGCGCGCTTGTCGGACTCGTCCTTGAGCTGCTGCTCATACTCCATGATCTTGAGAGATTTCTCTCTGCCAAGCTCACCCTCGAGCTGGTCAAGCAGATAGGCTTTCGCCTGATCTACGGTGTAGCCCGAGATTCTCTCGAGCATCTCAAACTGACTCTTCTTGATGGTTTCCGCCTCGGCGAGTCGGCCCTCGGCTTCTTTGATCTTTTTGTTGACTCTGTCCTCTTTTTTCTCGACGTTATCGAGCTTGCGGTCAAGAGTCTCTTCCTTTTGCTGGATACGGCGCTCCTGGCGCTGTACCTCCTTGCGGCGGTCGGAGATCTCCTTCTCGCTCTCGTTTCTGAGGCGATGGATCTCGTCCTTGCCTTCAAGGATCGCTTCCTTCTTCTTTGCTTCAGCTGTCTTCATCGCGTCGGTCACGATGCGCTTTGCTTCCTGCTCGGCGCTGCCGATCTCCGCCTCGGCGACTTTCTTGCGATACGTGCTGCCGACAAAGATACCGACCGCCGCGCCGACGATCAGAGCGACCACGATGAGAATGATAGCCAAAACAACATTCATACTTGACACCTCCTTGATTTGATTCTTCCTGATCAAACTCAACTCACGGTGCCGTTACTCAGATATTCAGTTTTGTATCACCAAATGTCAAAAGACATGAATCTGTAAATCCGCAAACTGCGGCGCACATCAATGCGTAGGAAAATGGCAATAATGGAAAAATATCTATATATAACGGCTCTCTAAGAGAGTCTAATGAAAAAGGGATGAACACCGCGCGGACGTCACGGGTTCGCGATATAACAACAGATATAATGACACTATTATTACATCTTACCTTATGATAATATATCGTTATAAAAAAGTCAAGAGAAAATCCGCTTTTATTCCCAAGAAGAATAATCATTTTTATCAAACAGCATCTGTCCATCCGACACGCCCGTACTGTCAATTTGACGAAAAGCGCGGCTGTTATTTGTACATATATGCTGAAAATTAAAACTTTCCTTGTCTACAATGCCTACGAAATAGTCATTTTTTATAAAAAATGCACTAAATATTTGGAATTTAATTTCTATTTTTACTTGAAATTGTCAAAAATGTCTGCTATTATAAGGTTGTATATTTATGTACTAACTATATTTATGTACGAATTCTTTTGATAAAAGGAGAGTCAGATTATGAACTATGTTTTAAACGACGAAAGATTCCCTCTGGATCTGTTCCACGGCGGCGACGCGGTGCGCATCTATGATTTCCTAGGCGCCCACGATTACTGGATGGACGGCGTTCAGGGCACCATGTTCCGTGTATGGGCGCCCAACGCTCTGACCGTGTCCGTAGTCGGCGACTTCAACGGCTGGGATCAGATGGCAAACCACATGCACAAAATTTCCGAAGGCGGCGTTTGGGAAGTTTGGATCCCGAACCTCGGCGAAACGGCGATCTACAAGTACTGTGTAGAAACCCCCTGGTTTGAGAAGATCCTCAAGTCCGATCCCTTCGCGTTCCATACCCAGACCCGCCCCGACAACGCTTCCATCATCTACAACTACAATAATTATCAGTGGAACGACGAAGCGTGGTACAAGTATAAGATGGAGCACAACCACTTTGAGAGCCCCATCAACATCTACGAAGTACATGCCGGCTCCTGGCGCAAGTATGCCGACGGCAACACCTTTGACTACAACAAGCTCGCCGACGAGCTGATCCCCTATGTCAAGGAGATGGGCTACACCCACATCGAGTTCATGCCCATGACCGAGTATCCCTTTGACGGCTCCTGGGGCTATCAGGTAACCGGTTACTTTGCTCCCACCTCCCGCTACGGTTCTCCCGAGATGTTCATGCACTTTATCGACCAGTGCCACCAGGAAGGCATCGGCGTTATCCTCGACTGGGTACCCGCCCACTTCCCCAAGGACGCTCACGGTCTGGGACGCTTTGACGGCATCCACTGCTATGAGTATGAAGACTCCCGCAAGGGCGAGCACAAGGAGTGGGGCACCTATGTCTTTGACTATGCCCGCTATGAGGTTATCTCCTTCCTGGTATCCAGCGCGATGTTCTGGCTTGACAAGTACCACGTCGACGGCATCCGTGTTGACGCGGTCGCTTCCATGCTGTACCTCGACTACAACCGCCGCGACGGCGAGTGGGTCGCCAACAAGTACGGCGGTCACGAGCACCTCGAGGCAGTCGAGTTCATCCAGAGACTGAACACCGCCGTTCACCTGCATCATCCGACCGTTATGATGATCGCCGAGGAGTCCACCTCCTGGCCGATGGTATCCCGTCCCGTATCCGACGGCGGTCTCGGATTTGACTACAAGTGGAACATGGGCTGGATGAACGACATGCTCTCTTACATGTCCCTCGACCCGCTGTGGAGACCTTATCACCACAACTCCATCACCTTCTCCTTCCTCTATGCTTTCTCCGAGAACTTCCTGTTGCCGATCTCTCATGACGAGGTCGTCTACGGCAAGGGCTCGCTGATTAATAAAATGCCCGGCGACTATGACATGAAGTTCGCGGGCGTGCGCGTATTCATGTCCTACATGATGGCTCACCCCGGCAAGAAGCTCACCTTCATGGGCGCCGAGATCGGTCAGTTTGACGAGTGGAACAGCACCGAAGAGCTGCAGTGGGGACTGCTCGGCTTTGAGAAGCACAAGAAGCTCAACGACTTCTTCCGCGCGCTGAACGAGTTTTACAAGGAGAACACCTGCATGCATCAGGTCGACTTCACGTGGGAAGGCTTCAACTGGATCCACCACGACGACTATCAGCAGAGCGTTATCGCGTTCCGCCGTATCGACAAGGAAGGCAACAACGTCATCGTCGTCTGCAACTTCCAGCCCATGTACCGTGAGAACTACGGCATCGGCGTTCCCGAGTGGGGCACCTACGCCGAGGTATTTAACTCCGACGACGAGCAGTGGGGCGGCACCGGCAAATCCAACGGCACCGAGATTCACACCGTCGACGAAGAGATGCACGGCTTCGAGCAGGCGATCTACCTCAACCTGCCTCCGATGAGCGCCCTGTACCTCAAGTGCGTCAGCAAAGAGAAGAGCCCCAAGGAAATCAGAGAAGAGGAAAAAGCGGCAAAGCGCAAGGAAGCCGCCAAGAAAGCCGCCGCTACCCGCGCCGCAAAGAAGGCTGCCGCGAAGCAGAAGGTTGACGACGTCAAAAAGGACGTCAAGGCCAAGAAAGCAACCGCCAAGAAAAAGGTAGAGGAAGCCGCCGACAAGATCGAAGAAAAGGTCAAGAAGAGCAGCAAAAAAGCTTCTGCCAAGAAAGACGATAAGTAATCGCTGATCCGGCTTTTCACAACCGCATTTCAGTATTATATCTGTCAAGCCCCGAAACCGCTCGGGGCTTGGCGTTGAATATGGAGGATACACATGATACCTAAAAAAGAAGTAGTGGCGATGCTGCTTGCAGGCGGCCAAGGCTCACGTCTGGGCGTTCTGACCAAGAAGATTGCGAAGCCCGCCGTGCCTTTCGGAGGCAAGTACAGGATCATCGACTTTCCGCTGTCAAACTGTATCAACTCCGGTATCGAGGCTGTCGGCGTTCTGACCCAGTATCAGCCGCTGGAACTCAACGAATATGTCGGTAACGGTCAGCCGTGGGATCTCGACTGTATCCACTCCGGCGTCACCTGCTTACAGCCTTATGAGAGTAAGGAAGGCTCCGACTGGTACTCCGGTACCGCGAACGCCATCTATCAGAACATCGGCTTTGTCGACCGCTACGACCCTGACTACATCGTCGTTCTCTCCGGCGACCACATCTACAAGATGGATTACGCCGCCATGATCGAATACCACAAGGAGAAGAACGCCGCCTGCACCATCGCGGCGATGGACGTCCCGATGGAGGAAGCGTCCCGTTTCGGTATTCTGAACACCAACGACGACAACACCATCTACGAATTTGAAGAGAAGCCCGCTCATCCGAAGAGCACCAACGCTTCGATGGGCATTTATGTATTCAGCTGGAAAACCGTCAGGGAGTATCTCATCAAAGACGCCCAGAACCCCGATTCTCACAACGACTTCGGCAAGGACGTTCTGCCCCTGATGCTGAACTCCGGCGAAAAGATGGTCGCCTATCCCTTTGAGGGTTACTGGAAGGACGTCGGCACCATCGACAGCCTTTGGGAAGCAAACATGGATCTGCTCGACCCGAAGGTTCAGCTTGATTTAAAGAACATCTACTCCCGCAACCCGATGATGCCTCCGCACCACATCGGTCAGACCGCCGAGATCCAGAACTCCATGGTATCCGACGGCTGTAACATCGACGGCAAGCTGGAATTTTCCATCATCTTCCCCGGCGTCATCATCGGCAAGGACGCGGTCATCAACTCGTCCATCCTCTTCCCCGGCGTTGTCATCGAGGACGGCGCTCACGTTGAGTTTTCCATCGTTGCGGAGAACACCACCATCGGCAGAAACGCTAAGGTCGGCGCGGCGCCCACAGAGCTCGAGAACCGCGACGACTGGGGCATCACCGTCATCGGCGACGGTCTCAAGATCGGCGAAGGCGTGACCGTTCCCTGCAAAGCGATGGTAGATCAGGATATGGAGGTGTAAGCATGGCTACTAACAGAGTATTAGGTCTTATTTTTGCAAATACTAATGAAAAGAACCTGCCCGAGCTCACCGCTTACCGCACCACCGGCTCCGTTCCTTTCGGCGGAAAGTACCGTCTGATCGACTTCCCGCTTTCCAACATGTCCAACTCCGGTATCAACAATATCGGTATCGTCGCAAAGTCGAACTTCATGTCCCTGATGGATCATGTCGGCTCCGGCTCCGCGTGGGATCTTGCCCGCCGCAGAAGCGGTCTGTCGATCCTGCCGCCGTACGGCGAGCACAGCTTTGCGTCGCTGGTTGAGACCATCTTCAACCTGCACGGCTATATCGAGCACGGCGACGAGGATTATATCCTCATCTCCCCCTCCGACTGCGTCCACAACATGGATTACAGCAAGGTGCTGCGTTTTGCTGAGAAGAACCACAGCGACATCACCTTTGTCTACACCAAGCGCGTCGTCAAAGAGATCACCGACGACTTCCGCTGTATTCTCAATGTCGATGACGACGGCAAGGTCACCAAAATCATGGCGTCACCCGTTGACGACAGCGTTTGCAACCTCGACATCGGTATCATGCTGATGAAAAAGACCGTTCTCATGGCGCTGGTACGCCAGGCGATGAGCGAGTCCAAATACAGCTTTGTCCGCGATGTTCTGCAAAAGTCCCTCGACCGCCACAGAGTCTACGCCTATGAGCTTCAGGGCTACTGCGAGATCATCGGCTCCGTCAAGGAGTACTACGACGCGAACATGCGCCTGATGGATCGCGACACCCGCTACAAACTCTTTGACTATCGCCGACCGATCTACACCAAGGTTCGCGACGACGCTCCCTCGCGCTACGGCCTGAACAGCAACGTCAAGGATTCTTTGATCGCGCAGGGCTGTGTCATCAACGGCGTTGTCGAAAACTCCATCATCTCTAAGGGCGTTTACATCGGTCATGACGCGGTCATCAAAAACTGTATCATCATGCAGGACTGCATCATCGGCGACAAAGCCGAGCTGACCAACCTGGTTGTTGACAAAGACGTCAACGTCAGCCGCGGCTCCAAGCTGCAGGGCACCATTAACTATCCGATGTACATCGCGAAGAAATCCATCGTATAACCTCCCTTTTCTAAGGGACGGAGGGTTCCTAAACCACTCAACACAGCGTTAATAACCACTTAGGAGGTAAATATATGAAAATCCTTTATTGCGCAAGCGAAGCTAACCCGTTCGCGGGCAGCGGCGGTCTTGCAGACGTGGCAGGTTCTCTGCCCCATACCATATGCCGCAAGGGTCATGACTGCCGTATCGTCATGCCGCTTTACGGTACCATCCCGTATGAGCTGAAGTGCCAGATGAATTTCATCACCAACTTCACCGTACCGGTCGCGTGGCGTCACCAGTACTGCGGTCTGTTCTGGGCAAGATGGAATGACTGCACCTACTACTTCATCGACAACGAATACTACTTCAAGAGAGATAAGCTGTACGGCTTCTATGATGACGCCGAGAGATATGCCTTCTTCTCCCGCGCGATCCTCGAGATGCTCCCCTACATCGACTTCCATCCCGACCTCATCCATACCAACGACTGGCAGACAGCGCTGGTTCCCGTTTACTACTACCTGTTCTACTCCAAGAACCCGTGGTACTACAACATCAAGTCCCTCTTTACCATCCATAACATCCAGTATCAGGGCAAGTACGGCTGGGAAGTCAACACCGAGTGCGTCGGTATCCCGCCCACAGAGACCAAAATCCTCGAGATGGACGGCAAGCTGAACATGATGAAGGGCGCGATCTTCTGCTCCACCCGCGTCAACACCGTTTCCCCCACCTACGCGCTGGAGATCAAGGATCCCTGGTACAGCCACGGTCTGCACCACGCGCTGAACGCCAACCACTACAAGCTCTGCGGTATCCTCAACGGTATTGATAACGCAAGCTACGACCCCGCAACCGACTATCAGCTTTACTGCAACTATACCAAAGAGGATATGAGCGGCAAGGGCGAGTGTAAACGCCGCCTGCAGGAGCGTCTGGGTCTGGAACAGAACTGGACGATCCCGATCGTCGCGATGGTCACCCGTATGGTCGCTCACAAGGGTCTCGACCTCGTCCGCGGCGGTCTGCCGGATCTGCTGAACAACAATAACATGCAGTTCGTCATCCTCGGCTCCGGCGACGAAGAGTACGAGAACTTCTTCCGCGACATGCAGTGGTTCTATCCGGGCCGCGTCGTCACCTGCCACGGATTTGTTCCCGAGCTTGCCCGCAAGATCTACTCCGGCGCCGACATCTTCCTCATGCCCTCTAAGCAGGAGCCCTGCGGTCTGTCCCAGATGATCGCCCTGCGCTACGGCACCATCCCGGTCGTCCGCGAGGTCGGCGGCTTGAAGGACAGCGTCTTTGACAGCGCCGACAACTACGGCAACGGCTTCACCTTCCGCAACTATGATATCGCCGACATGTGCAACGCTGTCAAGCGCGCGCTCGCCGGTATCTACGATAACGAAGGCTGGCACCAGCTGATGTGGCGCGCGATGATGAGCGACAACAGCTGGGAGCGTTCCGCTCAGGACTACATCAACGTATACGAAGACACCATGCACTGGCTCTAAGCCGCGGCTTTTTATTCCGCCAATTAAAACGCATTATCTAACTATGTTGTCATCAACGGCGTGTCAAACGTAAACGTTGATTGAAACAATCAAACAACTATTTCAAACCACTAAAAACGGGGCTGTCGCATTAAGAAACGCGATAGCCCCTTCTTCATTACACCTTTCATGTGTAATCTAACGGAAAAGTATGCACTTTCAGATTCTTCACTGACGTTCAGAATGACATTTTTTGTTTTGCGACAGCCCCTGTTTCGTATTCAAATAGATAATCATACGTTCAATTTGCTTTCCAAATACTCCTTCACCTCAAACAGCGACGGCAGCACAACCTCCGCAAGCCCCCTGATCTCTTCATCCGGCTGTAAGATATCCGGCACCATGATCGCATGCGCGCCCGCGGCATGGGCGGCGCGAACGCCGTTGTAGCTGTCCTCGATGATGTAACAGGTTTCGGGAGCGACGCCAAGCCTTTCGGCGGCGGTCAAAAAGATTTCGGGATGCGGCTTAGAGTGACTGACCATATCACCGCAGATGATCTGATCGAAGTACTCCGTCAGCCCCGCGTGACCCAGCGACTTGCGCACGCTGACCTCTCGGGTAGACGAAGCCAGCGCGATACGCGCGCCGGTTTCTTTCAGCCAATCGAACAGCTCAAACACCCCGGGCTTTAACTCATACTCGGTCTTGTTCAGCTCCTCCTGCACATCCTCGCGGTAGCTGTCATAGTCAAACTCGTGTCCGACATAGGAAAAGAAAATCTCCTTTGTCTTTTGACGGGTCACACCGATGCTGTCCATACAAGCGCGGTGCACAACCTCAAAGTCCTCCATCCCGTACTTGGGCGCAAGCTTTTTGTACGCACCGACATACGCGCGCTCAGAGTCAAAGATCACGCCGTCCATATCAAAAATCACGTTCATTCATACCACTTCCAAATTCAGAATAGCCCTATTATACTGTAAAAGCGCAGAAATTTCAATAACCCTATTGACACAATCGGCAAAAGGGTGTAATATAATGACAACATATGAATGTTTGTTCATATGTTCAATCGTTTAAACTAATAATCGGAGGCTCTGATGACACACGAAGATCATAAAGACATCGTCAACGAGATCAAAGAAAATATGCCCGACGCCGACACGCTCTTTGAGCTGGCGGACTTTTTCAAGGTATTCGGCGACTCCACCCGCATCCGCATCATGTGCGCGCTGTTCAAAAAGGAGCTGAGCGTCTGCTGTATCGCCGACATTGTCGGCATGGAGCAAAGCACCGTCTCTCACCAGCTCCGCGTTCTCAGGCAGGAGAACCTTGTCAAGGTGCGCCGCGAGGGAAAGCAGAGCTACTACTCTCTCGAGGACGAACACATCCAAAAGATATTTGAGATGGGTCTCGAGCATATCTTAGAATAATCAATCATTCGGGGGAACGGTGTACGGCGGACGCCCGCACCCGCTTGATAACATCTCCGCCGCACACAAAGCAGAAAGCGTGATGATATGAAACACGAGTTTATCCTGGAAGGACTGCACTGCGCAAACTGCGCGGCAAAAATTGAAACAAAATTAGAGAAAGCCTATGACAAGGTGCTCTTCTCTTTTGCGACACTGGAGCTGGAAATCCACACCTACAAAGAAGATATCCGCGGCGAGGTACAAGCGATCGTCGACTCGATCGAGGACGGCGTAACGGTAGTACCGAAAAGCGAGCACCTCGAACACGGTCACCGCCATGAACATCATCACGACTGTCACGACGGCTGCTGCGGCCATGACCACGATCATCACCATGACCATCACCACGATCATGACCACCATCACCACGACCACAGCCACAACGGTGAGGGCGGCGAGAGCAAGGTCAAGCTGATAACCCTTATCATCGCGGCAGTCCTGTTTGTCGCGGCGTTCATCCTTCACATTCTCGGCAAATTCGATCTGATCTGCACCATCCTCAGCGTATGCTCCGCGATCCTCGCGGGCTACGACGTTGTGATCGCGGGCGTGAAGTCAGTATTCAAGCGCCGTATCGACGAAACTACCCTCATGACGGTCGCCGTCATCGCGGCGATGGTGCTCGGCGAGTTTGTTGAAGGCGCAGCGGTCATGGTGCTCTTCGGCATCGGTGAACTGCTTGAGGACAAGGCGGTCGAAAAATCCCGCCGTGACATCCGCAAGCTCGCTGATATCCGTCCCGACTCAGCCTTCCTCTATGAAAACGGCAAAAGCCGCGAGATCAGAGCCGAGGAGGTCAAGATCGGCTCGATCCTTGAGATACCGCCCCATACGCGCGTACCGCTCGACGGCGTCATCACCGCGGGCAGCACCACGCTTGACGCCTCGTCCCTGACGGGCGAATCCGCCCCGATGGAAGCGACCGTCGGTACCGAACTGCTCAGCGGTATGATGAACAACGACAGCGCCGTTTACATACGCACAACCAAAGCATACGCCGACAGCGCGGCGACCCGCATCGTCAAGATGGTCGAAGAAAGCTCCAAGAACAAGGGCAACCACGAGAAGCTCATCACACGCTTCGCGGCTGTCTACACCCCCGTGATGATCGGCTTGGCGCTTTTGATCGCGATCATCCCCTCCCTCATCACCGGCGACTGGGCGGGCTGGATCCACAAGGCGCTCGTGTGTCTTGTCGCGTCATGTCCCTGCTCCATCGTCATCTCGGTACCCCTGTCCTACTACGCGGGTATCGGCGCGGCGTCCAAGGTCGGCATGCTCATCAAGGGCGGCAGATATGTGGAAGCCCTCGCTTCTGCCAAAGCCTTTGCTTTTGACAAAACCGGTACCGTCACCGACAATCAAATTTCTATCAAAGAAATAAAAGCGGCTGACGGCTATACCGAAGAGTCGGTCATCGCGCTTGCGGCGGCGGCAGAAGCTCATTCTGCCCATCCTATCGCGAACGCCTTTCGCGAGTATAGCGAAGCACATAATATTTCTATAGAAGAATTAAAAAAACATACAGAGATCAGCGGTCACGGCGTTGAGGCTAAGCGCGGCGCCGATACCGTCACCGTCTGCAAATCCTCCGCGGCGCACGGCGTCTCGATACAGCTGAACGGCAGCGAGATCGGCTTCGTCACCCTGACCGAGCATATCCGTCCCGAAGCTGCCGCCGCGCTCGCCGATCTCAAAAAGCTCGGCGTCTCCGACATTGTCATGCTCTCGGGCGACAAAGACGCCGCGTGCCGACGTGTTGCCGAGGGGCTGCCCATCGACAGCATCCACAGCGCGCTGCTCCCGGGCGACAAGGTCAAGACGGTTGAAAAGCTGATCGAAAAACACGGCTCCTGCGCCTTTGTCGGCGACGGTATCAACGACGCCCCCGTCCTCAGCCGCGCGACCTGCGGTATTGCGATGGGACTCGGCTCCGACGCCGCCATCGAATCTGCCGATATGGTGCTCAGCTCCGAAAACCTCTCTTCTCTACCGAAAGCTGTCCGCCTTGCGCGCAAGACGCTCTCTACCGTCAAAGCGAACATCACCTTCTCCCTCATCGTCAAAGCGGTCATCATCCTCTTGGCGATCCTGAACATCGCACCGCTGTGGCTGGCGGTATTCTCTGATACAGGCGTATGCCTTTTATGCGTTCTCAACGCGGTCAGGCTTATCAAGAGCCGCGTGTAGAAAGCCGAAAATCATTGACATTCCTACCCTTTTGCGTTACGATAAAGGGTAGGAATTTATTTGTAAGGAAACTTGCCGCATGACTCAAACACAAAACGAAAACACGCAAAAAGCGAAATATACCGTCGCAAACTCGCTGGTCAACTACTACCTTGCGATCATGTTCAGTTTCTTCCCGCTGTTCCTAACCGAACAGTACGCCCACGCGCGTCTGGACAAGTACTGGTTCTACCTGATCGCAACCGGTATTCTTGTGATCTCTGTCGGCGTCTGCATGGCGCTGTCGCACAGCGAGGCAAAACGCCTCGGGCAAAGCGTACCGCTCATCAAGCCGCTGTCCGTCACCGATATTCTCATGCTGTGCTTCCTCGGTTTCGCGGTGATCTCCACCGTTCTCTCCCCGTATCCTGCCGAAGCCTTTCTCGGCACCGGAGGCAGAAACAACGGTCTGCTCCTGCTATTGATGTACACGCTGATGTACTTTGGCGTCACGCGCAACTATGTCTGTAAAGACTACGTCTTCATCATTTATCTGTCGGTGTCTGCGGTCATCGCGCTGCTGACGGTGCTGAACTTCTTCTACATTGACCCGTTAGGCATGCTCGACGGCTATGACGAAGCGACGATCGCCGACTTTGGCTCCACCCTGGGCAACAAAAACATCATTGCGGCGTTCATGTGCGTCTATCTGGCGGTAGCGGTGATGACCTTCGTTGTGACCGAAAACAAAGCCCTGCGCATTGTCGGCGGTATTGCGATCGCGTTTGCTTATATGGGACTTCTCAGCGCTGACTCCACCTCCGATATCCTCGGTCTTGCCGTGATCCTGCCGGTGACGGCGATCTTCTCGGCACGCCGGTTCGACTATCTCAGAAGGTGGACGCTCGCGATGGCGATCCTCTTCCTCTCGGGCAAGGTTCTGCTGTTGTTCGCGACAGCGGTCGGCGATCATAACAAGGGCTTTGAGTTCCTGCAGCAGTTTTTGATCTACCATCCGCTGACCTTTGTGCCGATTGCGGTATTCGGCGTTTTGTATCTGCTGCTGTTGTTCGTAGGCAGAAACGGCGCGCCGCGCTATCCCGCGAAAGCAGTCCGGATCATCCTGATCTTATTATTCTCTATTGGAATCATATTTGCTGTCGGAGCGTTCTGCTATTTCAGTTTTGCCGATACAAAAACCGACCTCGGCAATTTTAAAAAGCTCCTGCGCTTTGACGATTACTGGGGCACCCACCGCGGCTTTATGTGGCGGGTCAGCTTTGAAGAATACGCCAAATTCAACTTCCTCCAACGTTTCTTCGGCGCGGGTCCCGACACCGTCTACTTTGTTTTGCAGCCCCATTTTGATGAACTGCTCAAACGCTTCGGCGACGCCTCCACCGACTGTGCCCACAACGAATACATCAACTACCTTCTGACCCAGGGCGCGCTCGGGCTGACAGCATACCTCGGCGTGATGATTACGGCGATCGTCCGCGGGCTGAAAGCCGCCAAAAGCCATCCGATGGCGCTGGCGTTCATCGCCGCCATGATCGGCTATCTCGCCCAGTCGGTCGTCAACCTCTACAACCCCATCGTCACCCCCTTCCTGTTCATCTTCCTCTCGCTCACGGAGGCGCTTAGCCGAAAAAAATCATTAGATTAAACACCAAAAATGCTCACGACAGAAAAGTCGTGAGCATTTTTTAATACTAATTTCAAATCAAAAGCTTAAATAGGGTATTATACTAATCCTTAATTAAAACCTTTGTCAAAGGTTTTTTTGAATTAGCACTTTTTCTTCATCGCGTCCTTCAGGCTCTTGACCGTGCCGTCGGGATAGGTAACGTCGACGTTGTCGAGCCGTTCCTTGACCTGTGCGCGAAACCCCTTGAGATAGATCGCGTACAGCTCCTTCTGACGCTTCTGTTCTTCGTCTGTGAGCCCTTCTTCCCTTTTCTTCTTCGCCAGCGCGTTGATCTCGGCAAGCAGTTCCTGCATCTCCATAATTCTCACCCTTTCCTGCTGTCCAGATAATTCTGTAAAATGATGGATGCCGCTACAGCGTCCACCTTTTGCTTTCGTTTTTTGCCGTACACATTTCCGGCGTTTAAGTACTGATGAGCGGTGATCGTCGTGCCGCGCTCATCCTGCATATGGTGCGGAACGCCCGTGCGCTCGGTCAGCTTTTCGGCAAGGCGTCTCGCGCGCTGAGCGCTTTCGCCCTCGGAGCCGTCCATATTGCGCGGCAGACCGACGACGATAATCTCCGCCTTGGTTTCCTCCACCCTTTCGGCGATCTTTTCGATCAGCCGTTCATCGTTATACTCGGTAATCACGCACAGGGATGAAGCGAGAAATCCGCTTTTGTCCGAAACGGCAAGTCCCGTCCGCGCGTGTCCGAGATCGACAGATAATGCAATCATAATCCAAACCTCTTAATAATAGTGCAGCGCCACCGCCACGATACGGCTTTTCTCATGCATATAGTAACTCGCGTTGGAGCTGTCAATGCTGTAATCGGGCAGCGTGTTGTTCACCGCGTTCAAATAGCCGAAGAAATACTGCGGATAGTCCGTGAAGAGCTGTGTGACCGTCGAGCGATAATCCAGCGATTCGTCGATATAAAAGACAAAGTATTCGTCCTGTCTTTCTGCGCTTGTCAAAAGCCCGACCTTAACGTCCTCGCCCTGAAAGTCTGCCAAATGCGGCGATTCCAGATAATAGTACCCCATCTGACCATCGGTACACGCCGGTACAAAGAGATTCATCACACTCGCGCTGAAATCCCCCTCGAGTCCGTTGATTTCATCGTCGCTGAGCGCGTCGTACATCGGCGAGAGCGTGTGATCGTCCGCCAGATAATCGTCAGTAACATTAAAGTAGATATACCGCGCGTACGATTCCTCACGGTCGTTCCACGTCGCGTCAACGTTGTACCAGTTGTCGCCCAGCCTGACGCAGTTCCAGATGTGCAATTGACCGGTGCTTTCGCCGATCACGCCGACACAGTCGACCCCAAGACCGTTCAAGAGCATTTGGAACGACCGCGCATAGCCCTCGCAGACGGTCAAGCCGTTGACCAGCGCGCCGTAAACCGTGTAGATATCGGGATCGTTGTTATCAAAGTCGATCGTATCGACGTTTTTGTCGTATTCCAGGTGATCGAGAAGATAGTCGTGCACCATCTTTTCCCGCTCATATTCCGACAGCCCGTCAGGCACCGTCTCGTAAAAGTCATTTGCCGCCGCACGCACCGCGTTGACGCGGTGATCGACCTCTTCGGGCGAGTAGCTTGAATAAAGCTGAACGATCGTGGTCTCAACGTTGCTGTAGTACCCTATCGTACCGGTCAGCCAAAAAATCTCCGGATGATCGTCGGTCAGCGCCTTTGCCGCCGTACGCACCTCGGCCTCCGACAGCGAGTAGCCGTCCAGCTTGATCTGCGGCGTCGGATAGCGGTCGATATCCTCCGACTTGTCAGGCGAGATATCATAGCAGTTATCGAGAAGCTTTTCATATAACTGCTTCTCACCCTCAAGCGGCAGCGCTTCATAAGAATACGTCGACTGTACCGGATCATACCCTACGCTGTAGCTCACCTCATCCGGCACAACCTGCAGGTACGGATTAGCCGAATCCTCGGGTCGGATCACCTTGGCGGTCGGCAGATAATCGAGCAGCGCGCAGGAACTCAGCAGAACCGCCAAAATCACGCACAGCGCCGCAAACATGTATTTTTTCATATATCCTTCCTTTAACAGTAGGTCAGCTCAAACACCAAGAGATTTCTCTCGGGATAATCATAGTAAACAGCGTCGCTCTCTGCGTCGATCCGCACACCGTCCAGCAGCTCGTTCGCTCTGTCAATCGCCAGAAAATACGGCTGATCGCCCGCAAAGAGCTTTTCCGCCGCCTGTTCCAAGGTCATCACATCGGGATCGACCGTCACCATCAGCGCAGCTTTTCGCGACGCGGCGGCTTTCATCATCCCCTCGCTGAGCTTGTCGACAGAGATTTCGTCGAGATACACGCTCTCGCGCCGGATGTAGCTGTAGGTTGTCGCTTCGCACGGCGACGGCACAAAGGTGTTGACATAGGATTTCAGCGACCAATATTCATCCTCGCTGAGCTCCGCATAGGTTTTATCCGTCGTATGGTCAAGGGACATGGTCTTGTCGTCGAGGTTCAGGTACAGGTACGCGTCAGCGATCCCCTCTTCCTCGTCCCGGTCGTCCCATGTCAAATCGCACAGGTACCAGTTCTCATCCAGCCGCACCGCGTTCCAGATATGGAGCGCGTCCTCGTCGTTGTCCTCGATCCCGGTGATCGAAACACATTCCACACCGACCGAACCGCACAGATAGTCAAACGCGCGCGTGTAACCCTCGCAGACCGCCTTGCGGTCAACCAGAACGCCGCACAGATTATACAGCCGCGGATGCTCAATGCCGTAATCGTCCGAGCTGTCCACCGCGGCGTCATAGACGCAGTTGTCGATGATCGACTTGTAGATATACACCTCGCGCTCATAGGGAGACAGCCCCGCCGGCATCGAGGTATAAAATTCCTTCAAAGAATTATTCAACTCTTCCATCATCTTTACGATCTCAGCCGCCTTGTAATCCGTGTGGAGCACCAGCTCACTTTTGCCGCCTTTGATATCGAACAGATCAAAGTCCATCGACATCCAAAAAATTTCGGGATGATCGGCGAGCACCGCGGCAAGCGCCTCTTCGACAAACGGATAGGTTGCGTCAGATCTGTCCAGCGCGATCGGCCGCATGTTATACTCGTTGAGAAACTCTTGATTCTGCACATCCGAAAGGCAGAAGCACCCGTCATAAATCTTATCATACAGCGATCGCTGAGACTCTGTCGACAGCTGCCGATACGAAAAAGGCGTGTTCAGCGGCTCATACAGTTCCGAGCCGACATACGCGGGGCGGTTAAGGATCAGGTAACCGTAGTCATCCTCGTGAAAACCCGCCTGCACTCCCTCGCCCGAAAGCGGCAGATCGTCGAACACCGGCAGCGTTTCATCGCCGAGCTCACGCAGCACATCGCTCAGCGGCGACAGATTGCAGGAGCAAAGCGCCGCCGGGATTAGTATCGTCAAAAAAAGCGTGAATAACCGTTTCATATCAAAAACGGTTCTCGCTGATCGGCAGGGTCGCGACGGCATTGAGATCGCTTTTGGCGATGTGCCCTGCCAGATATTCATAGTAGCCCTGCGCGCCGACCATCGCCCCGTTGTCGCCGCAAAGCGACTTTTCGGGCATATAGAGCTGATATTTGCCTTTACACTTTTTCTCCAGCTCGCGTCGAAGCAGCGCGTTGGCCGAGACGCCTCCCGCAGTGACCAGGGTGGTATATCCCAGATCCTCCGCCGCCTTCAAAAAGTTATCCGTCAGACAACCGACGACCGCCTTTCGATAAGAGGCGCATACGTCGGGCACCGAGAGCTCGCCGCCCTTTTGTCGGGTGTTGTGGATCAGGTTGATGACCGCTGTCTTCAGTCCCGAGAACGAGAAATCATACGGAGCGCCGTCTACATGCGGATGCGGCATCGGAAAAGCGGAATCGACGCCCTGCTCGGCGATCTTGTCCAGCTCTACGCCGCCGGGATACGGTATCCCCATCGCGCGCGCGGCCTTGTCAAACGCCTCGCCCGCCGCGTCGTCGCGCGTTCTGCCGATCACGGTCATGTCGGTGTAATCCTTTACCTCGACGATATGGCTGTGACCGCCCGAGACCACCAGACAGAGAAACGGCGGTTTTAATTCTTTGTGCGAAATATAATTTGCCGCGATATGCGAGCGCAGATGGTGGGTCGGGATCAGCGGCTTGCCTGTCGCGAGCGACAGGCCCTTCGCGAAGTTCACACCCACAAGCAGCGCGCCGATCAGACCGGGCGCGTAGGTTACGGCAAGAGCGTCGATGTCGCCGAGCGTACAGTCAGCCGTTCTGATGGCTTCTTCCACCACGCCGACGATCGCTTCCGCGTGTCTGCGCGAGGCGATCTCGGGCACCACACCGCCGTAGAGCTTGTGCTCCTCGACCTGCGAGGCGATGATATTGGAGAGGACAGATCTGCCGTCCTCCACCACAGCCGCGGCGGTCTCGTCACAGCTGCTTTCGATTGCCAGTATTTTCATATATTTTTCCTCATCATGATTGCGTTTTCTTTCGGATGGTCATAGTAATCTTTTCGCATGCCGATCCGCTCAAAGCCAAGGCTTTCATACAGTGCGATCGCCGCGTCGTTACCCTCTCTGACTTCCAGGAACACCTCAGACAGATCGTTGCGGTCATCCAATGTCCCCGCGATCAGCCTTTTGGCGATTCCCTGTCGTCGAAAGCCGGGACAAACCGCGATCTCCGCGATACTGCCCTCGTCCAATATCTGCTCAAAGGCAAGGTAACCGACGACGGTATCGTCTTTCAACGCCACGGTACAAATTGACGCGGGTTTTTCCATCTGTGACCGGATCGACTCTATTGACCACGCGCTGTCCCCGAAGCAAATGTCCAACAGCGCTTTCACGCCGTCAACATGCCCGGGGAGCATCGTCGAGATTATCATAAGGTCGCGATCAGCGCCTTGACCGCGCCGACGATGTCATCGCGGCATCGGCGATAGGCGTTCAGATCGCCGCCGTAGGGGTCGATGATGTCCGTTCTCAGATCATAGACGTCATCGGCGTTCGGCACACGGTGCAGCACGCGCACCAGATTTGCCGGAATACCGACGGAGCGCAGGATATCCGCGTGCTCCTCGCCCAATCCGACAAAGAGCGAATACTCGTTGAGATCGACAGCGGGCAAAAACCGCGTCGCGTGCACGGAAAGATCGAGTCCGATCTCCGCGACAGCCTGCACCGCGTTCGGTGAAGCGGGGCGGTCGCTCACGGCCGCAACGCCCGCGCTTTCGGCTTTCCAGTCGAGCCCGCGTTCCTTCGCCAGCGCGTTGAAAATCACCTGTGCCATCGGACTGCGGCAGGTGTTGCCTGTACATACAAATAATACTTTTTTCATCTATATCACCTACAAACCTAACTAGCTTTTTGCTTCATACCACGTCTCACCCATCGAGGCTTCCGCGGTCAGCGGGATATCCAGCTTCACGGCGTTTTCCATCTCTTCCTGCAGCAGCATCGCGACCTGCATGCTTTCCATCACAGGCGCCTCGACGATCAGCTCGTCGTGCACCTGCAAGATCAGCCGCGCTTCCAGTCCCTCGCGTTTCAGGCGTTCGTCCACACGCACCATCGCGATCTTGATGATATCGGCGGCAGTGCCCTGGATCGGCGCGTTGCGCGCGACGCGTTCGCCGAAGGCTCTGGTGTTGAAGTTAGACGCGGACAGCTCGGGCAGATAACGCCGCCTGCCCTCTAAGGTGCTGACGTAGCCGTCAGCCTTCGCGCGTTCGATGACCTCGTTCATATAGCTGTCGATCGAGGAAAAATGCGCAAGGTAGTTTTCGATATATTTCTTCGCTTCACGCACGGTAACGCCGATATCCTTAGAAAGCGAAAACGCGCCGATGCCGTAAACGATACCGAAGTTGACCGCCTTCGCGCGGGAACGCATCAGCGGCGTGACCCCGCTGATTGGCACGCCGAACACCTCGGACGCCGTGACCGTGTGGATGTCGATGTTATCGGAAAACGCCTGCTGCATGGTTTTGTCACCCGAGATATGCGCCAGCACGCGCAGTTCGATCTGGGAGTAGTCGGCGTCAACCAGCACACAGCCTTCCTTCGCCTTGAAGAAACGGCGGAACTCCTTGCCCCT
>CACWTM010000067.1 GCA_902763855.1 uncultured Ruminococcus sp. | reverse complement strand
TTGAGGTGTTGTCCAAATCTTTGATTTGGCTAACAACACCCATGCAACAACACTCCAAGAGCGAAGCGATTGGCTTAGTGTCACTGCTGGCGCCTGTCAAGACTGACAACGCAGTTATGCGGAATTATCCGCAATAGATATTAAAGTGTTTTATTGCTACTTAGTATTATATCGCGCAAATACGACGGTTACAGGTTCCAGTGCAGAATGGTTTTGCCGAACGCCTTTTTAATGTCGATCTCAAAGGCTTCTTTGATGTCGGCGAATCTGTTGATCTCGACGGTGTTGCCCACAAGACGGCTCAGGTAGATCGGAATCTCGGGATGTTCCTTGTACAGCTCGACTGTGCGGCGGAAATCCTCCTGCCCCGATCGGCTGGTTCCGAAGAGACGGAGTCCTTTCTCTAGGATCATGCGTGTGTTGATGGGGACAGGGTATTCGCTGACGCCGAGGATGGAGATTGTGCCTTCGGGTCGGATGACGCCGATGATCTGCTCGATCGCGACAGGCGATCCGTTGCCGCCGACACATTCAAAGGCGTGGTCTATCCGGAAACCTTCGGGGATCTCAGTGGTCAGGTGGGCGCCGTCGGCAAAGGAAAAGTCGGAGAGCTTCTCGCGATTAATACCGAAAACGTGGATTTCGCTGTCGGGCAGAGATTTTTTTAAGAGAAGCGAGGTGATGTAGGCGAGGTTGCCGTCGCCCCATACGCCGATTGTTTCTCTGCGGTCATGCGCGATGCGCTGAAAGCGGCTGATGGCGTGCATGCTGACCGATACCAGCTCGGTGAACGCCGCGACGTCAAGGTCGATGAACGGCGGGAGCTTGACCAGACGTTCCGGGGTAATCTGATAATACTCCTGCATGAAGCCGTCGGCGGAGCTGCCGCAGAATTTGCTGGAGCGCAGATAATTTTCGGCGATGTAATCGTCGGTTTCGGTTGGAATATTCGGCACCATCACCACGCGGTCGCCCGGGGTGAACAGTCCGCTGTTGTCATAGACAACCTGCCCGATGGCTTCGTGGATCAGCGCCATCGGCAGTTTTTCTTTCAGCACCTTGATGTCTCGCGTGCCCTGGTAGTATCGCTGGTCAGCGTTACAGATGGACAGATGCGTCGGGCGTATGATCACGCCCCCGGTTGTGTCAAGGTCGCTGAACGCGATCTCAAATCTGCGCGGTGCGCACAGACGGTATACTGTATTAATCATACTGTTTCCTCATCCAAAAGTGAGCGAGCGATCTTTAAATCATAGGGGTAGGTGATCTTGATGTTGAAGGTCTCGCCCTGTACCAAATGGACATCCATGCCTTTCATCACAAGAATCTTCGCGGCGTCGGTCAGGATGTTCTTTTCGTCGTCGGAAAGGCTCATATAGGTGTCACGCAGGATCTTCGCCTTGAAGCTCTGGGGCGTCTGACCCTGGTACATCCTTCTGCGGTCGGGAATAGCGCTGATGGTTTTTCCGTCGCCTTCGACGATGGTATCGGTCGCGGGGATGACGGTATCGCACGCGCCATAGCGTAACGCTGCTTCGATATTCTCCTCGATGATGCGGTGGGTCAGGAACGGACGGACGCTGTCGTGCGTGACAATAACGGTCTCATCGTCAAGGCCGTACTCTTTCTCGATGTATTTGATCGAGTTCATGATGGTTTCGTTGCGTGTAGCGCCGCCTTCGATCACGGCGATACGGTCGTTTTTGCCCGTGAACTTGCGGATGATCTCACGGGTATGACCCAGCCACGCGCGCGGTGAGAGGACAATGATCTTCTCAAAACGCGGATTGGGCAGGAATTTTTCGATGGTATGGTTGAGAATGGGTTTACCCTTGATTTCCAAAAACTGCTTGGGCATATCGGTGGAGCCCATGCGTGAGCCGGTTCCGCCGGCCAAGATAACTGCGAATATCATAAAAAGTATCCTCCTTTATATCGTAGGGACGGTCAATGCTCGTCCCTACAACAGTTCGCCCATGTAGTCAAAACGGGCGTTGCTCTCGGATTCGATATGACTGCCCAGATCCAGACGATAATAGTCGTGAAAGGGATTTTGTTCGGAAAGCGGCAGCATATCCATATAATTGTCGGTGTACCACGCCTTGAGAAAGTCCTCGTAGCCCTTCGGGATAAAGGTGTCCACGTCGTCAAAGCGGTAGGGGATGACCTCGGAGAAGGTCTCGATCGGGAAGGTGCCGCGGTAGATGTGGTCAGACGAGGCTGGCATGACCCAGCCGGTGTTTTTGTGCTCGTATTTACGGACGGCTTTTTCGTAGGAATCGGAATAGCTGTCCATGCTTTTCAGCCGCAGGATCGGAAGAAGCAGTTTGCTCAGCAGGTAGGCTTTGCCGTGTCGGGCGGTATCCTTCCATCGGACGTTCATCAGCATGCGGCGGCGCATCAAGCCTTTCCAGAAGCGGTAAGCCGCCTTGGGGTTAGCGGGAACGTTGTCCGCGACGAAGATGTCGATGGAGATCCCTTTGTGCATATCGTAGCTGTCGGAATACTTGGAGGCAAAGTAGGTATCCTTTGCCGTGATGCGGTCGAAGAAATAGTGGTAGCCGTTGCGGTTCGTGTGGCTTTCGTAGCTGAATCGCTCGTTTAATTCTTTTGGAGCAATTTGGCGGAACTTTTCAAACTCGCTGCGGAGCATCTCGACGTCGATGTCGTCGTCCCACGGGATGAAGCCGCCGTGACGTACCGCGCCGAGCATGGTGCCGTAGCAGATGAAGTATTTGATATCATGCTTGCGGCAGATGCGGTCAATCTCGCGGAGCATGTCCTTTTCGATCTCGCGCAGAAGATGGAGCTTGCCGCTGTAGCCGTTGCGGATATGATCGGTCTGGATGCTGAACCGCTGGAGGTGGTGGAGCAGAGTGTAGCGCAGGGCGTCAGAGAAGGAGCAGACGTTTTCGTATCCCAGCGATCGCAGTTTGCCGTTGGACAGCGCGGCGTAGCGCGGTGCGGCGGCATCACCGCTGACGCTGAGCGTCACGCCGTGACGAGCAAGCATGGTGTAGATTTCGCTGCGGACATCGTACTCGCTGAGGTAGAAGGACGAGGCGTTATAGGCGTTTTGCGGTTTGCCGAGCTTGCTGACGGTGAAGGCGGCGTTGATTGCGTCGCTGATATAGAGCGCGGAAAAATACCGGTTCGCCATCTCCTGAGTTACGGTAACGGTTTTGCTGTCCTGCGCTTCTTTGGAGATTTTTGACAGCTCCATACTGTCAAAATCGGCACTGAAAATTCTGTCAAAGAATAATAGCTTAACATGAGGCTGACCCTTCAGCAGGTCGCGGAGTGCGCCGAGTGAGTCATCCATCACGGTGAAAAGCTCCATTTCGGCGTATTTTTCGATGACAGCATTGGGTTTAATATTCGATAAAAGAACAATAACCATTAGTTCGACATTACGGCTTTTGCAGAAGTCGACGGCGATCTTGAGATCGTTTGAGTTATAATTCTCTGCCTCCAGCACATACCACATGCGGGAAAAACTGCCGTGAGACTGCTCGGCGGAGGGGTAGAGAGGCGCTTCCTGACCGAGCTGAGCGGTGGTTGCGCGGAGATATTCGCACACTCTGTGCGTGCCGATCAGGATAATATTATCCTGAGAGAGATCCTTGTTTTTGATGTAACGGATGCTCTGGTATATCTCGTTTTTGATGACGCTTTCTATCATAAAAACCTCGGATTCAGAAATAGGGACGGAGCTGTTCCATCCCTATTGCTTTCATTATTTTTTCTTCTTTTTTGCCTTTGCTTTTGCGATGTCTTCTTCCTTGTACTTGGTGTACATCGCGTAGGCTTCCTTGACGTCGCCGTCGTACATCAGCTGACCCTTGCGCATATACAGCGCGCGGTCGCAGATTTCGGCGACGGACTCGGCATTATGGCTGACATACAGCACGGTGGTGCCGCTGTCGATGATATCGTTGATCTTGTCCTTACACTTGCGCTTGAAGCTTGCGTCACCGACGGATAACGCTTCGTCGACGACGAGGATATCGGGGTCGATGTTGACGTTGATCGCAAAACCCAAACGCATCTTCATACCGCTGGAATAGGTGCGGACAGGCTGGTCGATGTAGTCGCCCAGCTGGGCAAAGTCGATGATTCGTTCTTCGATTTCTTTGATATAGGCGTCTTTGAGACCGAGGATATAGCCCTTGAGGTAGATGTTCTCGCGTCCGGTCATCTCGGTAGAGAAGCCCGCGGTCAGCTCAAGGAGCGCCGCAACCTTGCCGTTGACCTTTACCTCGCCCTCGGAGGGGAAGGCAACGCCGGTAATCATCTTGAGGATGGTTGATTTGCCCGCGCCGTTGTCGCCGATGATACCGATAGATTCGCCGCGGTGGACGTCGAAGGTGACGTTTTTCAGCGCCTTGTTGATCTTGGCGTTGCGGGGCTTGAAGAAGAGCGCGCGGAAGCGCTCACGGTCGCTTTTATACAGGGTATATTCTTTGGATACGTTGTTGAAGGAAATAATTGCGTCAGACATAGTTACCTCCTTACAGTACGTCGGGCAGTCTCTTGCGCAGGCGGTTGTAGTTGAAGATACCCAGCGCGATGATGACTGCAAGCTCAACCAGAAAGACGATCAGCTCTGTTCTGTACTCCCAGAACCAGCGGTTGTAAAGGAAGCAGTTGCGGTAACCGTTGGCAAAGAAGTTGATCGGGTTAAGGAGCATGGCGTGTCTGAGCCAATCGGGAACGGGCTCTTTGCCGACGAGCAGGTAGGAGTCGTAGATGATACCCGACAGCCAGAAGATACCGGACATGATGGACACGATCATGTTCTCGAAGTCGCGGGAAAATGCAGACATCGGAGCGGTGCTCCAAGAGAGCACCAGGAAGAAGATGAACATCAGCGGCATGTAGAACAGTATTTGCAGGTTATACAGGCTCGGCGCGATACCGCCGGTAACGGCGGCGTCCATGCCGGGCAGCTTGACGGTGCCGCCGACGAAGGTGACGTAGATGTACATCAGTCCCAGAAGGAAGATGTGGACATACAGACGCGCGACGGAGGTATAGGTCATGATGGTGGATACGGGAAAGCTGACCTTGTTGACGAACTGGCGGTTGATCCGGATCGACTTTGCACCCTCTACGATAGATTCGTTGATGAAAAACCACGGGATGAAGCCGATGAGCATGAACAGAAAACGGCTGTACTCAAAGGTACCGCCCGCCTTTCCGAGCTCGGGGAAGATCACCTTGACGTTGCCGGCGCTTTTCAGACCGACTTCAAACGCGAACCAGTATACGAACAAAGTAAACAGGGGCTTGACGACCGACCAGAGCGGTCCGATGACGGCGCCCTTGTACTTTTTTATCAGCTCGTTTTTGGCGAGCATGAGGATTTGTTTGCCGAAGCCCTTATGTTCTTTAGCTATCTGGAACATTATCATTCTCCTTTAAGGCGTCATGACAGGGATATTTGCGTGTTTTTGCGTAGTTTTGACTGTTTTGGGGCAGCTTTAAATATGACGCCACATAGATACTAATATTATATCTTACCTGCGGAAAAAGTCAATATAAGATGATTCTATATAAGTGAAGAATTTACCGGATTATTTTAGTGAAATTTTTTTACTATTTTTTTCGAGGTTTATTGACAAAAATACACGGTGCAGATATAATTTGTTATTGTACCGCACGTTGCTGTATTGCAGTAAAGTGTAAAAGCGGTAGTTCCGCCAAGGTTTTGCAGAAGGCGGTTCTAAAATAAGGAGGTTAGATAGTTGAAGCAAAATGCAGTCGTATCCTTGAAGGATATCAATTTCAAGTATTCGAACGAGGTGATATTGAACAATATCAGCCTCGACATTTTCGACAAGGAGTTCGTCACCCTGCTGGGCCCTTCGGGCTGCGGTAAAACGACGACCCTGCGCATTATCGCGGGCTTTGAAACGCCCCAGAGCGGTGAGGTGTACTTTGACGGTAAAAAGATCAATGATCTGCCGCCGTATAAACGCAACGTCAATACGGTGTTCCAGAAGTACGCGCTGTTTCCGCACCTGAATGTTTTTGATAACGTAGCCTTCGGCCTGAAGCTGAAGAAGCTGTCGAAATCCGAAATCGAGCAAAAGGTCAAAGAGATGCTGGCGATCGTGGATCTCAAGGGCTATGAGAAACGCCCTGTCAAGAGTCTGTCCGGCGGTCAGCAGCAGCGAGTTGCCATCGCGCGCGCGCTGGTTTGTGACCCGAAGGTCGTTTTGCTCGACGAGCCGCTCGGCGCGCTCGACTTGAAGCTGAGAAAGGATATGCAGATAGAATTAAAGCAGCTTCAACAAAAAACCCAGAAAACCTTTGTGTATGTTACCCATGACCAGGAGGAAGCGCTGACGATGTCCGACCGCGTCTGCGTCATGAACAACGGCGTGATCGCCCAGGTCGGTACGCCCGAGGATATCTACAACGAGCCTGCCAACGCCTTTGTTGCCGACTTCATCGGCGAGGCGAACATCATCAACGGCATCATGCTCGAGGACTGCAAGGTGCGGATCCTCGGCGTGGAGCTCGACTGCGTGGACAAGGGCTTTGCGAAGAACAAGCCCGTTGACGTCGTCATCCGTCCCGAGGATATCGAGGTGGTAGCTCCCGATCAGGCAAAGCTCAACGGCGTAGTCGAGGACGTCGTCTTCAAGGGCGTTCACTTTGAGATGTCGGTGCGCTGCAATAACTGCCAGTGGCTGATCCACTCTACCGTATCGCAAAAGGTGGGGGATACCATCGGTATGCGTGTAGACCCCTTTAACATACACATCATGGACAAGATGTTCTTAAACCGCACAAATGATATCATTACGGAGGTTTATTATTCTGATAAAGAAAATAATACTACCACCATCCTCTTAGAGGGCTGTGAAGTCACCATCCCCGGCGTCTTTTATGAGGAAGGAAAGAAGATCAAGATCTGTCTGCCTCCCGAGGCGCTCTATATTGCGGGTGACGGCGTCGGCCACCTTGACGAGGTGTATATCGAGTCGGTCATCTGGAAGGGTGAGCACAACGAGATTATCCTCGAGTCCGACGAGAGAAAGTGGATCATGCAGAGCGATATCGACGAGCAGGTCGCGACCTATGTGCCGCTCTGCTTCGATTTCGGCAAGGCTGAGATCAGCGAGGTAACGGCAGATGAGAAGTAAACGTCCCGCTATCCCGTACATCGGCTGGATGCTGGTCTTTACCATTGTTCCGCTGATTATGGTTGTCTACTTCGCTTTTACGGACGCCGAGGGCCGTTTTTCGCTCGAATCCTTCCAAAACGCTTCGGTGTACAGCGAGGTGTTTCTCTATTCGCTGTGGATCGCGCTGATTTCGACGCTCATTTGCCTGGTGCTGGCGTATCCGTTGGCTTACTCGATTTCTCGTGCTTCCGAACGCGCCCAGAGCATGATTATCATGTTTTTGATGGTGCCGATGTGGATGAACTTTCTCCTGCGTATCTACGCATGGGTGCTGATCTTGCAGAACTACGGCCCTCTCGATATGATTTTGAACCTTTTCGGGATCGACGTGACCCTGATCGGTAACTCCGGCGCGGTTATCGTGGGCATGGTGTATGAGTTTTTGCCCTTTATGGTACTGCCCCTGCACACTGTTATGAGCAAGATAGACCCGTCGCTCTATGAGGCGGCGCAGGATCTCGGATGCAACGGCTTTCATGTCTTTCGCAAGGTAATCTTTCCTCTGTCTGTGCCCGGAATCATCTCCGGTGTGACGATGGTGTTCGTTCCGACAGCGTCGACCTTCCTGGTCGCCCAGTACCTCGGCGGCACCCAGTTCATGATCGGCGACGTCATCGAGCGTGTGTTCCAGAGCGATCACCACACCGGCTCGGCGATTGCCGTCGTGCTGATGGTGGTTATCCTCGGCTTCCTGGTCTTTATGAACCGATTCGGAGATAAGGAGGCGGTAAACTGATGAAAAAGCTGGGCTCCAAGATCTATTTTGCCGTCATCATGGCATTCCTCTACCTGCCGATCGTCTATCTGATCGCTTACTCCTTTAACAACGGTAAAACTTCTGTTTGGAAAGGCTTTACCCTCAAGTGGTACGAGGCGCTCTTCAACGACGCCCAGATCATGGGCAGTTTGTATAACACGCTGATTATCGCGATCCTCGCGTCGGTGATTTCGACTGTGCTCGGAACGCTTGCCGCGATCGGTATCTATAATTTCAAGGGTGGGGTACGCTCCGCTCTGCAAAATGTTTCCAACATTCCGATCATCAACCCCGAGATTGTCACGGGCGTCTCGCTGATGCTCCTGTTTACCTTCGCGGGTGTGATGATGGGCTTTGAGATGGGCTTTTGGACGGTGCTTTTGGCGCATATCGGTTTTTGCACACCGTATGTTATCCTCAACGTCACGCCCCGTATCCGCCGGATGGATTCGTCGCTCTATGAGGCGGCGCTCGACCTCGGGTGTTCGCCGGCACAGGCGTTCTTCAAGGTGGTGTTTCATGAACTGCTGCCCGGTATTCTGTCGGGCTTTCTCATCAGCTTTACCTACTCGCTGGACGATTTTGTCATCACCTACTTTACGCGCGGATCGCGGTTCCAGACCCTGCCGGTGCAGATCTACACCATGACCCACCAGCGTATCAACCCCAAGGCGAACGCGCTTTCGGCGATCATGTTCGTGGTCGTTATGGCGATCCTGCTGATCTATAACTTTGTGTCTATGCGCAAAAGTAAGGAGGCGGCCCGATGAAAAGAATTTTGTCGCTGATTGTCGCCCTCCTGATGCTCGGCTCTCTGATCGCTCTTTCCGCATGCTCCTCAAACAGTGTTGACGCTGAGGACGGCGAGGATGAGGAAGATAACAGCTCTGCCGCAGGATATCAGGGCGAGGTTAACGTCTACAACTGGGGCGAGTATATCTCTCCGGGTGACGACGGCGCGATGGACGTGATCGACGAGTTTGAGAAGAAGTACAACATCAAGGTGAATTACACCAACTTCGAGACGAACGAGGAATTGTATAACGTTCTGACCAACTCTAACTCCACCTACGACGTGATCTTTCCCTCCGACTACATGGTATCCCGTCTGCGCGAGGAGGGCATGCTCGCAAAGCTCGATTTCGACAATATCCCGAACTACAAATATATTGACGAGCGATTTAAGAATATGGCGTATGACCCCGATAACGAATACAGTGTGCCGTATTCGTGGAACTTTGTCGCGATCGGCTACAACACCGAAATGATCGAGGAAGGCTCGATCACGGGATTTAAAGACCTGTGGGATCCGCAGTATAAGGACACGGGTATCCTGATGTTCAACAACTCGCGCGACGCGATGGCGATCGCGATGCAGCTGTGCGACCCGCCGATCGACCCGGGCGCGACAAGCTTTACGCGCGAGGATATCGACCGCGCGACTGACAAGCTGATCGAGCAGAAGTCGGTGCTGAAAAAGTATGTGATGGACCAGGTGTTTGCTGAGATGGAGGGCAATCAGAGCGGTCTGTGCACCTACTATGCCGGCGATATCTGGACGATGATGGAGAACAACGAGAACCTTGACTACTGCCTGCCTGAGGAAGGATCAAATCTCTTCAATGACGCGATGTGTATTCCGGCAAACTGCAAGAACAAGGAGAACGCGGAGTTGTTCATCAACTTCATGTGCGAACCGGAGGTTGCCGCGGCAAACTCGGAGTACATCACTTACGGTACGCCGAACACCGCCGCGCTGGAGCTGATCGACGAGGAAATGCTCGCAAGCGAGCTGATTAATCCGCCTGATGAATATCTTGACAAGTGCTACACTTTCTCGAATCTCGACGACGATATCTACGCCTATATGCAAAAGCGTTTTGTAGAGGCGTGTTCCTCTTCCGCCGAGGTCAGCTCTGTTGAGAAAAAGGCTGTGAATCCCGCTGCGGTTTGGACTGTGGGAGCAATTTTGCTGATTGTTATCATCATGACGGTGATTATCATCATTCTCGATATAAGACGCGCGCTGAAAAACCGCGGTCGTATCAATAAAATTTAACCTTGTAAGGCGTCTCGGCAGAGGCGCCTTTTTTTGCAATTGGACAAATCGTGATTCATATGTTACAATAGTTGAAAATCAACGGCAGGGAGTGATAGGATGAACCTGATGGAATACATCGAAACACACGGAAACGTCAGTTTCAGGGACGAAGGGCTGAACGAAGTTGACAACCTGATCTTTTCGGAGCTTTCGTACGTCGCGATGGACGAGATTGTCGGCCCCGACACCGGTCGTGCGATGACGATCGCCCAGATGGGTGAGCAGTATATCGAGAAAACCGCGGGCGAGGAGCGTCCTGTTTTTAACGATCCTCTGCCCGTTTTGAAGAAGGCGATGGAAGCCCCGCGCTTTAAGAATGTGATGTGCTGTTTTTACCGGAGCGCGATCGACGAAGAGCAGCATATGCAGTTTGCCGCCGTGACTTTCCTTTATCGCAGCGATGAAGCGTATGTCGCCTTTCGCGGAACGGACGACTCCATCGTGGGCTGGCGTGAGGATTTCAATCTCAGTTTTATGGATGAAACACCCGGTCAGCGGCTGGCGGTAGAATATCTTGAGAATGTCGCACGGCAGACCAACGGCCGGCTGATCGTCGGCGGTCACAGCAAGGGCGGCAACTTCGCCGTGTATGCTTCGGCGTTCTGCGACAGCGAGATTCGCGACAACCGCATCGAGAGGATTTACTCCAATGACGGGCCGGGATTTCGAGAAGAAATCACCGGGCGTGAAGGGTATCGCGCCGTGCGTGACAAGATCGTCAAATTCATCCCCGACCAGTCGATCGTCGGCATCCTGCTGACAGACTCTGAGGAACGACGCTATATCAAGAGCAGCGCGAAGGGTTTTTCACAGCATGACCCGATGACGTGGTGTATTGACGGAACGCGGTTTGAGGAGGCAGACGCGCGTTCGCCGCTGAGCAGCTTTGTGGAAGATACGCTGAGCAAGTGGCTCGGCAATCAGGAGGATGACAAGCGGCGTACGCTGGTTGATGTATTTTTTGACTCTACGATGGCTTCGGGCGCGCAGACCGCCGGTGAGCTGAATAAAAACAAGATTGAATCCTATAAGTCGTTTACCAAGGCGATGTCCGAGGTGGACGACGAGAGTAAGAGCAGTATCCAGCAGATGCTCAAGGATCTGGTTGCGACGGGGCTGGACGTTATTTGGGGCAAGAAAGACGATAAATCCGGCAAAGAAGAAGAGAAAGACGATAAAGGGAATAAAGAGAATAAAGAGAATAAAGAGTAAGAATAAAGGGGCTGTCGCAAAACGAGAAGTTTTTGCGGCAGCCTTAGCTTTCGAGAACGAATAGTATTTATACGCTGTTTATACTCAGCATAGAATCGCATCAA
>CACWTM010000066.1 GCA_902763855.1 uncultured Ruminococcus sp. | reverse complement strand
CCGGCTTACGGCTGGAACTGGCAGATCTACGATACGCCGGAGAACCTCGGCAAGACCTACCGCGGAACGTCCAACACCTACTACGCCGCGAAAAACTGGATGACGGGAAAGTACAACTTCACGGACGACGCCGCTCCGCAGCCGTTCATTCCGATCCTCGCGTACTGGGACGATTACAACAAGGTGCCGTACGCCTTTCCGCAGGTCTATGATTTTGCGGAAGGTCAGGACGCTTCGAGCTACGAGTATCCACTGATGAGCGGGACATACAACCGGCGCAGGTATCTGACCGCCTACAGCAAGACGCAGAAGACCTCGTTCGGTACGATAAATGCGTTCGAAAGAGAGGCTTTGTTCATATTTCTTCACCCTTATGCGCGTCGATCCACTCGAGGAAATCCTTTGAGGGGACGACGATACGCGAGCCGATCCTTACGGAAGGGAAGCCCGCTTCATGCATCAGCTCATACACGCCCGATCTCGAAATACCGAGCAGGGCGCTGAGCAATTTGGCGTCAAGAAACAGCGGAAGCTGTTCGTAACTTGTGTACGTACTCTGCTTCGTCATCAGTCTCTCACCGCCTTTGCGCCGCAGCAACGCGCGAGAAAAGTTTGTGTGCTTATAATATCAAACCTCCTAATCAGTAAGATTTTTCATTGATCCATACACAAGAACGCCGAAGCCAGCAGGCGCCTCAGTTTTCTCACGTATGTATTGTTTGACGGTTCAACGCTTCAAACACAGTGAGAATTGAGACAGATCTTTGTATTCAGGAGGTCCGTCAAGGCCTCCAAAACCTTGACTGTACACTTATTATACAACGGCATTATGACAATAAACGGGACTTTGAATTTTGAACCCCGACCCGACGTTGATTTGTAAAAGTAAATGCAAGTCTGCGAAGTATTTGATCGGTATAGAAAAAGCCGAAACAATCCGCGTATTTTGCGGACTGCTTCGGTTTTTCTCTTGTTATGACAGTATCTCGAGCATGAAGCGCGCTCCCGCTTTGAAGCCTTCGATGTATGCGTCACGCTCCGAAAGCGCGGTCAGGGTCGTTCGGTCTCGGAACAGCTCCTCGAGAAGGTCTCTCTGCGCATGCTCCGATTCGGGCAGGTTTCCGATCAACGCCTCTTCATCATCCAGCATCTTGGCATTCATCGCCTTTGTTTCCTTGCTCTGCCGATACTCATACGGCGTGAGATTGCCGTAGAAGAACTCGTTTAGTATACTCACGGTATCACTCCCTTACGGCTACAACACTACCACAACCCACGCCGAATATCCAGCGGCAATACCGACAAATAAAGAGAAAGATTATTTGCTGAATGTAACAAAGCGCTGTTTGCCGAGCGAGGGCTTTTCTTTGATAAGGCGAGGTAATATTTGCCCGACTGTCTATTGTAAAGCACGGTGTTTTATGATATGATTTTGCTGAACAAGCAAGAAGCGGAGGACGGAAGAATGGTCAAAGAATTAGTGCATGACCCGCTGTTTTTGGGGATCAAATCAAAGGACGCGACAAAAGAAGATATCCTCGTCGGGCGAGATCTTCTCGACACGCTCATGGCGCACCGTGAGACCTGCGTCGGCATGGCAGCGAATATGATCGGCGTCACCAAGCGCATCATCGCATTCAATGATAACGGCAGATACACCGTGATGTATAATCCCGAGATCGTGAGCAAGTCAGGTGCTTTTCAAACCGAGGAAGGGTGTCTCTCCCTGCTCGGAGGGCCGAGACCGACCACTCGCTACAAGACCATCCGCGTGAAGTTTCAGGACAGCAGCTTCACTTGGAAAACGGCAAGTTACACGGGCTTCACCGCGCAGATCATTCAGCACGAGATCGACCACTGCAACGGAGTATTGATTTAAAGGCGCTGTCGGATGACCCGCACGCAAAAAATCGGCGATAACGAAAAAATCGGTGATAAAAAATCGGCGATAAACAGGCAGGCTGTACTCTCTCAATGAGGGCACAGCCTGCGTTTTATTTGGAAAAGTATTATCTATTATTTCTTCCAAGCCTTATTCTAATCGCTGTTGAATCGGCATTTCACGATTGCTTCGGTCACAGCTGTCATAACAAGCTCGTCGTTTTGGTTGTATATTTCCATTGACATTTCCGCAAGACCGTTTTTCTCGCTGCGTTTGACGAGCCTTGTCACGGTCGCTTCCGCGGTCAGCACATCATCCGCAAAGACCGGCTTGAGCCATTCGATCTTGGTTGACTTGCCCGCGAGCAGCTGCTCACCGAAGAAATCGACCTCCAAATACTTTGCCCATACCGCCATAAACGACATCACGCCCGGAGCAATCAGTTTTCCGAAATGCGTGGTCTTTGCGTATTCTTCATCGGTATGAAGCGGAACGTTATCATAGTCATACGCAAACTGCAGCATTTTCCCTTTCTCAATGACCGTAGGCGCTGTGTCGGCTGTCATGTCGAGTTTCAAATCATCAAAATACATCATTTACCTCCCAAAGCGTTTGATGTTCTTCAAGGTATACAGTTCCTCGTTTCATTCCGATACTAATAACATTCTCCGCCAAATCTTAATTTACATTATTATTTCAGTTTGAAAGTATTGCTCTTGAAAGAACACTTGTTCAAGTATTTCTTCTTTTGTATAGGTACAGTCAACCGGACAAACTACCCACTTATCCTCAATATCATTTATTCGATGTATGATTGCAATAATCTTACCTGTGAATTCATCAATCGCTTGATTTACACCGAGAATATAGGCATCTTGCTCCTCGCCATCAGGCGCAAGAACGCCTTTAACATATCCATAATTAATCGGATAATAAATATCCCTGTGTTTTGGATGATAACTCCCAAGCGGTCTGTCGACTGTTACTTTAACAATATCTCCAATCATTTATATATCTCCGTGAATATCGATTTATCGGTTCATTATTTCTCTTCGAGCTTATGATCCTCAGCGTCATAGTCCGGCGTATCTATAAGCATCGAGTTGTGTGAAAAGCAATGTAGCTTTACATCGTGATCGGGCATGGTGAAGCTCAGGACAAAGCCCTTCTTCGGATCATAGTCCCTCATCAGCTCAGCCCCGTCAAGGGTGAATGAATAGTTCGTATCCGTGGCGATCATATCAAAGTACAGCGTCACCTTTTCTCCTGCTCTGTACTCGTCCTTCGCGTTTGGATACGCCATCTTCTGACCGCAGTAGTCGATCTTGTATTTCTTAGCAAACAGTCCCATGTTGCACCTCCGCGCAGCTTTATCGTTTTCTCAATATGTCCAAGCTGTGATTGGTCGCGCCGATCAGATCCTGTCTCTCGCAGGTCGCGAAATGATAGGACAGCCATTTGTCAAATGTCAGATCGTCCATTTCTTCCAGATATTCACGGATATAGCGGCTCGCTCCATCTGTGGCGACGAGCTTCATCCGCTCGACCGGGACAGCCGCATTCAGTCGTTCGATGTCCTCTGTTCGAACCATTTCAAAAAGGTCTTTCGGCTCACTGACGCACTTCCAGTCGTCGGTGAGCATATTCAAATCCATTACCGATTTCAGCTGATTGCAGCCGAAAACATATTGAATGACCGTTGCTTCATTCATACAATAGGCAACCAGAATATGACCGCCCGGTTTGGTGATCCTGACCGCTTCCTTCAGCGCTTTTGTCTTATCAACTTCAGAATACAGGTGATACATCGGGCCGAGCAGGAGAGTGACATCATAGGTGTTGTCCCCGAGCATATGCAGATCGAGCGCGTTACCGAGGTGTGTCCGGATATTCTCACTGCCGTCGAGCTTGCCGGTAAGAATATCCAGATTGTGCTGTACCAGCTCCACTGCGGTGACGTCGTATCCCTCTTTGGCGAGTGTAACGCTATATCTGCCTGTGCCCGCGCCGATCTCGGCGATCTTGCAGTCTGCGGTCAACAGAGGATCAAGATACCGTCGCGTGGTGAGATATTCCACCCTGCCGACACGGCTGTTTTCGAGCCGTCCCTCTTCATCATATCCGTTATAATAGTTTTCCAGAAATGTACTGTTACTCATCGATTAACCTCAATTCTCTGCTACCGACAGGTTATAAGCGTTCTCGATCATTGTGACCTTCTCTCCGCTTTTTTCAAAACCCTCGATATATCTGTGATTGTCGGCTTTCAAACTCTCGATCGTGCACCAGCTACCATCCAGTCTTTGCTCGATATCCGAGGCGTGCTCGATGATCTCGTCAAAATGCGCGTCGATATACGCATCCGTCATGCAAAGACAGATAAATTGGATCGACGGTAAGTATCGTTCATCAAAATCCTTTCGCCAATCGAACGGGATATAACAGCCCTCCACGATCAAGTTTTGGTCGTTCTCGATCGCGGTCTTGATCATCTCGCGCACGATCGGCCAGAGGTACGCTGTGAGCTTGTCATCGTCGTCCATTGGCGTAAGGTCGGTATTGCCGCTGCGAATAAGACCCATTTTCAGATGGTCGATCGACAGATATGGATAGTGATATTTTTCGAGCAGCTTCTGCGCCAGAATCGTTTTTCCTGTGTGAGATGCTCCTGTGATCAGTACGATCATAGCCTTGCCTCTATTTCTTCCTTGACCTTCGTTAGATCACTGCAAGTCAGTATCGGGATCAGGTCGTTTATTTCGTCGATGCTTTTATCCCACCAGCGGAAGGACAGGAGCAAATCGATCAGCTCATCATCAAAGCGCTTTCGCACAACCTTCGCAGGATTTCCGGCGACGATGGTGTACGGTTCCACATCACTGCCGACAATGCTGTTCGCACCAATGATCGCTCCGTCACCGATATGAACCCCGGGCAGGATCACGGCATTTTGCCCGATCCATACATCATTTCCGATGACGGTATCGCCTTTGAGCGGCATATCGGTCGCTGCCGGTGACTCCATATCCCAACCCTCCAGCGTATAGAACGGGAATGTCGTCACAGCGTTCATCTGATGGTTCGCGCCGTTCATGACAAATTCCACGCCCGCGGCTATCTGACAGAATCTGCCGATGATCAGTTTATCTCCGTTCCACGCATAATGATGTGTCACATGGCTTTCAAAATCAGAATCGGCAATATAGGAAAAATCACCGACAATGATATTGGGATTGGTGATCGCGGGCTTGATGTAGATCTCTTTGTCGTACCCTTTGATCGGGTGGATGACGTTCGGATTCGGTTGCTTTTCGTTTTTCATATCATGCTCCTGTTCCGGATCTTCACACGCACAGCTCGAGATCCGCTTTCATCATCTTGTCGAGGCACAGGCGTACATTCGGCATATCGCTGAACGCGACGAAGCGCTCCGCGTCCTCCCGCGTCATTCCTGTTTTCATCTTTCGCCCGATCAGCCTTTCACGGAGCATATCCTCGTCCGCTGTGAGGACAATCGTGTAGTCCGCAAATCGGGACAGGTCGCGCCAACCGTCCGCGTCGAGCAGAAGGTAATTGCCCTCGATCAGCACGATGTCGGCGTCGATGGTGATCGCGCCATCCACGGGATCATGGAGCTGACGGTCATAGTGCGGCCAACGGCAGATGTTTCCCTCCGATACTTCCTTAATCTTCCTCGTGAGGGCATCCAGATCGAAGGTGATCGGCGCACCCTTGATCCTCGCCATGGGGATCTGCTCACCGTCCAGCTCGACCGTGTGCGTCAGCAGATAGTCCTGCCTATGGTGGAAGCCGTCCATACCGACAGCCTGCACCCTCTTATCCGGGATGACCGACTTCGACAAACGCTCCAAAAAGCTGACGAGCGTGCTTTTGCCCGTCCCCGGAGGCGCCGCGAGCATCACGATAACGCGGCTCCCTTTCTCTGTATGCATTTGTGATAAGTGTCGCAGCAGCGGGATCAGTGTGCCGTTGACCAAGCCGTCGCTGTAGCTCACGCTGTATTCAATTCCGTTGATGTTGGCTGAGTAGTTCATACAGACCTCAGTTTCTCTGTTCCTCTCCGTCGGAGAGAAATCCCAGATACTCGTCGAATACGTTGAAGAGCATATCTCCCGAGCAAACAGGGAGGATGAAATCGCTCTTTCCGATCGACGCGAACTCAAATAATTCATTCGCCGCAGTGAGTACCAGCGCGGGGATCACCTCATAATCCGTGCCGAACACGATCTCCAGATACGGCAGATACTTCGCCGCTTGAGACACCTCGTCGGGATCGACCTTGTCCTTCATCTTGAACTCCAGCGAGAACACGCGGTTCTCGGTGATGACCAGAACGTCCGCGTAAATCCGCACATAGCGCGCCCGCTTCAAGCGGAACTCAAAGGCAATCTCCCAGTCAAGACAGCCCTCACCCATCATCTCGCGCAGGTCATGGAACAGTCCCACCATCTGCTCACGGCAGTCACGGAAGGAATGGAGCAGTCCGCGCGTATCGTTCAGATTCCGCCCGATCCTTTGACAGCCCTCGGTCATCCTGTCCATCCATTCGTCCTCGGTCAGCTCGAGAAACTCGGATACGAAGGAATAGTACCCCGAAAAATCATACAAGCCCGTGTGGAGTCTTGACTGACGGATGATCCCATGCCAGCGGTAGGCCGCGTCCTGATAGCACAGCTCTCTGAGCAGAGACGAGTTGTACAGGACATGGTTCACTGTGCTGCGGTCGAGGTCGAGCTTTCGAGCGATCTCACGGGCTTTCAGCCCCTCGCTTTGACAGATCGCCGCGCATATTTTTCTTTCGGTTTGTTCGTTGTTCATGTTATCTTTTCAAATGCCATGCGAGGAAGATTATCTCTGCGGATATCTCTCATTCATATTCTTAAGCTCGTCTATCAGAAGGAGCGCATCCTCATGTCTTATCATTTCTGACAGTTTATGTGACTTCCAAATGCCATCGGAAGTATCGTAAACAAACTCCACCCCAATAACTATTTGTTCGCCCGCTCTTACAGCCACGATCTTAAGATACGGTTCCAAAAAATCAGAAATAGACAGCGATTCTTTACCGCTAATTATTTCTGATAAATCTGCTATCAAGCTTTCCAACTCAACTGTCAAAAGGCAAGCATCCTTATATGTGTAGGTTCCTTTATCATCAGAATATACCACCGACACCATAAGCCAATTCGCGTCGTGATCAAATCCTGACTCCGTAGATTTATACCCAGGGTATTCGTAGTCGGCTACTTCAAATGATAATCTTTTGCAATTCTCTTTAATTGTCATAGTTTCCCAAGTTCTTTCTCCAGCTTGGCTTTTTGCTCTTTCAAGTTATCCAATTCGGTGAAGGCTTCGACGATCTCATCATCATTCTCGAAGCGGGGACGCATCTTATATTTTTTATTAATGATATAGGAAGTAGTTTTGCTCGAAAAACGAACAGTAATCATGCCACCATCCTGAGCTATAACTGTTCCTGTACCGTTTGTTCTCTCTGTTACCTCAACTCCGAGTAAGGATATCTCCTCATACGGTTCCATCTGCACATCCAATTCGTGGATTGCATCTTCAAGTTCTGTTATTCTCTTAATACGTTCTGCGGCTTCTTTTTCCTTCAATTGCTGTTCGGTGTAAGCTTTAATACTGTCTTTTTTATTGGCGTGATGCAGTCCGCTGTAAAAGTTGTAACAGCGACTGCAATACATCAAATCAAAAGCCATTATATGCAAACTTTGATCATAATAATATTGATCGTTATCTTTGAAAAATGCGTTATACTTCTCAATCAGAGACGGGTGCTCTTTTAAGGCTTCAACAACAATTTCAGCTAACTCATAATAATTCTCCAGTTTGAAATCACTGCCCGAACCAAGGTCCTTGCCAAACTCTATGTACTGTGCAAACTCCTCAGCTTCACTGTACCTGTAAATGAAATGCTTCTCGGGCGCGTAGAAGGATAGATAGCATGAAGCCGCATGACGATCTTGTTTATAGCGATAGAAACGAGGAAATAGCTTCTGCCTGATTATCTCAATCCCCTCCAAGAATTGATCCATATGATCTTGAAGCTCGCTCACTGTTGTATAATCGGCAAACAGCACCTCACGGAAAAGACGTTCGACCTCCTCTGACTGCTCCGCCATCTTTACTATGCCGATTGTAGGCGAAATCATACTGTTGTTGATCAGTACAGAGCTTTCCTTTGCAGCTGCGCTGAACAACTCGGAAAAAGGCATAGCTTGAGCGTTATCCGTAAACCAAACATCTCTGAACCCACGCACAGCACCCCACTTAAACTTCTCTTCAGTCGGTGCTGTTGTTACCAAGTGATAATTGTTTTCATATCGGTTTATCAATTCGTGAAGATTATCTTTATTCATAGATTCAATCACCTCTCATATGTGTTGCTATTCTCTCGTTGATCTCCTTGTCCGCGGGACAGAAGGCGTAGTTTGGGATCTCATCGGGTGTGATCCACGCGACGGCGTTATGCTCCAAGAGCTTGATCTCACCGCTCACGATCTGAGCATGGAACAGCGTGAGGTGAACCGTGATGTCGGGGTATTCGTGTATGACATCCATAAATACGTCACCGACGAAGATCGTCACATCCAGCTCTTCCTTACACTCTCTGACGAGGGCTTCCTCTTTCGTTTCACCGGCTTCAACCTTACCGCCGACATACTCCCACAAAAGCCCTCTCGCTTTATGTTCTGGCCGCTGACAGATCAGGAATTTTTCCCCATCCCATATCAGCGCCGCTACTACTTCGGTCATGCTATTCCTCTCATTCGATCACGTTTCTATGAGTACAATTATAGCAGGGTTTTGCTTGCTGTCAATCATTCTTATGCTCGTTGTAATAGTCCTCTGCATCCTCGTAATCCCAAAAGTCTTCACGGTTGTCGTAGTAGAAATCATCCGGGTGAACGTAGGATTTGGCGTCGTAGGGATCGGAGGATTTCTTTGCGGATGAAGAGGATTTATATTTGCTTGAAGCAAAAGATTTGGAGGTGTTGCTTGAAGCGGGCTTACTGCCTGATGAAGCGCTTGAATTGGATTTGGATGACGAGCTATAGGATGACTTGCTATAGAATGAATAGGAGGTGCCGTAGCTGTGATTTGAGCTTGAATAGCGGGACGGACTGCTCTTTGAGCAAGAACCGAAAACGCCAAGTAAAAATATCACAATGCAGATCAGCACCGCCCATGTTCCGCAGCCGCAGCCTGTATTCTTTTTCGGAGGCTTGCCGCCCGATCCTTTCATACTGTCCTCAAAGATTCTGTACCCGATATAATCGTCTAAGAAATCATCATGTTTACTCATAACGACACCTCCAGTCATCTGTTACAACAATTCTTGATACTCTACCCTGACACAGCTATCCGCGCCCGAGGCGTACTCAATCCGCCCAACCGAGCCGACATAGTTCATCGTACCGTCTTCATGGATCGCATAGAGATCAGACCAATGGCGGTCGGTTGGGCTGACGCCGTCCCCAAAGGTGAAGCCTTCCGACTCTGCCTGTCGCAGAAAGCTCATTGCTGTTTCTTCGTCCTTGAGGTGAACATACACGCGCTCACCCGTGCTTGCTAACTCTTTGATTGTTTTCATAAATGACACTCCTTTGTGATTTATCCGATTTGGAATGAGCCGTTCTGTCGGCTCATTAGCACCATATTGCAGAACGCCGCTTTGTCAAGCTCCGCAAAATAGGCTGTTTTCTGAAAATCATCGGCGTAGTTTTCCTCGATCCATTTCAGCTTGTGTCTAAGCTCAAACAGCGCCGCGATCTCATGCTCGCACATTCCCGCGCTGTAGCAGTCGCAGGTGAGCTTGCTGATTTCGCCGTTCTCATAGAAGAACTCGACTGCATGATGACTCCTCCCCTTCACGATCGCTTTGCCTGCGCCGTTATCAAGGCTGAGATACACCACGCCGAGGTAATCGTCGATATCCTCATACTCGCTCGGGTCGATGTCAGCCTTCCACGTTTCGGGCTTATCGAGAAGGATCGTGCTGTCATCCTCTCCGCTGACGATATCCTCGGGATCTGTCGGAGGGAAATACCATGACGCGATCTTTCCGAACGGAATGGTAGCGGGGTCGAATGAAACGACCTTCGCCTTATGGAAATACAGCTGACCCTTCACGTCGGTATCGGCAACGCTGATGACGCGCTTGTAGTCGGACAGCTTGATCTTGAAATTGTAGGTAACGGCAACGACCCTGCCCGCAATCCCTTCGAGCTTGCCGTCGACAAAGACGGTATCGCCCTCATGCAGGTCGAAGCGGTCGTTATAATAGGTGTAGCTTTTGTAGATATCGGGGAAGCGGATATCCACCAGCGAGGGCTTGGGCTTGACCTCGGCTTTTGAATCCTGCTGAACCTCTCGTGCAGTGTTCTCTTTCTTTTCTTCCGCGCTGAATCCGATCTTGAATTTCATGACATTTCCTCCTTATATGATGAAAAATCTTTTCCTTGTACACAGTATAACACAAGGATACGGCGCTTTATTGGACTTTGAACCGTGCTTGAAAACTTTTTTCGCTGATTGTAAAAGTAAACGCAAGTATCAGCCGAATACTTGCGTTGATAAAATCATCTTACCTGTATCATTATCTTTCCCTTTTTTCTAGCGCTCTCAACCGCCTGATACGCGCCACCAAAGGTGTGCATCACATAGGCGATCACATAATCGCTGTGGTCGATCATCCAATTGTTTCGGTGGACGATGGCGTAGCGCGGGTGTGCGTTCTCTACCCCCTCCGGGACGATGGTGTCGGCTGTGCCGTCATCACCCGGCTTCGGCATATAGGCAAGGACATGGTAGATTTTGATATGCTGATACCGTTTGCGAAGTTCAATCAGAGCCGCATACGCCATGCGGTCAAAGTTGCCCTGCGTGCCGACGTAAAAGGTATTGACACGATGATGACTAATCAGCCGCTCTATCTCCTCATGCAACTTCTCTTTGATACTGCTCGAACAGTCTCGATGCCCGAAGAATGTACATGATGCCATTCGCTACACCTCTATTACCTATATTAAAGTAAAGTGTAGCGAAGATTATTTTTATTGTCAACCTATATTCAGGTAATAATTTAAAATCCCATATTATCATTACATTAATCGAATTTGGGTAATAATGATAGTATGGGAGTTTTTGATATGACTTATGGTGAAATCTATGCGAACCGCATCCGCTGCCTGTGCAAGAAGCGCGGGATCTCGATCAATCAGCTCGCCAAGATGAGCAACGTGCGCCAGTCATCCATCGACAATATCGTTAACGGCAGGACGGGCAATCCCGGCGTGGTGAACCTCCACAAGATGGCAAGCGCGCTGAACATGACCCTCGCCGAGTTCCTCGACTTCAAAGAGCTGAACGACTTTTCATTTGAGGATAACGAGGAATAATCAGAGGACAAGGGCATCTTTTATGCAGAATACCGCATGGACAGGCTGATCGGCTTATCCATGCGGTTTTGT
>CACWTM010000065.1 GCA_902763855.1 uncultured Ruminococcus sp. | reverse complement strand
CGCACCAAGCGCGTCCGCTTTCGTATACCCATCGCTCGTGCGCGCGCAGCGTGCAACTGAGCGGGGAATATTAATCTGTTTTTACTTTACGGGAAACGATCAGTTTCCTGTAAAGCAAAAAAGCGGACTGCCTGTGCGACAGTCCGCTGTCATTTATCCTATCAGAAAGTCTCGCCGATACCGGGAACCGTATCCATGAACGCTTCATAACGCTGGATATAGGTCACGTCGATGATATTTGTCTCGCCGTTGCGGTCAACGTCGCCGCGATCAAGCTGATCGGCGTCAAGATCAAGTATCATCGCATCATAGCGCTGGATATAGGTAACGTCAACAATATTTGTTTCTTTGTCGCCGTTAACGTCGCCTAAAATACGGGTGGGCGTATAGCTCGGCGCGTACTGCTCAGAGAGCCATGCACCGCGGCTGAGCATCCAATCACACGCATACGCGTACATATCGTCAAAGTTCTGCGCGTAACGGGTCGCAGTGGAAGCAACCTCCATCTTCTTCGTGCTGTCGTTATAGGTCGCCTTATAGAGGCTTGAATGATCGGCGATCCAGGAGCCGGTGTTCAGCAGCCAGCCGCTCTTGTAGTTCATCTCGGCGCTGTTTTTAACCAGATCATAATACTCGCTGCGGGTGTACAGCTCCTGCTCGATACGCGCGCTGTACAGCTCGCCTGAGAAGTGCTTCAAGGCAGGTACAAATTTTTCAAACCAAATCCTCGGAACAGCCGCCATGATGTCGGGGTTCTGAGAAATACGCGCGATGATATTGGAGGAACGTCTGCTGGTTGAGGAAGATTTGCCCTTATGCTGGCACCACCAGCCGGTGTATTCTTCATAGTCGCTGACGCCGATCGTGCGAAGATCCCAGCCCACGCCTACCGCGTTGCCCATGGAGTTGTCATAATCCCATACGGGCGAACCGTAGAACTTGTACTTGCCGTTCTCGTCTTGCTTATAGGTGAAGAAGGTGGAAGAAACGCCGCTGTCCCAGTTTTTGCCCAGCTCGTTGATGAGATAGAGCTTTGCGACAGAGTCGATATCGGCGTAGTCGGCAAGGTTGGTGGACGTCACGTTGGTCGCGTTATAGAACTCGCTGAACTTCTCTTTGACATACGCTTTGACCTCGTCATAACCGGGCTGACCGGGGTCAACCTCGGGAGCCTTGATGGTAATCTTGAGACTGTTGGTGGAAACATAGTAGTCGTCGCCGGTCGCGCTTGCGTCTACCTCGGCGATAAAGGGGAAATCCTTCTTGATCGAACCGTCCTCGTTAAGGTAGCAGTCGTCGGTCACCTCGGGTACCAGACTGCCCGGCTCAACCTTCTCCGCCATCAGATAAGAGCCCCAGTAGAAGCCGTTGACGTAGAAATCGACATAGCGCGAATCAGAAGCGTAAGGCATGCCGACAGCGTCGGAGAGATCGTAAAGAATACGGTTGCGGGACAGGGAATCATCCTGGTAGTTCGGCAGGATAGAATACTTTTTGTTCTTCGCCATGCCGGCGATACCGACCTTCTTATCATAGGTGATGTTATAGCCCTTCTTCGGCTTGTCCCACGAGGTATTGCCTCTGCCCTTGATCTTCTTGACGGTGGTATTGTCGATCGTACCGTCGGGAGCGACAATCGCGCCGGTCGCCTTGGCGCTGTTTTCCTTGGTAGCGTTCAGATAAGACATCAGGTCGGTGCCGTTGCCGTCCGCATCGGGATTGTTGATGTAAATCGCGGCTTCGGCATTCGATCTCATCATCGTCAGCGAGTAGGTTGTGCCGCCGACACTGACCGTGTAGGCGGTATCAGCCGCATAGCTGACAGCCGCGGTGGATTTCGACGGGATCGATGTGCCGTTGACGGTCACCGCGGAATCAAATCCGTTGTAGACGTCGACGGAAGCGGTTCCCGCGGAAGACGGCAGGAAGAAGTACTTTTCGTTCGGCTTGCTGACGTTGAAATCCTCGTCATGCACGCTCTGCCACATCTGCCATGCCTCCGCGTCGGCGGAATTGCTGACCGCGTGAACATAGAGCGCAGGCTCAGACGCAAAGGTTGACGGCGCGCCTTTTTCTTCGGCTGCGCTTACCGTGAACGGCAGCGCGGCGAAGATCAAAAGCACAGCCAGTACAAGTGCTGCTACTTTTTTCATATCAATTTACCTCCTAAAGTAATTTTTATCCTATAGTAGTATTATATAGTTTTACACCTTTCAATTCTAGCAGAAAACTCTGGTAAAATTAACACAAAATGCTTTTATCGAGATTGACCGAAAAATGCGCATACTGACAAAAATCCGGAAGGCATATATGCCCTCCGGACTTGTTTTATACAGGATGAACCTTGTTTGCTTTGTCAAGCAGATCAGAGTTGATACCGAGCTTACTGTTGCGGCGCTTCTCAAAGAAGTCGATCGCGACCTTCTGGAACTGGGCGTAGCTGAGGACGTCCTCTTCCTGCTCGATATACTGCGGAATCTCGGCGCGCAGCTTTTCAAGCTCCGGCTCTAAGAGGTCGGCGGGACGGCAGTCGATGGGCGTCATATCGCCGATGATCTTCTTGCGGAACTCCGGGTCGATGGGCATGGGAGTGGTGCCGTACTTGCCGGCGACCAGATCCTTGAACTCGGTGGTGCACATCTTGTAGCGCTCGCCCATGATGACGTTGAACACCGCCTGGGTGCCGACGATCTGAGAGGTCGGGGTAACCAGAGGCGGATAACCGCTGTCCTTACGCACACGCGGAACCTCGTTGAGCACCTCGGTGAGCTGATCCTCTTTGCCGGCCTGCTTGAGCTGAGACAGCAGGTTCGACAGCATGCCGCCGGGAACCTGATAGATCAGCGCCTTGGCGTCGGTCGCGAGCATCTTCGGGTCTAAGAGTCCCGATTTGATATACTTCTCACGCAAGGTCATGAAGTACTCGCGGATGGGCGTGAACGCTTCAAGGTTCAGACCGGTGTCGTACTCGGTACCCATGAACGCGGCAACCATACTCTCGGTCGGCGCGTGTGAAGTGCCCAGCGCCAGCGGAGAGATCGCGGTGTCGATCATGTCAACGCCCGCTTCTACGCCCTTCATCAGGCACATGGACGCGAGACCGGAGGTGTAGTGGGTGTGCAGCTGTAACGGAAGATCGACCTCTGCCTTGATGGCGCGGACGAGCTTTTCGGTGTTATAAGGGGTCAGAAGAGCCGCCATATCCTTGATACAGATGGAATCCGCGCCTGCGTCGGCGATACGCTTCGCGTACTCGACGTAGTATTCGTCGGTAAAAACAGGCCCTGTGGTGTAGCTGATCGCTACCTGCGCGTGAGCGCCCTCTTTCTTAGCCGCTTTGATCGCGACCTGAAGGTTTTTGATATCGTTGAGGGCGTCAAAGATACGGATGATGTCAATACCGTTCGCGACAGAACGCTGTACAAAGTATTCGAGGACGTCGTCGGCATAGTGACGGTAGCCAAGCATATTCTGACCGCGGAACAGCATTTGCAGCTTCGTGTTCTTGCAGTGATTGCGGATAGTGCGCAGTCTGTCCCACGGATCTTCGTTCAAAAATCTCAGACAGCTGTCAAAGGTCGCACCGCCCCAGCACTCAAGAGAATAGTAGCCGATCTTGTCCATAGCGTCCAAAATCGGAAGCATCTCCTCGGTGGTCATACGGGTCGCGATCAGGCTCTGATGCGCGTCGCGCAGCGCTGTCTCGGTAACTAAAATCTTTTTGCTCATGATACGCTCCTTAACCGATGGTCACGAGGGTCGCGCCGGTATCGACGCTCTCGCCCTTTGCGACAACGACAGAGGTGATGGTGCCGTCAGAGGGAGCTTTGATCTCGTTCTCCATCTTCATCGCCTCAAGAACGACGAGGACGTCGCCGGCTTTGACGGACTGACCGTTGGAAACGTTGACAGAAACGATGGTGCCGGGCATCGGAGCGGCAACCTTCTCGCCCGCGCCTGCGGCAGCCTTAGGAGCAGCCTTGGGAGCGGGAGCGGCGGTCTTTGCGGGAGCGGGAGCCGCGGCGACTGCGTCAGCGCCGAGCTCTTCTACCTGTACGTCATATGCGGTACCGTTAACGGTGATTCTCAGATTTTTCATAGTAATACCCCTTTATATTAAATGTTGGTTGTATGCTTCTTCGGGAGCGTGGATACACGCTTGGAGCTGAGCATGTCGATCGCGGATACCAGCTTCTCTCTCAGTTCAGCCTGATCGACGATATCGTCGACATAGCCGTCCTCGGCAGCTTTGACCGCAGAGAGGTTCGCTTTGACAAATGCATCTGCGCGCGTCTCCTGCTCGGCAACGGGAGCGTCGCCGATGGTTTCATCCAGGATGAACGCCGCCGCCTTGGGAGCGACAGGCGATACGACAGCCTCAGGCAGCGCGTAAACCAGATCCGCGCCGGAGGTTGCTCCCGCCAATGCGATATAGACAGCGCCGACCGCCGTGCCGGAGACCACAGCGATTTTCGGAGCGGTAGCGTCAGCATAAACGGATATCAGCTTGGAAGCGTCGGAAAGGCTCGCGAACTTCTCGGCGTCAACGATGGTGATGATCGGGAGCGAGAAAGCGTCACAGAAGCGAACGTGCTTCATAATCTTCTTCGCGCCGCAAGAGTCGATCTCACCGCCCTTGGTAACAACGATACCGACAGGATAGCCGTTCACTCTGCCGAACGCGGTGCAGACAGGCTCGCCGTAACCGCCGCCGACGCACAGCAGACTGTTTTCATCGGCAAAGAATTTCGGCAGTTTGTCGGGATTCGCGTAAGACGGAACGGTCTCAAACGCGGGCGCAGGCTCCAGATTATTTGCGGGGAAATATCCGAGCAGCACCTTTGCCTTATCGACGCAGGCTTCATAGCCATCGCAGATAAAGGACACGTTACCATCCTTAAGATTATCATCGGCAGAAGCCTTCGCGCCGACGGTATCAACGCCGAGCTTCGCGTCTTTTTCCATAATGATATAGTCAGCCGAAGCCGCGATCAGCGCAGAGGTGCCGAGGCAATTGCCCAGCACAACCGAAATCTGCGGAACGACGCCGCTGAGCTTTGAGCTCTTGCGCAGGATATCGCCGTAAGCGGAAAGCAGATCGTACTTCTGCTCCAGTCTGCCGCCGACAGAGTTATAGAAGCCGACTACCGGGGCGCCGGTTTTCAGCGCCGCGTTGTAGAGCTTGGTGATCTTCTTCGCCTGCGCCTTGCTCATCGCGCCGCCGCATTGATCGACATTCTGCGCAAAAGCAAAGACAGGTACGCCGTCTACCGTGCCGAATCCGGTCACAGCCTCGGCGATTCCGTCGGCGCTCTTTAAGTAGGCGTCGGTTTCCTGAAAACTGCCGTCGTCAAAGAACGCGTTCAGTACATCGTAGGATGAATACTTCTCAGTACCCACAAACATTCCTCCCATGTCGGAGTTGAACCCTTTGTAAACCCTTGATTTACAACATCAACTGCCACAAATTTATTCATTATATATTATATAACAAAGTTGAAAGAATTACAAGGATAAATGCGCAGAAATGCGCAAAAAAATAACTCCCTTTTCAAAAGGGAGCACTAATACTAAGTATCATCAATCGTGCTGATGGCTCAGTATTTTGGACAGATCGCTTTTCATGATACCGTCTTTCAAGGAAAAACGCACGGTCTCAAGGGTCGGATACAGCGCGGGATTCTCACATTCTACGTAAAAGCAGGAGTGATTCAGCCCGTAAGACCCCAGCGCGCGGATGATCGTGTCAAGAATCGCAAAGGTCGGCTGATCGAGGCTTTGGGGATCGGTCAGCGGGATCAGCTCGGTGATGACGAGGATATAGCCCCTGTGAAAGAACTTCACATAGCCGCACGGCACTTCATCCAAAAAAGCGTTAAGCGCTTTGATTTCATTCTTTTCATTATTCGGATCGGGTTTGATAACCAGCATATTTTCCTCCGTATATCAACACAGACAGCCACAGCCTGTCCTACAGCAAAGAAGCGACGTCAAAATTTTCGTTGGGATTCGGGTCGGCAGAGAGCTTGCGGATCTCGAGGTCGGTCAGGTCGCGGTACATGCCCGAGCGCAGCCCGCCGAGCTTAACGCCGCCGATCGCGGTGCGCTTCAACAGCGTGACCTCCAGTCCGACCGCCGCGCACATCTTGCGAATCTGGCGGTTTCTGCCCTCGCGGATCACGACCTCAAGCACACAGCGCTCATTGTCCTTGTCCCTGCTTACGACGCGCACCTGCGCCGGAGCGGTCTTTCTGCCGTCGATGACAACGCCGCCCTCGAGCTTTGCGACCTGTTCGTCATTGATGTTCGGACGAACGGTCACGCGGTAGACCTTGTTGACGTGCTTTTTCGGATGCATGACATGGTTGGCAAATTCTCCGTCGTTGGTCATCAACAGCATGCCTTCGCTGTCACGGTCAAGTCTGCCGACCGGATACAGACGCGTGTCGATATCCTTGACCAAGTCTGCTACACACCGTCTGCCGCGTTCGTCGCTCATGGTGGTGAGCACGCCGCGCGGCTTATTGAGCATGATATATCTGAGCTTCGGTTTAGCGGTACCGGTCACACGGCGTCTGCCGACATACACTTTGTCGTTGTACGGATCAACCTTGTCACCGATCTGCGCGACCTTGCCGTTCACGCGCACGCGTCCCGCCGCTATCAATTCTTCACTTTTTCTTCTGGACGCTACGCCGCAGTCGGCAAGCATCTTTTGCAATCTGACTAACTGTGCCATGTTTACCTTATCCTTAATAAATCTTTGAGCCACTCGAAAAAGCCGCGTTTTCTGTTGTCAGAAGCGACGCTTTCGCTGTAATACAGCGGTCTTTCCCCTATCACATTTCCGTCAAGGGTATAAACGATCTTACCCGCGATATCTCCTTCTTCTACGGGAGCGTAAGCAAAGGACGGCAAAAACGTCTGTGTTTTGATGCGATCCCCGCTGTCTTTCGGGATAACCAAAAGCTGTGAGTCGTCCGAATAGAGCGAAACGCTATCCCCTACGCCGCCCATCACGGGCAGAGCGCAGCCTTCCGCCGCAGGCTGTACAGCCGTGTAATTCTCGAAGCCGTAATCATACAGCGCGATATGATCGTCCCAGTCGTCGGGATCGTCCAGCGTAACCGCTACAAGAGTTATATCATCGCGCTTAGCCGCCGTGACCAGACACCTGCCGCTTTGATCGGTATAGCCGGTTTTACCGCCGACGCAAGCGTCATACAGACGCAGCAACTTATTGTGGTTCGGGTAGGTAACGAACCGATCCGCGGGATAGACAAAATGCACCTCCATCGAGGTTTGCGCCGTGAGATAGGCGAAATCATCGTTGTTGAGGGCATATGTCATCAACAGCGCCATATCATGCGCCGTTGAATAATGCGCTTCATCGTCAAGCCCGCTGGGCGTGACAAAGTGAGTATCCGACATGCCGATTTCCCGCGCTTTTTCATTCATCAGCGCAGAGAATCCCTCGATGCTGCCCGCGATACCGATCGCCGCGGCATTGGCGGCGTCGTTGCCGCTCTGCATCATCATGCCGACCGCAAGATCGTACAGGCGCACCTTCTCCCCTTTTCTCAGGTACATGGAGCTGCCCTCGGCAGTCATCTCGTCGGTAAACTCCACCACGCGGTTCTCTTCAGCCGCCGCTTCCAGCGTTAACAGCGTCGTCATGATTTTTGTTGTTGACGCCATCGGCAGACGACGATCCTCGTTCGCCGACAAAAGCACTTTGCCGTTATCGGCGCAGTACAGCACAAAAGCCGCCGCGGAAGTATCGACCTCTTTGGCGCATACGGGCAGTTCAGCAATCGCGAGGATTACACAAATACAGAACGCGCAAAACAGCTTTTTCATACCATCACCCCTACAGTATACGGGGATGACGGATCAGATATGAATCCGATTACGCGTCGAAGCTGTCGAGATCCTTTTCGAGATCGGTCTTGTTGGGCTGATCCTTCTTGATGAAGGAAGAGATTTTGTCAAACGCCTCGGGAATCATGCCGACGATACGGTCAGCCGCACCGTCGTACTTTTCGATCGGGATGAACTTGACGTTGCCCTTGATGATACTGAGAAAGCCGATCGGCTGGATGGTAACGCCCGCGCCCGAGCCGCCGCCGAAGCAGTCGCGGTTCTCTTTCTTGGTGGGCAGATCGGAGCCGCCGGACGCAAAGCCGTACGCCACCTTGGAGACGGGGATGATGGTGGTTCCGTCGGGGGTGGTGATCGGATCGCCGATGATGGAATTCACGTCGATCAGTTCCCTGATCTTTCTCATGGAGGTATCCATCAAGCTGTTGATAGGATGTTCACTCATTTATCTTCAACTCCTTTGAGGTTGTATACATAGCTGTTTATAACTTGATGCGGACGATCAAAAGCTTCACAGCCGCCTTGATCGCTTCCGCGAGAACCCAGATGATCCGCAGGTAGAAGTAAACGTCCGCATAGACTGCGGTCTCTCTGTCGGGATTGAACACCGGCTCGACAACGACGTTGTAGTCCTCACAGACGGTCGCCGCGGTGATGATATTGACGGCGGGATAGAGCACCGAGCACACGCGGCCGTAGTTGACCGCAACGCTCGCCGCGTCCTCGCCCGTCAGCTCAATGCCGACATCCATTTTCTTGATCACGATATGGGAAAAGATGCCCTTCAAAGCGCCTCCGGCGATCTTCGCGATCGAGGTAAAGAGCGAGAGGACGCCCGTCACGCCCTTTTTATCCTTGAGCTTGCTCAGGAAGGACGGCTTCTTTTCCTTCTTGTCATCTTCTTTCTTCTCGGGCTTCGGCTTCTCTTGCTTTGGCTTTTTCTCTTTCTCAGGCTTCTTCGACTTCTCCTTCTGCGGGAGGATCGGGATCTTGAAAAAGAGAATTTTCAGCGTCAGGGTCAGATCGTCCGTGTAGGTCGCAAAGACCTGCACCCTGATCAGCGTGATCAGGAACAGCAGAAGAATGATCCCGAGAATGATATACAGCGCGATCACGCTAGTTCCCTTCTACCGCTTCGGCGACGATCTCCTCCACCGTGCCGGTGACCTCGCCGTCGTCGGGTTTATCCTTGTTTTCCTCTTCGAAAATGCTCAGCTGACGCCCTCTGTCGCCCCTGTCCTCATCCTTCGGGATGGGCGGCAGCTCGTCCAGCGAGCTGATGGAGAAACAGCGCAGGAAGTGGTCGGTCGTACCGTACAGAAGCGGACGTCCGGGCAGTTCCAGTCTGCCCTTCTCCTCGATCAGACCCTTGGTGGTCAGCGAGCCGATAACGCCTGAGCAGTCAACGCCTCTGACCTGCTCGACAAAGCTCTTGGTGACAGGCTGGTTGTAGGCGATCACGGCGAGCACCTCCATCGCCGCCTGAGAGAGCGGGATGTTTCTCCTCAGATCCATCGCCTTACGCACCTGAGGGGCATATTTCTTGACGGATACCATCTGGTAGGTATTGTTCAGGCGGATGACAGTAATACCCCTGTCAAGCTGAGCGTACTCGTCCATGAGCAGGTCGAGCTGGGTCTTGACGGCGGACTCGGGAAGCTCCAACGCCTCTGACAATCTGCCGATATCAACGGGATCGCCCGCTGAAAAAAGTATTGCCTCGATTGCCGAACGATATTCTTTTTCTGTCACGGCGTTCCCTCCTTTTTCTCAATCATGTGGACGATCGCGTCATCGCCGTCGCCCTCGATCCGCACGCGCTTGCCTTTGACAAGCTCCAACACCGCGAGGAAGGTCGCGACAAGCTCGCTTCTCTCATGGCTTGCGGTAAATAACTCTTTATAGGTGACCGTGCGTCCGTGCCACAGCCGACGCATGACGTGGATGATGCGCGACGAGACGGAGACGATCTTGCGGCTCACGATACCCTCGAAGGCGGAGCGGTCGGGCGGCAGACGGCGCTGACCGCGTCCCACGGCGCTGACGTACGCCTTGGAAATATCAAAGGGATCATGGATGCGGTTATAGGTCAGGTCGAAATCGACCTTGGAAGGGACTTTCGTGAAGGTATCGAAGTCGACCATCGGCGCGAGCATCTTCGCGATCGCGCGGCACTGCTGATACTCGATCAACTGACCGGTCAGCTCCTTCTTCAAGTCCTCGGCTTCCTCCTCATATTTCGGCAGGAGCATCGCTGACTTGATATAGACCAGACGCGACGCCATCTCAAGGAACTCCGAGGCGATATCCATCTCATTCTCGCGCATCAGCTCAATCTGCTCCATGTACTGGTCGAGCAGGTCGGCGATCTTGATATCATAAATGTCGATCTTATTCTTGATGACGAGGGTCAAGAGCAGGTCGAGAGGACCGTCATACACCTCAAGATGATAGGTCAGCTGCTCCCCGATATGGGTGGTACCGGACGCGTCGGAGGGCAGTATGGTGATCTGGTTATTCAATTGTTCAGCCATACGCTCACTCCTGTTGATAGTTTAGCCGACAAAGGAGAACGGCAGATGCGTCAGCCAGTCGACGAAATTGATAACGAAGCCCGTGAGGAAGTTCAGCGGGATAGAGAGGATCCTCGAGAAGATCAGGACGATCATGATGATGGAGATGATCTGCTGATACTGATAAAACTTCGCGACGATCCGATCCGGCAGGAATGCAAAGAGCACCTTACTGCCGTCGAGCGGCGGAAGCGGAAGCAGGTTGAACACTGCCAGCGCGCAGTTGATATGGATATAGTATCTCAGGAAAAGGTAGACGTAGTAGCCGAAGACATTCAGCGAATACGCCTGACCGTCCACGACCATCGGGAAGAAGCCATTCGTGAACGCGTTGATCGCGTGAAAGATCAAGCCGCCCGCGAGCGCCGCGACGATATTCGCGACAGGTCCCATCAGCGCGACGATCGCCATACCGCTCTTGGGTCTCTTGAAGTTCCTGGGATCAATCGGGACGGGCTTCGCCCAGCCGAAGCCGACCAACAGGAGCGAGAGCGCGCCGATCGGGTCGATATGCGCCATCGGGTTCAGCGTCAGGCGTCCGCGGTATTTGATGGACGTATCGCCGAGCTTGGACGCCGTGAAGGCGTGCGCCCATTCATGAAACGGCAGTACCAGGAAGATGATGACCAGTATCGCGAGGATCTCAACGATAGCGTCGGTAAAGGTCAGTCTGCCTTGGATCAGATCGAGTAGCATGTGATCACCTTTCAAAGAAAAATCATGTTGACACATCAATACAGAGTATAGTATACTATAAAAGCGCTGAAATAGCAAGTTGAAAAAGTTGAAAGAATTTTCAAAAACCCCTTGCATTTTTCTCTTTTTTCTGCTATTATATACGAGTTAACGCATGTATTATTCTTCAAAGGAGGTGTACAAGCATGGCAAAATGTGATTTTTGCGGCAAGGATGTTAAATTCGGCATCAAGGTCTCTCACTCACACAGACGTTCCAACAGAACTTTCAAGCCGAATGTGCAGAGAGTCAAG
>CACWTM010000064.1 GCA_902763855.1 uncultured Ruminococcus sp. | reverse complement strand
GACACCGCCTGTCGTGTCACATACAATTTATCCGCGAGCGTCTGTTGGGTGATACCCATTTCTTCTCTCGCCTTGCGAATGTTTTCTCCGAATTCAGCCATGATCCTACTTCCTTTCTACTCATGATCCTTGAATATCGCCTCTGAAGTATCCTTTGATATCGGGGGCGTATTCTGCCTGTCAGCTCTGATACCGATGATGATCGACAGGATGAATATTACCAGCAAGGGTCCGAAGATGATGGTTAAAAACCAGTTTCCCGTTACCAGCCCGATGATCAGTATCATCAGATCGATCACGGCAAGCACTACTGTCACCGTCGTTCGCGTAGAAGGCTTTTGAGAGCTGAATACGTCTTTGATTTGATTCGCCGAAGCTGCTGCGGGACGATTTTTCATAAAGTCAGGTTTGTTATTTTCCATGTTGCTCATCCTTTCGGTCGCTTTGATCGTCTTCATCTTACGACGGTATCACACAAAAAGCAAGCACCACCCGTGTCAAGCTATGTTGACAGAGCGGTGCGTTCAGGTTTCAAGCCGTTTTTTCGAGATTAATTTTTTGCAATATGCCATTACGATATTGTTGTAATTCTTTACATTCATACGATAATTTGCTATGATACAGCCGCAAGGAGTTATCTCTATATACGGTAGGCGGTTAGCCCTCTTATGACATTTGTCACTACAGAGGGACTGTTACCCTCTGTTTACATAGAAACCCATTGGGAATCTAAGGAGAGGGTGATACCTATGGAATATGCCACTATCATCACCTTAGTGGTGATACTGTGTATCATTATTTCCGTAAAAAAATAACCGCCCCTGTCTGCAAACATGGCGGTTATTTTTCAATAACTAAAATGTAAGCGGCTAACCGTCTATCGGATAGCTCCTTGTATCTATATTATATCACATTTCCTGCCCTTGTCAATATGGCAGGCTTTTTTTATTCAATAGTCATTGCGAAGCCCCTTTAGGGGCTGTGGCAATCTCAACCGATTAAAAAGGTTAAAGTGTCCGGTGGACTCTTTCGTGCTTGCACCGAGGGAGTTTATTTTATCCCGTCCCGTATAATTTTTTCGCATTCTCAGTAGTAATATCGATCAGCTCCTGCGCGTCCATTCCCCTGATCTCTGCGATCCTCTCTGCGGTATAGGCGATATTGCGGCTGTCGTTGCGCTTGCCGCGAAAGGGTACAGGGCTGAGGTAGGGCGCGTCGGTCTCGAGCAGGAGTCGGTCGAGCGGTACCGCCGCCGCGACCTCGACAGGCACGCGGGCGTTTTTGAACGTGACCGTGCCTCCGAGCGAGATACTCATGCCGAGCTTTATCACCTCTTTGAGCATTTCGACAGAGCCGGAGAAACAGTGCATCAGTCCCTTTGGCTGATACTTGCGGATGTATCCCATCACATCGCCGTGGGCTTCGCGGTCATGGATGACGACGGGTACATCGAGCTCGCGTGCGAGGATCAATTGTTCTTCAAAGATTCGATGTTGAAGCTCCCGCGGAATATCCCAGTGATAGTCCAAGCCGATTTCGCCGAGTGCGACCGCCTTCGGGTGACTGAGCAGCTCTGTCAGCTGATCGAGATAGTCGTCGGCAAGTCCGTCAAGATTCTCGGGATGGATGCCGGCGCAGGCGTACATGTGGGGATAGGTTTCGGCATAGCCGATCGCGGTCTGAGCAGTCGCGATATCGACAGCGGCGTTGACGATAGTGGCTACGCCGTGTTGCGGAAGAGAAGAAAGGAGCGCGCTCCTGTCGTCGTCGAACCATTTGTCGTCATAATGCGCGTGCGCGTCAAAGATGTTGTGAAGCATATTGATCCTCCGGATCAAATTAGTGAGGAGTGAGGAGTTGTGGAAAACGCTTCGCGTTTTGATTCCTATAGATGCATACACAGCGTTTTCATTCCATTTATAAACGGGTGCGGGCAGCGCCCGCCCTTCACTCCTAACTCCTAACTCCTAACTCCTAATTCCTAATTCCTAACTCCTAACTCAAACAAGGCTTCCGCCGGGCAGAATGCTGTCGTCGATGGTGACAACCTTCAACCCCTCGCCGCTCTCGGCAGAGAGGATCATGCCGCAGCTCTCGATGCCCATCATCTTTCTGGGCGCAAGGTTTGCGACATAGGCGATATTCTTACCCACCAGCTCCTCGGGAGCGTAATACTCCGCGATTCCGGAGAGGATGATCCGCTCGCCCTCGCCGTCGTCGAGGGTGAATTTGAGGAGCTTTTTGCTCTTCTTGACCTTCTCGCAGGCGAGTACCTTCGCGACGCGCAGCTCGACCTTTTCAAAATCGTCGAACGCGATCTCGGGCTTATGCTCGGGCAGCTCAAAGGCAGGAGCTTCCGGCTCTTCCTTCGGCTCATTGTTCTTGATGATGGCGTTGAGCTCCTCGATCTCCTTGTCGACGTCGATACGCGGGAAGATCGCCTCGCCGCGATGAACGGTAACGTCGAGCGGCAGAACGCCGAACTTGTCCGCGTCAACATACTTTGCACAGTCGGTCGCGCCGATCTGCTCAAAAACCTTGGGCATCGTTGACGGCATAAACGCCGACAGCAGGGTGGACGCGATACGGATGGTGTCGAGCAGGTTGTACAGAACCGTCGCCAAACGTGCCTTTTTGCTCTCATCCTTGCCCAAAATCCACGGGGTGGTCTCGTCGATATATTTGTTCGCGCGGGAGATGACCTTGAAGATCTCCTCGAGCGCCAGATTCAGTCGGGTATTCTCTACATGATCGTCGACCTTCGCTTTCAGCGCGGTAGCGGTCGCGATCAGGTCGGCGTCAAAGTCGCCCTCTTCCCTGTCGGTGGGGAGCGTGCCGCCGAAGTATTTGTCGATCATCGCGACGGTACGGCTGACAAGGTTGCCCAAACCGTTCGCAAGATCGGTGTTGATACGGTTAATCATGATCTCGTTAGAAAACGAGCTGTCCGCGCCCAGCGCCATCTCGCGCATGATGTGATAACGGATCGCGTCAACGCCGTAACGCTCACCCAGGATAAACGGGTCGACGACGTTGCCCAGAGACTTACTCATCTTCTGACCGTTGAAGGTGATCCAGCCGTGGACGGCAAGGTGCTGCGGGAGCGGCTGCTCCAGCGCCATCAGCATCGCGGGCCAGATGATCGCGTGGAAACGCATGATATCCTTGGCAACCATGTGGACGTCGGCGGGCCAGTACTTTTTGTAGTCGTCATACGCGCCGTTCTCGTAGCCCAGCGCGGTGATATAGTTAGAGAGCGCGTCGATCCAGACATAGACGACGTGTTTGGCGTCAAAGGTTACGGGGATTCCCCAACTAAACGAGGTGCGCGATACGCACAAATCCTCAAGACCGTAAGTCTTGTTGCCGTTTTCGTCAACAGAGGGCTGTAAGAAGTTGTTGACAAGCTCCGTCGCTCTGGTACGCGGACGCAGATAATCGGTCTCGGTGAGCAGCTTCTCGATACGCTCCGCGAACGGCGCCATCTTGAAGAAATAGGCTTCTTCTTTGGCTTCGATGACGTCTCTGCCGCAGTCGGGGCACTTGCCGTCTTTGAGCTGCGATTCTGTCCAGAAGCTCTCGCAGGGGGTACAGTACTTGCCGGCATACTCGCCCTTGTAGATATAGCCGCGGTCGTACAGCTCCTTGAAGATCTTCTGTACGCTCTCGACGTGGTAATCGTCGGTAGTGCGGATATAGCGGTCGTAGCTGATGTTCATGTACTGCCACAGCTTCTTGAAAACCGCGACGATCTCGTCGACATACTGCTTGGGGGTGATGCCGCGCTCCTTCGCCTTTTCCTCTATCTTCTGACCGTGCTCGTCGGTACCGGTCAAAAACATCACGTCGTATCCCTGCATCCTCTTGTACCGCGCGATCGAGTCACACGCGACGGTGGTATAGGTATGCCCGATATGGGGGTTGCCGGAGGGATAGTAGATGGGGGTGGTGATATAAAATGTCTTTTTGTCACACGCTTTGCACATGGGTGTTCACTCCTGTAAAAGCCGACCTCAGTCAGCAAAAATTACCATACACAGTTAGTATAAACCATTTTGCGTAAAAATGCAATATCGTTTCGCTTGTCTGTACGGTACAAAAGCCGACATATCGTTACAAAACCGCAACATAATTGACATTGTAAGCAGAAACTGGTATAATTTTCAGGTGAGGATAAATCCTTTAAAAGGAGGATTCTATGGCAAAGGCAAAAAAGACGTTCAACCTCTTTGCGATCAGCGAAGCGCGCAACGTCATCTTCGGTATCGCGACGCTGTGGATCGGTCTGTTCCACTCTGACTACCTCAACGATACGATATCCTACTACATCAAAAGCGATTTTATCGCTGAGCCGCTCAAGTTCTTCCGCGGCACAGGCAACGTCGGCGTCGACATGTTCCTGTTTTTGTCAGGCATCGGTCTGTACTTTTCGTTCACCAAAGACAGCCATGTGCTGAGCTTCTGGAAAAAGCGCCTGATGCGCGTTTTGCCCTCGGCGTTTTTGATCGCGACGTTCTACTTTTCGTTCCGCTACGTCAACGGACGCTTCAACTCGGGCCCGTTCTACTATTTCCTGCGCGAGACCTTCCTCTACTTCTTCGTCAAGGGTGAGCGCGTCTTCTGGTTCATCTCGCTGATCCTGCTGATGTACCTGGTGTTCCCGATCTTTTACAAGATCATCGACAAGTGGAAGGTCTGGGGCATGATCGGGATGGTCGCGGTTGTTATCGCCGGTACCTTTGCGGTCAGAGCGATCGCTCCCGGCGTATACTCCAACGTCGAGATCGCGCTGTGCCGTATCCCGGTATTCATCATCGGTATCTGGGCGGGACGGTTCGTCATGGAAAAGCGCGAGATCGACAGAAGATGGCTGTGGCTGGTGCTCGCCGTTGCGGTCGGCATGCTGGTGCTGATGGCAAACTACACCCCTATCGTCAAAGCGCTCGTACCCGGCTACAACAAGGATATGGAGACCCGCTACATCTTCATCTACCGCTACGCGGCTTGCCCCTTAGGCATCGCGCTGGTGGTGCTGAACAGCTTTATCTGCACCGAGCTCAGACACAGAGGCAAGGCAAACCTTCTGCGCAACTTCTTTGAGTTTGTCGGCATGTACTCGATGGAATACTACATGATCTATTTGAACATCAACCACTATCTCGAGCGCATCTACTCCATCGGCCCGCGCCAGGAGATCATGCTGTACTTCGGCAGCTTTGTAATATCCTTGGTGCTGTGCGTACTGGTGCGCAAGGTCTGCGACTTCTTCATGGCATACATGCAGCGCAAGCCCAAAAACCTTGAAGAACTGAAAAAGAAAAAGCTTAAATCCTGATAACACAAGCAACAGGGCTGTCGCGATGACAGCCCTGTTTTTCTATCTCTTCGGTTTTACTGATATTGATCCTTCGGCGCTTTGACAAAGTGATGAACGATCAGTAACATCAGCACGCCTCCGATTGCGTTGCCGATCCATACCATCTTAGGGTCGAGCGTGATACCGGTCATGCCGGTAAACCAGTACTGAGCGCCGACCACGCACGCAAGCGCAATCACCGTGACAAGCAGAGAGATCAGCCACTCCTTCAACACACGCTTTCTCCTGGTTTTCTTGATATATTCCTCAGAAACGCCGTGGTGCTGTTTCTGCTTTGTCCAATCGTTATTCATCCATTCACCTTCCATCGGTTTTCTCTGGCTATCATAGCACAGGAAAAAGCGTTTTTCAACCGAAAAATGTAAACAAATTCCCGATTATCAAGTGTTGAACATCGAGAACATCCTGCCAAAGCTCTCAAACGCCGCCTCGTGGCCGCCGACATACGCGCCCGGATACCAGTAGGCGTAGGTCAGACCCATGTTGATGAACAGGCAGGCAAACATCATGATGAGCAGGATATGCTCGTAGATGCGCTTAGCGTCCTTGCCCTTGAGATGGCGATAGAACAGGAACATCACCAGGAACGCGCAGGTCAGCATCTCCCACGCGAAATCCATCATATAGCGCACACCGTAGCCGGACTCCCAGATGGACGCGATAACGATGAACGGCGCGATAAACGCGACCGCGCTGAACAGCACGGCGGTGCGAACGCGCTTTTCCTTTTCGACAAGCTTGAGCGCGAACGGCGCTGAAAAGAGGAAGAACATCGGCAGCGCGCGGTAGAGCAGCCCCGCGCCGTTTTTGGTGGCTTCAAAGTAGTAGCCGTTGACGCCCAGCGTCGACATGGTTGTCTGAACATACGGGAACTCGCCCGAGAAGGACGGAGGCGCAAGCAGATAGTCAAAGAAGCCGATCGCGGAGAGCTGGGTGTGAAACTCGGTATGGGTAAAGTCGTTGATGGTCAGCGAATAGGCGATACCGAAGTCAGTGAACGACCCGAACCGCGCGTGATTATAGAGCATCTGCGCGCCGCCGATGACGACGAACGGCAAGAGAGCGCACAGCAGATATTTGATATACACCGGCTTTTCGCTCTTTGTCCGTCTGAGCTTCAACACGCCCGCGACGATGAACGCTACAGCCACCACGCACCAGATCGCTGTTGTCGGTCGACAGGTAACCGCGATCGCGAGAAACAGCGAGGATAACGCCGCGCGGACGGGTTTGATCGGCTCTTTGTCCGAGCCGATGACGTTGGACGACAACAGGAAATACGCGCCCATGATCGTGAAGCAGAAACCCGAGCTTTGGGCGATCTCATAGAAGTTCGCCATCACCGTACAGTACCAGACGCCGCACGCGGCATAAATCATGATAAGCGCCGCCGTGTACATCGACAGCGGGATATCCTTGAACAGCTTTTTCATCAGCACATAGAAGGTCATGCCGAGGAAAATCAGCGCCAAAGTGTTGAAGAGCAACACGCCCGGGAGACTCGCGAGATAATGCCCCGTAATCAGGTGATACGGCAGATACAAGAGGATCACCGGCCCGACGCCGTAGTAAGAATAGTACTTGCCGTCATACAGCACATGATCCCACTTTGCGTTGACGTTCTGTTCGGTGCGCGCCGACCAGTCATAGGGATTCTGCATCGAGAGCAGCTCGGAGGTCGGCTTGTCGGTCAGCTCCGCCTGACCCTTTTCAAAGGAATCAACCAGCTCCTTGGTAATCTGGTTGCCGTTAGCAGAGTTGAAATCCGTTTGGGGATTCAACCCCACCGAGGACATGAGAAGCGAGAGGATCACCATGACCAAAACGATGATCGCAGTGACGGCTTTCGCATTTTTCAGCTGATCGCCGAGGGGCTTTTTAAAGCTGACAGAACGCTTGAACGCATAGACAAACGCGATGCCGAAGAGGATCAAAAAGAACCGCGGATAGGAAAAATGCGACGGATAATCCGTGTTCAGGGTCACGCCGCTCAGGGTCACGACGTTGCCTTTGAGCTCGGTCAGATTGATTCTCAGCTTGCTGACCTTGCCCGAAAAATCGCAGACGACCGTTTTGGTTGCGTCGATCCCGTTGAACACCGAGCCTGTGACCAGCCCCGTGCGCATATAGTAGGAGGCGTTGGTCTCGTCGGCAAAGTCGATGGAATAATCGGTCTTGTAAGCGGTACCCTTGAGGTCGAGTCTGATCGTGCCGACCTTTTGATCGAGCGCGGGAAACTCGATGGTCGCGCTCTCGCCGCTTGTCACATAATCAGCGCCGCTCTTGGACATCCCCGTGACAACCGCGCCGTCAAGGTTCATCGGCGTCTCGTCATAGCCGCCCTTCCACAGGTGGTAGCTGTTGAAGTTGAAGCAGATCGCCTCAAGCAGCAGCACAACCAGCATCGCCTTCGCGATATAAGAGGCAAAGGCTTTTGCGCTGTCCTTTTTGAGCCGTCCGGCAAAGAGCGAGATACCAAAGCTCGCCGCCGTGAAAACCGCAACGCCGATCAGAAGCGACCGCAGATAAGGCGCCGCGATCCCCGTGACCAGCGACAGAACAACCGCCGCTGAGCAGGATACAAGGCGAACGATCCTTGTGTATCGGCGTTCTTTGAGAATACTTGCCACGGTAAATACCAACAGCGATAAAATCGCCAAAGCAAATACAATTTTCATAAGTTCCTCCTGTATCAGTTATCGAACAATTCGGGGTGCATGCGTGAATAATGGAAGATATATTGCTGGGCAATACCGGCGTACTGCCCGAACACGGACGGCGACAAGCCGTCAAACAGCACCGCCATCGCGCGTTTCATCCAAACGTCCAGCGGAAATCCGTCCAGACGATGAAGCCCATAGAGCAAGACGCAATCGGCAACCTTGACCCCTACGCCGGTGATCTTCATCAGTTCTCCCCGCGCTTCGTCATAAGGCAACGTCCGCAGGCTTTCCAAATCCACCGTACCGTCCGCGATCTTCTGTGCCGCGTCGATGAGATAGCGGTGACGAAAGCCCGCGCGGATGGGCATGAGGTCGTCGGGCGATAAAGCCGCGAGCCGCCCGGCGGTCGGAAACGCGAACTGCTCGCGGGAGGGACTTGCCTCTCCCCCGCAAATCGGCTCACCGAAATGCTCACACAGCCTGTCGACGATTCCCTCGATCCGCTTGATATGATTATTTTGAGAGATGATAAAGGTAATCAGCGCTTCAAACGGCTCCTGGCGGAGTATCCGGATTCCCGGAGCGAACCGCGCCGCCTCGGCAAGCGTCGGATGAATCGCCGAGAGCTGACGCTTTACCGCGCCGTAGTCAAGCCCCAAGTCAAAGTAATCGAACCACATGCCGCGGTCGGATTCCTGTGCGCCGTCAAGGATCAACCTGCCGCCCTGAGTCCGAACGCCAACCGCTCTGCCGCGCACAACGCCGCGAAAACCGCCGTCAGGCTGTTCCTTCCACCGAAAACACTGGCCGCACAAGAGCGTTTCGTGCAGATCAAGGTCGGTCACGTTTTCAAATAAAATGCCCATACTCTCCCCATCTTAAAAAAATACAAATTAAGTATACCATATCCAAACGTAATATGCTATAATAATTTTATAAAATTTGAGCGTCGGCATTTGCTCCGCACCGAAAGGAGATTTGACCATGAAACCCAACATCACCACCATCCCGATTACTGAGATTTTTGAAGATACCCATGGCTGTCCGATCTGCCGCATGCACCGCATGCTGGAGGAACAGTATGTCGAGTACATCACCGGCGCCGCGATGATGGCGCCCGACGTACGCGTCCAGACCAACAAGGTCGGCTTTTGTCACCGTCACTTCTCGATGATGGTCAACACCGGCCCGCGTCTGTCAAACGCGCTGCTGCTGCAAACCCACATCGACGAGCTGCGCAAAAAGGTGTTCCCAAAGAAGGACGCCGACGCCGCCGACAAAAAGATGATCGCGGCGATCCGTGAAAACGACCGCACCTGCTACGTCTGTGACCGTATCGAGCGCGATATCCTGCACCTTCTCGCGACCGTCTACGTCCAGTTCGGCGCAGATCACGATTTCAGACGGCAGTACGCCGATCAGGAGTTCATCTGCCTTGACCACTACGCCCTCATCATGAGCAACGTCAGCAAGAAGAACATGGACAAAAAAGCCCTGCCTGACTTTTATGCCGCCACCAACAAGCTCGCCAAGGGCTACATGGACACTCTGTACGATGACGTCACCCACTTCACAACCATGTTTGACTATCGTAACGCCGGCGGCGACTACAAAAACAGCAAGGACGCCATCGAGCGCTCTATCCTTTTTTTGACCTCTTACCCCGTTGACGAAAACCTGAAATGATCCTCAAAAATCATCGACAGCTCACCCATAGTGTGATACCATCAAATCAGCAGATTATCTGCATGAATATAAGGTCGAAACAATCACCGAATAACCGCACAAGAAAGCGCGCTTTGCGCGCGTTTCGCATAACCATCTCCTGCTGTTGCGCAGCAACAAACCGGGAGGTAAAAAAAGCACTTCTGATCTCGGTCAGAAGTGCTTATACATTTTCAATAAATCGCCGTTGACGATACCGAGTGAGAGGAAGTTGCCATGTCTGTCCTTCACGCGGTATATTTTTTTCTCTTGAGTGCCGTTTCTCAGCTCGGTACGGATAACGTCCAGCGGATTGCCGTTGACAAAGCGGTTTGCCTGCTTATCGCTGACAACCAGCTCCTCATAGCTCTCAAAAATACTCTCGACGCTTTTGATAAAGCCCCGCTCGCCGCTTTCCGTTTTTTGGCGGAGCCGGTCGAGGGTCATGCAATCCTCCAGCCGATAGCCGCAGGCTTCATAGCGCACAAGATCGGTCATCACGCCGACCGTGCCAAGCGTTCGAGCGATATCGTCGATCAGGGTGCGGATGTAGGTGCCGCCGCCGCAGTAAATATCCAGCGTACCGCTTTGGGCGCTTTCATCAAAGGAAAGAAGCTCCAGCTCATAGACCGTGACCCTTCGCGGTCTGCGCTCTACCGTTTTGCCCTCGCGGGCGTACTGGTACAGCCGCTTGCCGTCGACGCTGACGGCAGAGTACATCGGCGGGAGCTGTTCGATCTCGCCCCTGAAAGAGCCAAGGGCTTTTTTGATCTCTGCCTCTGTGACGTGAGCAGGTTTTTCCTCGGTAACCTCGCCCCAGATATCCAGCGTATCGGTCGCGATACCAAAGCGAAAATCTGCCCTGTAACGCTTGTTATGGCTCGGGATAATATCCTGAGCTTTTGTCGCTGTGCCGAGCAGCACCGGCAGCACGCCGGTCGCGTTGGGATCGAGCGTGCCGGTGTGACCGACCTTTTTTTGACCGGTCAGCTTGCGCACAACCGCAACCACGTCAAAGGAGGTAAACCCCTTTTCCTTATGTATCAGAACAACACCGTTCATGCGAGAAATTCCTCTGCCGAACGCGTCATTAATGTGATCGCCGTGTCGAGGTCGCCCTCGACAGAACAGCCTGCCGCCGCGGGATGACCGCCGCCGCCGAACTGTTTGCAGAACGCCGCCGCGTCGATCCCGTCGTTGGTGCGGACAGAAACCTTGAAGATGCCGCCCGACTTCTGACGCATGGTAATACCCATCTTCACGCCCTCGATCTGGCGCGGGATAGAAGCCAAACCCTCCATCTCGTCGTCGCCGACGCCGAGCTCCTCACACATTTTCAGCGTAGTGTAGATGATGGCGCACTCACCGTTTGCGCAAAAGCGCATGGTGTCGTTGACCTCGCGTTCCAAGGCGAGCTTTTCGCGCGTCTTAACCACAAAGTTGATATAGTTGATTGTACGCCAGTCGCAAAACGGCATGACGTCCGCTGAGATTCGATGGGTACGCGGGGTGGTGTTAGAGTAGCAAAAACAGCCGGTGTCAGTGGAAATACCGGTGTAGATACCCGCAGCGATGTCCTCGTCAAGCTCTACGCCCAGCAGCGGCATGAGTTGATAGATGCTCTCAGCCGCCGCGGCCGCCGCGGTATCGACATAGACGTTGTCCGCGTCGAGGGAGTTGGTGCGGTGGTGGTCGATACACAGGTCGATCCGCTCCACGCCCTGCATGACGCTGTCGCCGAGCAGGGTACGCGCCGCAACGTCGACGCTGACGATATATGCGGGAACAAAAT
>CACWTM010000063.1:11587-12977 GCA_902763855.1 uncultured Ruminococcus sp. | reverse complement strand
CCGCGTCATTCTCAGCCTTCAGCGATTCAATGGTAAAGTCCTTGCCTAACTTCACATTATTGACGAGCTTCACGCCGCTTTTCTCAATAATGGCGATCTCTTTGTCCAGTACCTCTTTCGGCAGTCTGTACTGCGGGATACCGTATCTCAGCATACCGCCCATCTTCTCCATCATGTCATAGACCGTCACGGAATGACCCATGATGTTGAGGTAATACGCCGCCGTCAGACCCGCAGGACCTCCGCCGACAATCGCGATTGTTTTTCCGGTTCGCACCATCACATCCGGTAAATAACTGTCTTTATTCAAGTCAATATCCGCGGCGAAGGCTTTAAGCTGAGCGATATTGATCGGCTCTTCTACGTTCTTTCTGCGGCATGCCTTCTCGCACGGATGCGGACACACTCTGCCGATCGACGCGGGGAGAGGGATCTTATTCTTGATCAGCTTGATTGCGCTGTCATATTCACCGTTCGCGATCAGTCCGACGTAGCCTTGACAGTCTGTCCTCGCGGGACAGTTGAGCTGACACGGCGCGACACAGTCGCCGTCATGTGCGCTCATGAGCAGTTCCATAGCGATTTTGCGCGACTGCACTACACGGTCGCTCTCGGTGTTGATGACCATGCCCTCGGTGCATTTTGCGGAGCAGGAGCGGAGTAACTTCGGGATACCCTCGGCTTCTACCACACACAGACCGCACGCGCCGTAGATCTCTACCGCCTTGTCATAGCAAAGGGTGGGAATGTCGATACCGTTCGCTCTCGCGGCTTCTAAGATCGTCGCGCCCTCGGGGGCTTGAATCGCTTTTCCGTTGATGGTTAAATTGATCATTCTTACCCCTCCTTTACGCTTTTACTACCGCGTCAAAGCGGCATACGCTGTAGCACTTGCCGCACTTGATACACTTGTTTGTATCTATTACATGCGGATTTTTTACTGTACCCGAAATCGCGCTGACAGGACAATTCCTCGCGCACAGCGTACAGCCCTTACACTTCTCCGCATTAATAGAATATTCAATGAGGTCGGAGCACTCGCCGGCGGGACATTTCTTGTCCTTGATATGGGCTTCATACTCGTCGCGGAAATATTTGATGGTAGTGAGAACCGGATTCGGCGCCGTCTGACCGAGGCCGCAGAGCGCGCCGTCCTTGATGGCGTAGCACAGCTCCTCGAGCAGCTCGATATCTCCCTCTTTGCCCTCGCCCTTGGTGATGCGCTCGAGCATCTCGAGCATGCGTTTGGTGCCAATTCGACAATGGATGCACTTGCCGCAACTCTCCTTCGCGGTGAAGTCGAGGAAGAACTTTGCCATCCCGACCATGCAGGTGGATTCGTCCATAACGACCATACCGCCCGAGCCCATGATCGCTCCGGTGGCTCCCA
>CACWTM010000063.1:0-11580 GCA_902763855.1 uncultured Ruminococcus sp. | reverse complement strand
AAAGAAGCGGGAATACAGCCACCCGATGGACCGCCCATCTGGACAGCCTTGAAGGGCTTGTCGGTCTTCATACCTCCGCCGATGTCGAAGATAACGTCGCGCAGGGTCTTGCCCATCGGTATCTCCACGAGACCCGATCTTTTAACTTTACCGGTGACAGCGAATACCTTGGTGCCTTTAGAGCCTTCCGTACCCATCGCGGCGAAGGCTTCGCCGCCGTTGTTGATGATCCACGCGACGTTGGCGAAGGTCTCAACGTTGTTGATGTTAGAAGGTTTACGCCAGAAGCCCGACTGAGCGGGGAAGGGAGGCTTCAAGCGCGGCATACCTCTGTGACCCTCCAAGCTCTCGATCAGCGCGGTTTCCTCGCCGCAGACGAACGCGCCCGCGCCCGCCTTGATCATGAAGTCGCAGGAGAAGTCAGAACCAAAGATATTCTTGCCGATGATGCCTTTTTCTCTTGCCTGTTCCAGAGCATTCTTCAAACGCTTGATGGCGAGCGGATACTCCGCTCTGACATAGACGACCGCGTGCTTTGCGCCGATGGCATACGCGCCGATCAGCATACCCTCTATGAGATTATGCGGATCGCTCTCAATAACCGCGCGATCCATGAACGCGCCGGGGTCGCCCTCGTCGGCGTTACAGATCAGGTATTTTTCCTCGCCCTCGGAGTTGCGGGCGGCGTTCCACTTGAACCATGTTGGAAAGCCCGCGCCGCCTCGACCTGCCAAGCCCGAGGTCTTGATGATCTCAATAACTTCTTCGGGTGTTTTTTCTGTCAGACAGCTTTTCAGCGCGGTGTAGCCGTCCTTCTCGATATATTCCTCGATGATCTCGGGGTTGATGATACCGCAGTTTCTCAGAGCGATTCGCGTCTGTTTCGAGAGGAATTCGCTGTCCTCGTCGGTGACGACGAGCTTTTCGATCTTGCTTCTGTCGCCTGTTTGGATATACTCCGCGATAGCGGGTGCGTCGCTCTCGGATACCTTGACCAGTCGGGTGAGCTTATCTTCATCATAGATATCCACGATCGGCTCGAGGTAGCACATACCGATACAGCCTGTGATGGAGATCGGGACTTCGATGTTCTGAGAGAGAAGCGCTTTTCTTACTTTCTCGGCGCCCGCCGCGATACCGCAGGAGCCCTGTCCGATGACTACTCTCATACTGCTGCCTCCCTTAACTCTTTTAAGATCTTCTTGGTCCTGTCGGGAGTCAGCGAGCCGTAGGTGTCCTCGTTGACCATCATGACGGGCGAGAGCGAACAACAGCCCAGACACGCCACGCATTTGAGGGAGAACAAGCCGTCCTTGGTGGTCTGCCCGTCCTCGATATGCAGTTCATCCTTGATCGTCTGCAAAATGAGCTCAGAGCTGTTGACATGGCAGGCTGTGCCCTGACACAGCATGATCAGGTACTTGCCGACCGGCTCAAAGCGGAACTGCGTGTAGAACGTGCCCACGCCCATGATCTCTGAGGTCGCGATCCCCGTCCTCTCGGAGATGCGCTCGATCGCCTCCTTCGGCAGATAGCCGTAAATGTCCTGCGTGTGCTGCAAAATGGTGATAAGACTGCCTTTGACGGAGGCGTATTCATCGAGTACGCCGTCGAGAAGTGATAAGTCAATACAATTATCCATATTTTTCCTCCAATCGCTGAAAAATCACCCAAAATACTGGTCTTAACAGCGAAAGATCCATACATTTTTCTTCTTGCTATTTACAGGAAAAGCGCACTCTCGCTAAAAAGGAGAGCGCGCTATTTATACTGTCAGTGAGCGTCTTTATCAGACAACGCCCTCTGCGAGCATAGCGTCGGCAACCTTCTCAAAGCCGGCGATGTTAGCGCCCACTACATAGTTGCCTTCAAAGCCGTACTTCTTCGCAGCCGCGTCAAGATTATGGAAGATGTTGACCATGATCTGCTCGAGCTTCTGATCGACCTCCTCAAAGCTCCAGGAAAGTCTCTCGGAGTTCTGGCTCATCTCAAGCGCGGAGGTAGCAACGCCGCCTGCGTTAGCCGCCTTACCGGGTGCGAAGAGAACGCCGTTCTTCTGGAAGTACTCGGTCGCCTCGAGGGTGGTCGGCATATTAGCGCCCTCGGCTACGGCTACAACACCGTTTGCTACGAGCTTCTTCGCGTCGTCGATACCGAGTTCGTTCTGGGTTGCGCAGGGCAGCGCGATGTCGCACTTGATATCCCAGACATTGGAGCCTTCCGCCTTCTTGTCGTGATATACGGCAGAGGGACGAGCGGCCGCATACGCGTCAAGACGAGCGCGCTTGACTTCCTTGACTTCCTTTAAGAGAGCGACGTCGATACCCTCTTCATCATAGATCCAGCCGGTAGAATCGGAGCAGGTGACGACCTTCGCGCCGAGCTGCTGCGCCTTTTGGATCGCATAAGTAGCAACATTACCCGCGCCGGAAACGCAGATGGTCTTGCCCGCAATATCAATACCGTTGGTTTTCAGCATCTCTCTGGTGAGATAGAGCAGACCGTAACCGGTCGCCTCTGTACGAGCAAGAGATCCGCCGAAGCTCAGACCCTTACCGGTGAGTACGCCCTCAAAGAGGTTGCGGACGCGCTTATACTGACCGAACATGTAACCGATCTCTCGCGCGCCGGTGCCGATGTCGCCGGCGGGGACGTCGGTGTCAGCGCCGATATGACGGCAAAGCTCGGTCATAAAGCTCTGGCAGAAGCGCATGATCTCCATATCGGACTTGCCCTTGGGATCGAAGTCGGAGCCGCCCTTGCCGCCGCCGATCGCAAGACCGGTCAGGGAGTTTTTGAAGATCTGTTCAAAGCCTAAGAACTTGATGATACCGATGTTGACGGACGGATGCAGACGGATACCGCCCTTATACGGGCCGATCGCGGAGTTGAACTGAACGCGGTAGCCGGTGTTCACCTGTACCTGACCGTTGTCGTCGACCCACGGAACGCGGAACTTGATCTGGCGCTCAGGCTCGCAGAGACGCTCAAGCAGCGCCTGCTTCTTATACAGCTCCTCATTCGCCTCGATCACGGGGCGCAGAGAGTTCAGAACCTCGTCGACCGCCTGTAAGAATTCAGGCTCAGAGGCATTCTTTTCTTTTACCTTTGCCAATACTTCATCTACATAAGACATGATATTCCCTCCAATAATCTGCGAAATAACGCAAAAAAATAAAGGCACCTCGGACTATGTGTCCGAGACGCCTTTGTCTCAACAGCACGAATTATACGCCCAAATCATTCGTTTGTCAAGCGATAGAACGAATTTTAACAAAACTTACTAATTGGTTTTGCAGGATTGCCTTTCTTTTCTTGCAAAATGTGAAAAGTTCGGGCTCACTCAAAATGAGGGATTGACATAAAATAATAATTATGTTAAAGTGTTAGCGAACAAAGGCGTTCATTTGAGGCAGTATTCTGTACTGCTCCAAATGGCGTTTTTTTATTTTTTATAGTCATTGCGAGGGCTCGACACGCGTGTCAGCCCGTGGCAATCTCAACCGATTATGTTATGAACAATGGCGTTCATTTAGGATGACTATACGTCCTAAGTGTCGCCTTTTTTGTTTTTTTGCCATTACCTCTGAAAAGGAGCGAGTGAGAGATGAATCATACGGAACAGGAACTGATGAAGCAGATCGAAGAAGAGGACGTCAAATTCATCCGTCTTTCCTTCTGCGATATTTACGGCGTTCAAAAGAATATCTCCATCCAGCGCAGTGAGCTGCCCAGAGCGTTTGAGAAAGGGATCGGGATCGACGCTTCCTACATCAACGGCTTCGGCGGTGATTACGGCAAGGATATCTGGCTCCATCCCGAGACGGATACGATCACGGTACTGCCGTGGCGGCCGGAGCACGGCAAGGTCGTCAGGATGTTCTGCACGCTGACCTATGAGGACGGCACTCCTGTCGAGACCGACACACGCGCTATGCTGAAGAACGCGGTTAAATATGCGCAGTCAAAGGGATATCGCTTCCACTTTAAGTCCGAGCTGCAGTTCTATCTGTTCAAGATGGACGCCGACGGCGAGAACACCGGCGTTCCCTATGACAGCGCAAGCTATATGGATATCGCGCCTCTGGATAAGGGTGAGAATGTTCGCCGTGAGGTCTGCCTGACGCTCGAGCAGATGGGGATCGACCCCGAGAGCTCTCACCATGAAGCAGGACCGGGACAGAACGAGATCGACTTCCGCTATGCCGATCCGATCACAGCCGCGGATGATACCGTGACCTTCTTGAGCGTCGTGCGTACCATAGCGGCACGAAACGGACTATACGCGGACTTCTCGCCCAAGCCGATCAAGGATAAGACAGGCTCGGCGCTGCATATCTCTGTATCTACCAAAGCAAAGACGGGTGAGGATGTGACCGACGCCTCGATCGCGGGTATCCTGCACAATATCGCGGGTATGACGGTATTCCTCAACCCGAAGGCAGAGTCCTTTGAGCGCTTCGGCAAGCACAAAGCGCCGAAGTATATCACCTGGTCACAGACGAACCGTTCACAGCTTGTATTCGCACGTTACACCGAAAACGGGAATCGTTGCGCCCAGCTGCGGTCACCCGACCCTGAGGCGAATCCGTATCTGGCATACGCGCTGATGATCTACGCGATCATGGACGGTATCGAAAACAACAGGGCGTTACCGCAGCCTACGGATGAAAGTGTCGCACCGTTCGTGAGCACCGATACGGCAGAGCCGCAAAAGCTACCCGATAGCTTGGAGAAGGCGCGTATCGAAGCGGCCAATTCACCCCTTGTACAGCAGTTCATCCCCTCGGCGATCACAAGGATTTACTGTGCCGAATAGCGGAACTTCACACTAATGACAAAAGAAAGGAGAGCGCACTTTGGAATTGACAGAGCATCGGTACAGAATGCTGATCGTATCCTCAGACGACAGATTCAGCAGAGACGTCAGCGCTCTCCTGCAGGGCGATCAGTTACATATGGACTGCTCCCGCAGCGCGTCCGACGCCCGCTGTAAGCTGCTGGAGAACCAATATGATTTTGTGATCGTCAACGCGCCCTTGAGGGACGAGTTCGGCTCTCGTCTGTGTATCGACATCAGCCGCAACAACGGCACTATCGCCGCGATCTTTGCGGCGAACGATACCTATGACGAGATCTACGCGAAAGTATCTGTCCACGGCGTTTTCGTGCTCCATAAGCCGACATCCAAAACACTGGTCTCTCAGGCGGTGTCCCTGATGGTATGCGCCAGAGAACGCCTGCGTTCCCTTGAGAAGAAAGTCGGCAATACGGAGAGCAAGCTCGACGAGATCCGCATCGTCAATAAGGCGAAGTGGCTTTTGATCGATCAGGAGGGCTTGAGTGAAGCGGAGGCGCATAAATATATTGAGAAGTCCGCAATGGATTCGGGTATCGCCAAACGGCTTGCCGCTCAAATGATCATTGACAAATATCTCTAAATGACGTATTTTCTTAACAGGGAATGCGTCTTTGTCTTTTTCGGACAGATGAAAAACTGATACACATTTTATTTCAAAGGAGAACGCTTATGTGCGGAATAGTAGGCTATGTCGGACCGCGCGACTGTACGGACGTGCTGGTATCGGCTCTGACAAAACTGGAATATCGCGGATATGATTCCGCAGGCATCGCCGTGTTTGAAAACGGCAGGATCGAAGTCGCCAAAACCAAGGGCAGACTGGCTGATCTGACTCAGAAGATGGAGAAGGAGGGCAAGCCGCAGGGTCACGCGGGCATCGGTCATACCCGCTGGGCGACCCACGGCGAGCCGAGCGACGTCAACTCTCACCCACATTCGGGTCGCAGGGTCACCATCGTCCACAACGGCATCATCGAGAACTACAAACAGCTCAAGCAATTCCTGATCGAGAACGACCGCAACGAGTTCCTCTCCGATACCGATACCGAGGTCGTGGCGCAGCTACTCGACTTCTACTATGACGGCGACCCCATTCGCTGTATCCGCAAGACGCTCCATGAGCTGCGCGGTTCCTTTGCGCTGGGGATCATCTTCGCCGACCGTCCCGAGACCGTTTACGCGGTGCGGTGCGAGAGCCCGCTGATCGTCGGTCAGGGTCAGGGCGAGGTGTTCATCGCCTCCGACGTACCCGCCATCATCAAATATACCAAGAACTACTATCTGCTCGAGCAGGGCGAGATCGCCATTTTGAAGGACGGCTGCGCCGAGTTTCGCTCCCTGCACGGCAGACTGCTCAAAAAGGAATTGCTCTTCGCCGACTGGGACGAGGACAGCGCCGAGAAGGGCGGTTATCCGCACTATATGCTCAAGGAGATCCACGAGCAGCCCACGGCTGTCAAAACAACGATCACGCCGCGCATCGAGGACGGATTGCCGAACCTGTCCGAGTGCGGTATCATCTTCGGAACGCTGAGAAATCTGAAAAACATCTTCATCGTTGCCTGCGGTACCGCCATGCACGCGGGTATGGTCGGCAAGTATGTCATCGAAAAGCTCGCGCGTGTTCCCGTGACGGTCGATATCGCCTCCGAGTTCCGCTATCGCGATCCGCTCTTGACGCACGACGATTTGATCATCATTATCAGCCAGAGCGGCGAGACCGCCGACAGCAAGGCGGTACTGAGCCTTGCCAAGTCGCGCGGCGCCAAGACGCTCGCGATCGTCAACGTCAAGGGCAGCTCCATCGCCAGAGAAGCCGACATGGTTATCTACACCCATGCAGGTCCCGAGATCGCCGTCGCCTCCACCAAGGCGTATATGGTCCAGCTTGCGGTCATGTATCTGTTCGCCTTTGAAACGGCGCTCGCCAAGGGCAAGCTCGAAGAGAAGGAATGCCGCAGACTGACTGCCGAGCTCCTCAAAATGCCCGACATTATCGAGAAAACGATCAACAGCGTCGTGGATATGTGCCAGTATGTTTCCACCAAGCTGATCACCGCCGACAGCCTGCTGTATATCGGCAGGGGGCTTGATTACGCGCTGTCGATGGAGGGCTCCTTAAAGCTCAAGGAGATCAGCTATATCCACTCGGAGAGCTACGCCGCGGGCGAGCTCAAGCACGGCACGATCTCGCTGATTACGGAGGGTATGCCCGTGATCGCTGTCGCAACCCAGAACACCCTGCTCGAAAAAACCGTCAGCAACATCAAGGAGGTCAAGGCGCGCGGCGCGATGACGATCGTGATCTGTGACGAAGAAGCGGATATCGACGCGGACGCGGTCGACTACATGATCCGTATCCCGAAGATCAACGAGACCTTGATGCCGATGGTAGCGACGGTGCCCATGCAGCTCCTCGCCTACTATACCTCGGTCAACAAGGGCAACGACGTCGATAAACCCCGCAACCTCGCCAAATCTGTAACGGTTGAGTAATTGAACACATTACACGGCGTACTCTTCAAAGGAGTGCGCCGTGTTCTTTTCGAAAAGTCAAAAAAATACAGACCCCGTCGCAAATCGGGGTCTGTAAACCAAAGGGGAGTGTGTGCAAGTTTTCTTTTGGCAATAATGTTGATGAAGTATATATTGTTTGAAGAAATCTCCCCTAAAGTCCTTGTTAACAGTACATTTCCATATCACGCCTCGTATGTCTCGGACGCGTAAAACGCAAAAAGACGCCTTGAACCCCTTGGGGGATTCAAGACGCCTTTGTCTTTACTGTCTGCATTATACGCTGTGTTGATTCGAATGTCAAGTGTTTTTATAAAATTATTTTAACGCTTTGATGTGCGAAAGATTGACACGGCACCTCGATAATGTTATGATACACACAGAGCGATTTGATTAAAGAGGGTGTCACCGTGACAACGGAAGAAAACCAGATCATGCAGTATATCGAGGAAGAGGACGTTAAGTTCATCCGCCTTGCTTTTTGCGATATTTTCGGCGTACAAAAGAATATATCCGTCCAGCCCACTGAGCTCCACAGAGCGTTCGAAAAGGGCTATCCGATCGACGCTTCTTATGTATCGGGCTTCGGCGGCGATTACGGAGTAGACGTTTGGCTTCATCCCGAAGCGGATACCGTTTCCGTCCTCCCGTGGCGGCCCGAGCACGGCAAGGTGATCCGTATGTTCTGCTCGCTTTGCTATGCCGATGGCAGACCGATCGAGGCGGATACGCGTTCTTTGCTGCGCGGCGCCGTGGAATATGCCCGCCAAAAGGGCTATCGGTTCCATTTCAAGTCCGAGATGCAGTTCTATCTTTTCAAGACGGATGATAACGGCAACCGCACCTATACGCCCTACGATCACGCGGGCTATATGGATATCGCGCCGCTCGATAAGGGCGAAAACATCCGCCGCGAGGTATGTCTGACGCTGGAGCAGATGGGGATCATGCCCGAAAGCTCTCATCATGAGGCAGGACCCGGTCAGAATGAGATCGACTTCAAGTATGCTCACGCCCTGCCCTCAGCCGATAATACAAGCACGTTTATCTCCGTCGTTCGCACGATCGCCGCGCGCAACGGTCTGTATGCCGATTTTTCGCCGAAGCCGATCTCCGATAAGCCCGGCTCGGCGCTCCATATCAGAATGTCGGTCAAAGCAAAAAACGGTGAGGAAGTCACCGATCGCGCCATCGCCGGCATCCTGAAAAACATCGCGGATATGACGATCTTCCTCAATCCGACCGAAAAATCCTTCAAGCGCTTCAGCAAGATGAAGGCGCCTACATTTATCACATGGTCTGATAAAAACCGCGCTCAGCTGATTTTTGCCACTCATACCGAGAGCGGCGGCAGATGCTTACAGCTTCGCTCACCCGACCCCAACGCCAACCCGTATCTGGCGTTCGCGCTGATGATCTATGCGGCGGTCGACGGAATTGAGAACAACGAGCCCCTTCCGCCTTCTACCGATACACATCAGCAATACCTGTCCTCGTCGGAACAAAACGCAGCGGAGCTTCTGCCCGATACCATTGCGAGAGCGCAGAACGCCGCTCTGAACAGCGACTTCATCAAGCGGTTCATTCCCGAAAGCATTATCAAAGCATATTGTAATTAAATCAATATCGTAGGGCGGGGGGCTTGCTCCTGCCGAGACCTTTCCGCACGATTCATGTTTCATGCGAAGCATATCAGGCTTCATTTGCTATTGAAACATTGTGTTGATAGAAAAGTTTCGGCGGGAGCAAGCCCCCGCCCTACAGTTTTTTATCCCAATATCTTTTTGATCCTCTCTATCGCTTCTATCGTATTCTCTCTGTCGCCGAAGGACGTCAGGCGGAAATAGCCCTCGCCCTGACTGCCGAAGCCCTCGCCGGGTGTTCCGACCACCTGAGCGTTCTCGAGAAGATCATCAAAGAACTCCCAGCTCCCCATGCCCTTAGGACATTCGAGCCAGATATACGGCGAGTTTTTGCCGCCCGTATAGAATATCCCCAGCTCGTCGAGCGCCTTGGAGATGATCCGGGCGTTCTCTTTATAGTAGGCAATATTGGCTTTGAATTCTTTCTGCCCTTTCTCGGAGAATACGGCGGCCGCGGCACACTGCACGGGATAGGACACACCGTTGAATTTGGTCGCCTGTCGGCGGTACCAAAGGGCATGGATATTGTGACCGTCGCGGGCAAGCTCCTTCGGGATTACCGTATAGCCGCAGCGCACACCGGTAAAGCCTGCTGTCTTTGAAAGAGAGCAGAACTCGATCGCGCATGTTCTTGCCCCGTCGATCGCAAAGATCGAGCGCGGACAGTCGTCCTCGATAAACGCCTCATATGCCGCATCATAGAGAATGATTGCGTCATGCCCATTGGCATAGTCCACCCATGCCTTGAGCTGTTCGGCATTATACGCCGCGCCGGTGGGATTATTCGGGGAGCAAAGGTAGATGATATCCGCATGAACACTCTCGTCGGGCATCGGGAGAAAACGATTTCCCCTTGTACCGGGCGCATATATGATCCTTCTGCCTGCCATGATGTTTGCGTCAACATAGACAGGATAGACCGGATCGGGAACCATCACGACGTTATCGGCGCCGAAAATATCGCCGATATTGCCCGTGTCGGACTTTGCGCCGTCGCTGATAAAGACTTCATCCGCTCCGACTGTTACCCCAAAGCCTGCGTAATATTTCGCGACAGCCTCGCGTACAAAATCATAGCCCTCATACTCGGGATAGCCCTTGAAGGTCTCTTTGAGGCTCAGTTCTCCCGCGCCGATCTTCATCGCCTGTACGGCAGTGCGCGGCAGAGGGAGCGTCACATCGCCGATGCCGAGTCGGATGAGCTTTTGGTCGGGATGAGCGGCAGCATACGCCGAGGTTTTCTTCGCTATCTCGGCAAAGAGATAGTTCGGGACCAAGTTATCAAAATTTCGATTGATTTTCATGTTGTTTCCTTCCTTGTTCGGTTGAGATTGCAGTCTCGAAATAAGGTTGCGATTCCCACACGTCGTCGCTCGCCGTATTCGGCAGGCATATCCGGTTGGTATGCCTTGACCTCATGTGGCGGCTCCTCCTCTCCCCAAAAAGCGGGGCTTTTCGGGGACCCCGTTTAGGCTTCGCAATGACTATTTTAAGTATCGGTCGATCACGATCTGAGCCGCCTGCCGCTTGGTGATGCCTGCGTTCATCGCCTGTTTTTCGATATACTGATGCGCGTCGCTTTCGCTCATATCTTCGTTGTCGATCAAAAACCATTTTGCTTTGTTGACGATGCGGATCTCCCGGAGCTTGTCCTCGGCCTTGCCTGCCTTTTTCTGTACCGTCCTGAGCATTTCACGCGCGGAGATCAGGAGTGATACGGCCTGCAGGATCGTCTGCTGAGAGGATGGCTTGCGAACGACGAAAACGCCGTGAGATACCGTCCTTTGCATGATATCCTCATACACATCGGAGGACGCGAAAATCACCGCCAGCGTGCCGATATGCTCGGTCACATCAATGCACAGGCGCGAGCCGAACTCGTCTTTGAGCGGCGCGTTGACGATGACAAAATCATAGCGCTTTTCCGTCAGGCTTCGCCTCGCCTCGCCCGCGTTCGTGACATGATCTGTATGAAAATTCCTTTGGCGCAGAAGGGAGCTTATCTCATCTATGAATCTTTCAGACGACGAGACCACCAGCGCTTGATAGCGCAGCTGTTCTAAAGTTATATCTCCCTTCACCCCTTTTATACCGTACACGGAAGTACGATCAACGTAAAAAGGCGCTATTCGGGAACGAGCTCCCAAATAAACGCCTTTGTTTATCGTGGATATTATAGCATTGTTTGCATAATATGTCAATCGTTTAAAACTTCAAAGCGTTAAAATTTTTTGATAATTTTTTCACGATTACTCTTGACAAACGAAAAGTCGGGGCGTATAATGCGTGCTGTAAAGACAAAGGCGTTTTGAACCTGTGCGGTTTGAAACGCCTTTGTCTATTTCTTTATGAAAAGGAGAAGGTATTATGGCAAACGTAGCAGAATATTTCGGTAGTCTGGTATTTGACGACAAGACGATGAAAGAGCGGCTGGATCCCAAGATCTACAAGCAGCTCCGCAAAACGATCGACGACGGCGAACAGCTGAGTTTGACTGTTGCGAACGCGGTAGCTGTTGCGATGAAAGACTGGGCGATCGAGAAGGGCGCCACCCACTACACC
>CACWTM010000062.1 GCA_902763855.1 uncultured Ruminococcus sp. | reverse complement strand
AGATTACTATAACGTCAGCTGTGATTACCTCCTGGGCAGAACAGCCGACCGAGCATACGAGATCAGCGACGCCCCGGTCGACCGTACATCACACAAACAGAGCGCCGCGCAGATCGTCAACCGAAGGCTGATCGCCAGCATGATGAACGTCATCTACGACTTTGCGGCGACCGCCAGAAATCGAAGGCTTGACAGAACGATCAACAATTACTTTATGATTATGCTGTACCGTGTTTTTCGCAGACTTTACTCGGCAAACAGTGATAATCCGACAGACCTGTTCACTGTACCGAAAGAACTGTACAGCGGCTATGCTTATGCCGTCATGGACAAGTATTATACCGACATCGGCAGCATGACAGACCGTGACAGCGACACTTATCTCGAAGCCTTCCGAAAACTGGAAGCTTCTCCCGACAAGCTCGCCGAAGAATACCCCGAATCAGCCGGCGAAATCTTCAACGTTATCCAACAGGCAGAAAGCAGCATTCACAAACTGAAATTATAATGCTGATTTTCAATAGAAACTCGACATTCTTTTCGGTCTGATTTCTCTACTTTTTTTTAATATTAGTATAACAGCAAACAACAGGTGGGTAAGCTTTACCCACCTGTTTCGCTTTCAATCTCTTATCAATTGGAAGAAGAACTACTGGTTTTTTGCTTTCCTAATGATACCTTAATCGTCACCTCGGTGCCGGATTCGATTTTATCACCGGCCTTATGACTGACATACTCGATGACCTTGCCTTCTGCGACAGTGTTGCTGTACTCGACCTCCTGAAGTGCGATAAAGCCGGCGTTGGTCAGCTCTTCTGCAGCGGCGGTAAACGATTTTCCTTCCACCTCAGGCAGAGCCACCATCTGAGGCCCTTTGCTGATAACGACATAGAGCATCGGTTCCGCTTCGGTAAGAGGCTTGCCGGGAGCAGGCTCCTGAGAAAGCACCTGACCCTTGGGAACAGTGTCGCTGTAATCGCCGTCGGCAGACACTTTGACGGTACCTTGGAACGACGCCTTGACTTCATCCAACGTTTTGCCGCTGTAATCGGCAACAACAGGACCTGTCCAGTCCTCGGTAGGAGCAGCTACCGTAGCGGGGACGGTAGAGCCGCTGGTAAACAACCCCATCAAAGGATTTGTCGGCAGCCAGAAAAGTCCGACAGCCGCAAAAATCAGCAGCGCGACGATTGTCGCGACAACGCCGACAGCGGTAGGATTCACCTTAGAGGCAGTACCTTCGTCCTCTTTTTTGATCGGCGTCATGCTGGCGGTACGGGAAATCTCGTCTTGGATCGCCTGTACCGTTGACGCAACAGAGAGCTGCGCCCTCAGTTCATCAAAATCCGAGATACGCGCTTCGCTCTTCATCTGTAAACCGTTCGCAAGCGCGGTAACAACATGCGGCGGCAGACGCTTGACGGTATTGGTGCTGATTAACAGGCGCGCATCCTTCTCGCGTTCTTTTGCGTTTGCGGGCAGGTTGCCGGTCAGCGCATAGAACAGCGTTGCGGTCAAACCGTAGATATCCGTCGCGACATCCAGCTGAACATTGTCGAGATACTGCTCGGGAGCCGCGCAGCCGCCGTACAGCTGAGATTTGAGCATTGTACCGCGTTTGCGTTCATTCTCGGTAGAAAAGCCGCCGAGCTTCAGCTTACCGGCAGAGGTTACATATAAATTAGAAGGAGATATCGCATAGTGACCGATACCCAGCTTGTGGATATTCTCGATCAGCGTGATGATCGGCATAAGCAGCGGACGAGCCGCATCCCATTCGAGATGACCGCCGTTGTGATCGACATACTCCGTAAAGGAAATAAGATCGTCATTTTCTTCGATCACATACACGGTGTTGTTCTCGGTAAAGATATCCTCAATGTTAATCATCGCGGATTTATCTGCCAGCGTATTCAGCATCTCATAATAACTCTTAAAGTTTTCAAGAGCCTCGGTATAATATTCTTTATCCTGGGGAGTTACAAAAAGCTTTGTTTCATTATCACCGCGATCAAACAAACCGATCGGCAGAAACTCGCGGATCGACAGCACTTTACCGTTTGTTTTGTCATAGCCGAGATAACGGGTGCTTTCACCGTTGGTCTCAAGATTCTTTGCGACAACATATTTATTATTCAAAACCGTGCCGAAAGGTAAAAAAGGCGCGGTTTGTTTTTCTGAATTATCAAAGCCGCATACCTTACATACCGAATCTGCGGCAGGAATTTCATTCAAACAACCCATGCATAAAGGCATTTCAAGTCCCCCTATCGGTAAGAGTAGCTTACCGGAAATTGTTTAATTCTAATATGAAAAATAAAACACAAAAGCCATACTTACTCAATTTACCAAACATTATAGCACATCAATTATATCAATATCAAGGCTGTAAAAGAAATATGAGATTACAGTTTTGTAAATATGGATAAAACGCCAAAAAATAAGAGAGATACCTATCGGTACCTCTCTTATGGTGGAGACGGACGGGATCGAACCGTTGACCTCTTGAATGCCATTCAAGCGCTCTCCCAGCTGAGCTACGCCCCCAAAGCAGTATTATATTACCATATCTTTCATCATATTGCAAGCAAAATTTTAAAATTATCAATCGAAATCGTAAAATTCATGCAATAAAAAGGGAGGAATCCCTCCCTTTTTCATCCCTGATTCAACTGCCAGTCCTTGATATCCTTTACCTCGTTGTACATGCGGACATAGCTTTCGTGCCGGCTTTTCGGGATAATTCCCTCTTCCACTGCACTCAACACACTGCATCCCTGCTCACAAAGATGATTGCATGAATTGAACTTACAGGTGCCGAAATAATCGTCAAACTCAGGAAAAGCAAATTTCAGATCATCTTTTCGGATCAGCTCAAAACGCTCAATATCCACGGTGGAGAAACCGGGCGTGTCGGCGATATATCCGCCGTGCTTTTTGAAAAGCTCTACGGTACGGGTTGTGTGACGACCTCTGCCGAGTTTGTCGCTGATTTCTCCGGTCTGCAGCTCCAGCTCAGGAAACAGCGCGTTGAGCAGCGTGCTCTTCCCCACGCCGGAATTGCCGCAAAACGCCGTAACCTTGTTTTTTAATTCTGCTTTAATCTCGTCAAGTCCGCTGAGATCAACCGACGAGAACGCGTACGCGGAGATACCGACCTTGCGATAAATCTCGGCAAGTTCATCGGCAGGCGCGAGATCGCTTTTGGAGAACACAACGATCGGCGTGATCTCCTTGCTGACAGCAGCCGCAGTCATCTTATCTATCAGATAAAGATTGACGTCAGGTTCCCGAACCGAACTGACGATCATCAAATTATCGAGGTTTGCCAAAGCCGGACGAACCAGAGAATTTTTTCGCTCATGAATCTTATCAATCGAGCAATAGCCATCGTCGGGAACGGTGATATCAACGGTATCGCCCACAAGCGGAGAGGTACCGCGCTTTCTGAACACGCCGCGCGCCTTACATTCATAAACACTTTCGGCGGCTTCTACATAATAGAAGCCGCCTGTGATCTTTGTGATGATTCCTGTAAAATGATTCATATATTATTCTTCTACGGAAACTTCTTCCGAAGAAGCGCTGCTTACGACAGGCGCCTCGGTAGCGGGAGCTTCAGTTTCCTTTGGCGTATAGGTGTACGAATTGACCAGATCAATACTGTTGTTATCGTAATTCACCTTATATTCTCTGTATTTTTCATCATCAAGCAGAATAACAATATTCGCGTCATCCTTAACCTTGAGATTAACCGTATAATAAGGGCTGTAGGACGGAATGACAGACTTGCTGTTTTCGCTGTCGATCGCGCCGTCCACCAAAACGGTCAGTTTAACCTCTGAGCTGACGTCAGACGGAAGGTCAACCTCGAGATTGACGGTCTTTTCTTTATGAGCGCCCTTGGAGCAGATAACCTTGATCTTGTAATCAGAAGTAACCTCACTGCCCTGCAGCGGATTCTGCCGCACAACCTCATCCTTGCCGGCTTCTATATTCTCGTCATACTCGACAGAGTAATCGGTGAATCCGGCGTCCTTTAAGATTGCGACCGCTTCCTCAGCGGTATAGCCCTTGATCGTAGGCATCTTGATCTTCTCTTTGGTTACGCCTTTGGAAACAAAGACATAAACGGTAGATCCGATCTTTACCTCGGTTCCGGTAGGCGGATACACCGCGTCAACCTTCTGAGCGGTTTGATCGCTTTCAACATACAGCACCTTCGGCACCAGATTGGCGGACTCGATGCGCTGGATGATCTCTTCGCTTCCGATCGAGCCGCTGATATAAGGAACCTGCACGCTGGTATCGGCAGAGTTGACGATCAGCTCGATCGTCGAGCCTTCCTTCATCTTTTTGGAACCGCCGGCGGGATTCTGTTCGATGATCGTGTCAACAGCAATATCATCGCTGTAACGGCTGACATAGGTGAAGTTGAATTTTCCGTTATTCTGCGCGTTCGCCTCGCTGAGCGTCATACCGACAAAGTTCGGAACCTCAATCTCCTTCGGCTGCGCGGAGATATAACCCTGATACGCGGCGATACCGCCGAAAACGATCAGCGCGATCACCGCCGCGAGAATAACGCCCTTGATGGCGGATAAAACAGGGCTGCGAACAGGCACATCCTCTTCATAAACCGCGTCCTCATCACCATCATCCGGCTCTTCATACTGCGGCTCAATATGATGATTCTGCACGCTGTCATCATACGATTTGTCTGCGTCGGCAAATTGATAATGAAACAGGATACCCGGATTCAGGCGGAAGCGTTCGATATCGCTGAGCATCTCAACAGCCGAGTGATAGCGATCATCGGGATTCTTCTGCATGGCTTTGACCGTGATCTCTTCGAGTCCCTCGGGAATATCGGGATTGATCTCTCTGGGACGCTTCGCGTTTGCCTGCAGCTGCATTAAAGCGACAGAGACAGCCGAATCGCCGTCAAACGGCAGCGTACCCGTCAGCATTTCATACATCATGACGCCAACAGAGTAGATATCGGTTTTGCCGTCGGTTTTTTCACCGCGCGCCTGCTCGGGAGCGATATAGTGAACGGAACCGATCGCCTGCTCGGTCATGGTGCGGGTTGCGTTGGAAGAAAAACGCGCGATACCAAAATCCGTGACCTTGATGGTGCCGTCCTGCAGCAGCATGATATTGTGCGGCTTAATATCGCGGTGGACAATGCCGTTTTCATGCGCATGCTGTAAAGCTTTCAGAATCTGAGTCGTCAGGTGAACGGTTTCTTTCCAATCAAGAACCTTTTGCATGTCGATATACTCTTTGAGAGTGATACCATCGATATATTCCATGACGATGTACTGGATCATATCACCGAAGCTAACGTCATAAACGCGGACGATGTTCGGGTGATTCAGTACGGCGATCGCCTTGCTTTCATTCTTAAAGCGGCGGATAAAATCCTCGTTATCGAGAAATTCGTCCTTCAAGATCTTGATCGCAACTTCACGCGCGTCGATCGTGTCATAGCAGTGATACACGTTTGCCATACCGCCGACGCCGATCAGCTCACGAATTTCATATCTGCCGTCCAGTTTTTTGCCGGTATACTTATCCATCACACTCACCCCTTCAGTAAATCACCGTAACAGTGATATTATCATGGCCGCCGTGGCGTTTTGCGATCTCCACCAAGGTGTCAATCATCAATTCGCCTTCCGTTTCACCGGCGGTGCGAACCATATCCGCTCTGCTGACAAAGTTGGAAAGGCCGTCGGAACAGATGAGCAGAACGTCGCCGTCGTTAAACTCCGCTTCAATGTAATCAATATGTACCTCATGCGATACGCCGAGCGCTCTGGTAATGAGGTTTTTATTGGGATGTCGCATAGCCTGATCGGGCGTCAGCTCGCCGCGGCGCACCATCTCCTGAACCAGAGAATGATCCTCGGTGATCTGGAGAATTTTACCGTTCCGGATTGAATAGGTGCGGCTGTCACCGACATGCACAACATGGGCGATGCCGTTCCTGACAAACACAAGGTCACAGGTCGTCCCCATTCCGGCAAGCTCATAATCTTCGATGGCGAGCTTATACACCGTGAGGTTTGCGCCGTCGACCGCCGCAATCAGCATATCGGCAAGCGCTTCCTCGCTCATATCTTCCTGATATTCGTTAGCGATGAACTCGGAAATATAGTTAACCGCGGCGCTTGAAGCTGTTTTGCCGCCGTTTGCGCCTCCCATCCCATCGCAGATAACTGCCCACACGCAGTCGGAGGAGATGATGGAATACGCGGAGCTGTCCTGATTTTCTTTACGAACCAGACCGATATCCGTTTTTGTGTACACTTCCATATCAAGCATCCCCTTTCATAAAATTTCTTTTCAGCTGTCCGCAAGAGGCGTCGATATCAGAACCCAAGGTACGCCGTACCGTAGCGTTGATACCCTCTTCGGACAATATATTGACAAAGGCCTGCTGCCTTTTGATCGAGCTTTTTCGATAACCCGCTCCGGTCACAATGTTCACCGGGATCAGGTTCACATGACAGAGAAGTCCTTTGAGAAGCCCAGCCAATTCCCGCGCGGCAGCATCGGAATCGTTTTCTCCGTCAATCAGGGCGTACTCAAAGGTGATACGCCGATTTGTTTTCTCTATATAATAGCGAGAAGCGTCCATCACTTCTTTGATCGGATAACGCCGGTTGATCGGCATTGTACGAGAACGCGCTTCATCATTCGGCGCGTGGAGCGATACCGACAAGCCGCATTGGAGCCGTAAATCGGCAAAATCTCTCATTCGCGGAACAATTCCGCAGGTAGAGATCGTAATGTGCCGCATACCGATACAAAGCGAATCCTCGCTGCTGACCAGCTTCAAAAAGCGGATCACGTTCTCGTAATTATCAAACGGCTCACCCATCCCCATCAGCACCACGTTGGAGATTCGCTCGCCGCAGTCAAGCTCAGCGGAACGAATCTGCGCAATCATCTCGGAGGCGGTCAGTGATCGGGAAAAGCCGCTTTTGCCTGTCGCGCAGAAAGTACAGCCCATTTTACATCCGACCTGCGACGAGATACATATGGTTCTGCCGTGATGATAGCGCATGAGCACGCCTTCGACATACTCGCCGTCATACAGACGAAACAGATACTTGACCGTATCGTCAAGCTTGGAGCGCTGTACGCGGACGATATCCGCACAGGCAAGATACGCGTCTTGTTTCAAAAAATCTCTGAGCTTTTGAGGCACATTTTTCATGCCGTCAAAGTCAGCGACATCCTGCTTAATCCAGCTGAGCACCTGTTTTGACCGAAACTTCTCAAAGCCGTTGGCCGTCAGATACGCGGTCAGCTCGGAAAGATTCATCGACTTGATATCCGTCATGCGTGAATCCTCCTGAGTTTAGCGATAAAAAATCCGTCAGTATCATAGACGCCGGGCAAGAGCGTCAGCGTGAAGGCGTCTTCATCTATCATATGTTCAACGCCGTCGGGCAGATTGAGCGTTTCGCCCACAAAGTCGGCGTGTTCTGCCAAAAAGCGGTTGACTACATCATGATTTTCCGATTTTCTCAGGGTGCAGGTCGAGTAGACCAATACACCATCCTGTGGAAGATTTTCAGCACTCATACACAATATACTGTATTGCAAGTTTGGCAAGATGTCAATATTTGTGTCTGTTTTGTAACGAATTTCGGGTTTTCGACGAAGAATCCCCCATCCGGAGCATGGCACATCACACAAAATTCGGTCACAATCCGATAACGGATCATCCCCCGCAGCGTCACGAAGGGCGGTGTGAATGATCGAAACACCAAGCTTCTTCGCAGCGTCTGTCATCAACTTTAATTTATGCTTGTGGATATCAAAAGAGAAAATCTCTCCCCTGTTCTCCATGCGCATCGCAGAGTAAAAGGATTTGCCGCCGGGCGCTGCACAGACGTCGGCAATCTTCTCTCCCGGGAGAGCGCCGAGCATCTCGGCGCACAGCTGACTGGACGCATCCTCGACAAAGAAGTGTCCTTCCCTAAACTGAGGCAGTTTTTCCAGACTTCCGGTATGACTGAGCTTCAGCGAATCATCCAAAAACGGAATATCATCCGCCGACACGCTCTGTTTTTCAAGAGCCTTTCTCAGCGATTCTTTATCGGTTTTCAGCGTGTTGACACGCACGGTGACGGGCGGTCTGCCGATAAACCCCGCCAAAATCCTTTTTGTATTCTCTGTTCCGTATGTCTCCAGAAGCTCCGAAACCATAGCTTCGGGACAAGAGTACCTGACGCTCAAGTACTTGACCGTATCATTTTCATCCGGCAGTTTGTATGTCTTATCAGCGCGTACCATGTTGCGCAGAACCGCGTTGACAAAGCCTGAGCTGTGGTACAGCCTGAGCTTTTTGCAAAGCTTGACGCTTTCGTTGACGGCGGCGCTGTCGGGAACCTTATCCATATAGATCAGCTGATAGGTTCCGAGATAAAGGACGATCAGTGTTTTCTTCTCTATCTTTTTGATACGGATGGACGAGTACCGGCGAATGATATACTCCAGCGTCAGTTTGCGTTCCAAAACGCCGTACACCAGCGCTGAGAGAAAGGAAACATCCACACCGGAAAGCTGATTGTCTTTCACGGCGCTGTTCACGGCGATAGCAGAATACGCATCCTCACTGAGAACACGGTACAGCACATGATAAGCGATGTTTCTGACGTCAGCCATCTTTCATTTCCTTTGCGATACGTTATTTTCTGCGATTGCCGAAGATCAGCAAAAGTCTGAGAAGCTGCGCGATGGACGTCGCGGCAGCGGCAACATAGGTCATCGCAGCAGCGGATAACACTTTTTTTGCTCCGGCGTATTCCGACTCGTTGAGCATATTTGTCGATTGAATCGTTTTGAGTGCTCTGGAACTGGCGTTGAACTCAACGGGCAGAGTTACCAGCGTAAACAGCACCGAAGCCGAAAACAGCACGATACCGATGGTGATGACAAAGTTGAACTGAACCGGCAGCAGCATACCGATAATCAGTACGATCCAGCTCAGCTTCGAGCCGATATTGGCAACCGGCACGATTGCGGAGCGGATCTTGTTCGGCACATATCCCTCCGCGTGCTGGACAGCATGGCCCGCTTCGTGACAGGCAACGCCGACAGCGGCGACCGTCGCAGCGTTATAAACCGATTCCGACAGGCGGATCACGTTCGTGCGCGGATCAAAGTGGTCGGTCAGATTGCCGCTGACCGGCTCGATCCGAACACCGGTCACGCCATGCGCCGACAGCACCTGCTGAGCAGCTTGCGCTCCGGTCATGCGTCTCGAATTTTGAATTTGAGAATATTTACTGAAATTAGATTTTACACTCGCGTTGCAGAACAGTGACAAAATCAGGCACGGGAGCATAAAAATCAGATAAGTCCAGTCATAGTAAAACAATCCTAAACCATTCACATTCATTTTATTCACCAAGCTTTTCGTTGATTTTCAGCGGATGACCAATCAAAAAAGCCTTTGCGTCCATCCGTTTTTTGCCTTCCAACTGTAATTCTTCGATTACAACCGCGCCCTCACCGCAGGCGATGGTCATCGGAGCGGTATTGAGCACCGAGCCGGGTTCACCGTTGCCCCTGCCCAAAGAAGTGCGGTATATCTTGAGTTTCTTGCCGTGCAGGGATGTCTGAGCGATCGGCCAGCTATAGAGACCTCTGACAAGGTTATGCACCTCCGCGGCGGATTTGCTCCAGTCGATTTCTGAGATCGACTTGTCTAACATCGGTGCGTGCGAGGAAAGCTCATCGTTCTGCTTTATCGCGGTCAGTCCGCCCTGTTCGATCATATCCAGCGCTTCGACAATCATTTCACCGCCTAAAACCGAGAGCTTTTCAAACATGCTCTCAGCGGTATCGTCGATCATGATCGGAATCGCCTTCTGATACAGCATATCACCGGTGTCAATCCCCTCGTCCATCTGCATGATCGTCACGCCGGTCTCATTCTCACCGTTGATAACCGACCACTGGATCGGAGCGGAACCGCGGTATTTCGGCAGCAGCGACGCGTGGATATTGATACAGCCGTGTTTCGGGTAATCAAGGATTTCTTTCGGCAGGATCTTTCCGTATGCGACAACTACGATACAATCGGGATGAAGCGCGGAAATGATCTTCATCGCCTCACCGTCACGCAAGGTTTTCGGCTGATAAACTGTCAAGCCAAGCTGTAAAGCGCAAACCTTCACCTCAGGCGGCGTCAGCTCCTGTTTTCTGCCGCGGGGTTTATCGGGTTGAGTAAACACCGCAAGCACTTCATGACCCGCATCGATCAAGCTGTTCAAACAGGGAACCGAGAAATCGGGTGTTCCCATGAATATCAGTTTCATTCTTCTTCTCTCATTTCTCTGAGTTCTTCTTCGGTCAGCATACGCTCGACCTTTGACTTGAAGATGATTCCGTCGAGGTGGTCAAACTCGTGGCACATTGCCTGCGCGAAGAGGTCGTCGCCTTCAATCTCGCAGAGATTGCCCTCTCTGTCCTGAAACTGCGCTTTCACATGTGCCGGACGAAGGATGATGCCAAATTCTCCCGGACAGCTCAGACAGCCCTCCTGTACCTCTTGCTCACCCTCGGATTCGAGAATCACGGGATTGATAAATTCGATCACGCCGTCACCGACGTCGATCACGCAAAGCCGACGCATGATGCCGACCTGCGGAGCGGCTAAACCAACGCCGCCGGAAGCCTCCAAAGTCTCTGCCATATCGTCCAGCAAATCCCAAAGCTTTTTATCAAATTTTTCAACAGGGCGGCATTTCTTGGTAAGAATCGGGTCGCCCTCTTTTACGATGTTTCGCAGTGCCATAGTATCACTCCTGTGATAGATTATAGATTCAGCGGATCCATGTCCGCGTATACGGTAACGCCGTGATACTCCCGCTCACCGGAAAACGCGATCAGCACACGCGACAGCATTTCGCGAAAGCGGTTGTCGTTACGGCATTTTAATATCAATTTAAATCGGTATTTATTGCTGACCTTAAACACCGCCGCCTGTGACGGCCCCAAAACCCTCAGCGGGATATCGGAATACGCTTGTTTCAGCAGCTCGGTCATCCTCGCGGTAAACGCAAACGCGGCGTTTTCGGTAAGTTTGGCATTCTCGCCGACAAATCCGACAAGACAGATACTCGCAAACGGCGGGTACAGCATCGCTTTTCGGATACCGATCTCAGCATGATAAAAAGCGTCATAGTCTTGACTTGCCGCCAACGTGATGATCGGGTTCTCAGGCGTGTACGTCTGGATGATCGCTCTGCCCTTATCTTTACCCCTGCCGGATCGCCCGACAACCTGCGTCAGCAGCGAAAAGGTGTTCTCGTAGCTACGGTAGTCGTCGAGGTACAGCATATGATCGGCGTTGAGCACGCCTACCAAGGTAACATTAGGAAAATCCAGCCCCTTCGCCACCATCTGCGTACCGACCAGGATATCATACTCACCGTTTGCAAAAGCGGTCAGCTTTTTTTCGTGGGAAGAACGCGTCATCGTTGTATCGGTATCCATCCTGAGTATCCGCGCCTGCGGAAAGATCTCAGCGATCTCAACCTCTGCTCTCTGGGTGCCCGTTCCGCTCAACCGCAGGCTGTGGCTGTGGCAGGTCGGGCACTCTGTCCTATACGGCACAGAGTATCCGCAATAGTGGCACATCAGGCGGTTGTTGGCGCTATGATAGGTCAGCGAAATCGAACAATTCGGGCAGGTCAACGGTTCACGGCAGGAATTGCAGGTCACATAGGAGTTGTACCCGCGGCGATTCAGCAGTATGATACTCTGTTTACCGTTGTCGAGATTTTCCTCAATATTC
>CACWTM010000061.1 GCA_902763855.1 uncultured Ruminococcus sp. | reverse complement strand
CCGACCGCGTAGATGTTTTTCAGCACATTCTTATGCAGGCGGAATCCCTTGAAGGTGATCTTGACGTCATGCTTCTTCGCAAAAAGGACAATCAGGATAAAGGTCATGGAGCAGAACTGCCCGAACACGGTCGCGATCGCCGCGCCGAGCACACCCAAACGCGGGAAGAAACCGATACCGAAAATCAACAGCGGATCGAGGATGATGTTAACGATCGCGCCGATCAGCTGGGTAATCATCGGAAAGATCATGTTGCCGGTCGACTGGAGAATCTTCTCACACATGCAGGACGTTACCATGCCGAGCGAGATACACAACACCACGGTCAGGTACTGTCTGCCGTATTCGATAACGATGGGATCGGCTGTGAACAGCGCGATGAAACGTCCGGAGAACAGCAGACCGATCAAGAGGAACACAAGCCAGTTGAACAAAGCAAGTACCAGTCCGGTTGTCGCGGCGGCGTTCGCTTCTTTGTAGTTCTTCGCGCCCAGTCTGCGAGCGATCAGCGAATTGACGCCAACCGCCGTGCCTACACCGAACGAGATCAGGATCAATTGCAGAGGATATGCCAGCGACACCGCCTGCAGCGCGTCCGGGTGAAATCGCGCGACAAAGATGCTGTCGACAACGTTGTACAGCGCCTGGATCATCATCGAAAACATCGCCGGCAGCGACATGCCCAGCAAAAGCGGCAGCATGGGCTTGACGCCCATTTTATTTTCGGTTATCTCACTCAAGGGTTACCCTTCCTTCAATTGCTTATTTTGTGATCTTTTTTCTAAAAAAGAAATAATCAAAGTAACAATCAGCGCACCAAACACAATGCCCGAAAAGTCGATCACCATATCGCGCACCTCGCAGGATCGTCCCGCCGAAAACAGCTGGATCAGCTCGTCGATGACCGCGATCAGCGCGCCTGTCGGCAGTGCGCACAACAGCGTTTTGCCGCGCTTTTGCGTATAGAGGTGGACGGTCGTTGTCAAAAGCGCGCCTAATACGGCGTACTCGGTGAAATGGGCGAATTTTCGGATCAGTCCTTCAGTCAGCGTCAAAGGGATGCGGACGGACGCCAAAAAGCGGTTAATCATCTCGGTCAGCGGCGAGCTTTGTCCGGTCGACTCTACCGCGCTGAGAGAGGAATTGTAGAAAATTGCCGCGACCGCTGCAACCGTCAATACGGTCAGGATGATACGCGCGACTGACCATTTACGTTTTTTCATAGTAAAACCTTATTTCCGGGATGTCATACGGTTTTTATTGTAATCAATTCCGTATAATATGTCAAACAGATTCATATAAGTTTTAAGTATCGGTCAAATAAGTGTTGAAATGGTACGGTTTTTCAGTTATAATGCTAAGAGCGTACTTTATGATAAGGAGTCATGATTATGTTCAAATATTATCTTCTGACCTTGGTCTTCGCGATGATCCCCATCTTTGAGCTCAGAGGCGCGATCCCTGCGGCGGTGTGGGGCTATCACATCCACCCCATCGTCGCGTATATCATCGCCGTCATCGGCAACATGATCCCCGTACCGTTCATCTATCTCTTTGCGAGAAAGGTGCTGGAATGGGGCAAGGACAAAAAATACATCGGCAAGTTCTTTACCTTCTGCCTGAAAAAAGGTGAGAAAGGCGGCGAGAAGCTCAAAGCCAAAAGCGGCAAGGGTCTCTTTGTCGCGCTGATGCTCTTTGTCGGCATCCCCCTGCCGATCACCGGAGCGTGGACGGGTACCCTGGCTGCTTCTATCCTCGATATGGGCTTCAAAAAATCCATGCTCGCGGTATTCTGCGGCGTGCTGATCGCGGGCGTGATCGTCTCGCTGGTCGTACTGCTTCCGCAGACTTTCGGCTTTTTGACAAAGCTCTTTACCACCAGCGTTCCGCAGGCATAATGAAGAAACAGAACGTTTACGCGGCGATCATCGGCGGCGGCGCAGGCGGCATGATGTGCGCGATCCGCGCGGCTGAACGCCATCCGAAAGAAAAGATCGTCATTCTCGAAAAAGCCGACCGCGTCGGCAAAAAGCTGTTGGTCACCGGCAACGGGAGATGCAACCTCAGCCATGTAGGCGCAGATGCGCGCAGCTATCACGGAGAGGGCAGTGCGGAATTAATCAATATTCTTTTTAAGAAATATAACACCAATGCCGTTTTACGGTATTTTCATACGCTCGGTCTGTTGACACACACCGATCACGAGGGCAGGGTTTATCCCCTGTCAAATCAATCAAGCTCTGTTCTGGACGTTCTGCGAAAACGTCTGGCAGAGCTTTCTGTCGTTGAGTACTGCGGCGCGGAGATACAGAGTATCCAAAAGACCGCTCAGGGTTATGAGATCGTTGCGGCGGACAGGCGGATATTCGCGAAAAAAGCGGTAATCGCGGTAGGCGGCAAAAACGATTACGTCGGGCGTGAGAGCGGCAGTCGCGAGCTGATGAGAGCGCTGGGAGTAGGGACGACAAAGGTCAGCCCTTCCCTGTCGCCTGTCAGGGTCAAAAACGATCTGCTGAAATCGCTCAAAGGCATCCGCGCACAGGCAGAGGTCAGCCTCATTGAGCACCGGCAAGTCGTGAAATCGGAACGCGGCGAGGTGCAGTTTGCCGAAAACGCGCTGTCGGGTATCTGCGTCTTTAACCTATCGCGGGAAGCAAACAAGGGCGGCTGTGAGATATCGCTGAATCTGCTGCCGGATATGGATCACGATCAGCTGTATAAGGAGATCACGGAGCGGACAGAGCGAGATTTGACCGCGCCTGCTTCGGACATCTTCATCGGGATGTTCCACAAGAATCTCGGGCTGGCTGTCCTGAAGGCGAGCGGTGTGCGGCCTTCGGCTTTCTGCAAAGATATTTCCGAAAAGGAATTAAAAAGTATTTGCCGACATATAAAAGACTGGCGTTTCTCCTGTGAAGAAAACAGAGATTTCAAAAAAGCACAGGTCACCGCGGGCGGCGTGACGCTCAATGAGATTGATCCTTGCAGCTTCATGTGCAAACGTCACAAGGAACTGTACATCATCGGCGAGGCACTGGATATCGACGGCGACTGCGGCGGATATAATTTACAGTTTGCGTTCGCAAGCGGCATGTGCGCGGGTGACAGCCTATGATACGGATCAGCAACATCAAACTGCCGCTTGGCTACACGGATGACGACATCAAACGTGCCTGCGCCAAGGAGCTGAGGACTTCACCGAAAGCGATCGAAAAAGCCGCGCTGTACAGGCGGTCGATCGACGCGCGACACAAGGATAATATCCGCTATATCACCAGCGTCGACGTGTATCTGAACATCGACGAAAAAGCGGCGGTGAATAAAGCAAAAAGCAAAAATGCCGCCGTCACCGAAGAGTACCGCTACACTCCCTTGGCGGCAAAGGATAAGAATAAGCGTCCGTTGATCGTGGGCACAGGTCCCGCGGGGCTTTTCTGCGCTCTGACGCTGGCGCAAAGCGGGATCCGCCCCATCGTGATCGAACGAGGGTCACGCGTGGAAGAACGCACGAAAACGATCAGAAAATTCTGGGAAAACGCGGAACTCAGCACCGAATGTAACGTACAGTTCGGCGAAGGCGGCGCGGGTACTTTCTCGGACGGTAAGCTCAACACGGGAACAAAGGACGGCCGCGCGCGGAAGGTCTTGCAGGAATTTGCAAAGCACGGCGCGCCCGAGGAAATCCTCTATAACGCGAAGCCCCACATCGGTACAGATAAGCTGCGCGATACCGTCAAAAACATCCGTGAAGAGCTGCTCGCGCTGGGCGCGGACGTTTTCTTTGACACCAAGCTGGTCGATATCAAGACGGTTGACGGAACGATCACTGCCGCCGAAGTCGAGCATGAGGGAAATCGCCGGCTGATCGACTGCGCCGAGATCGTGCTCGCGATCGGTCACAGCGCGAGAGATACCTTTGAGCTGATCCACCGGATGGGCGTCCATACGTCGCCCAAGCCGTTTTCGGTCGGCGCGAGAATCGAGCATCTGCGCGAGAACATCAACCGCTCGCAGTACGGCGAGGCGCATCGGCTGCTGCCCGCCGCCTACTACAAGCAAAGCGTTCATCTGAAAGACGGACGAGGCGTATACACCTTCTGCATGTGTCCGGGAGGGTTGGTCGTCGCGGCGCAGAGCGAAAAGGACAGCGTCGTCACCAACGGCATGAGTGAATTTGCGCGCGACAAGGTTAACTCCAACGCGGCGCTGCTGGTCTCGGTCAATCCCGAGGATATTCCCGGCGATCACGCGCTCAAGGGGATGTACTGGCAACGAGAGCTGGAGCGCAAAGCCTTTCTCGCGGGCGGCGGGGATTACCGCGCGCCTGTAACGCGGGTCGGTGACTTTCTCAACGGAGGACTGTCCGAGCGGTTCGGCGAGGTGCTGCCGAGCTATCGACCGGGCACGCGTTTTGCGCGGATGGACGAGATTCTGCCGCGGTTCGTCACCGACGCCATGCGCGAGGCGCTGCCGATGATCGACCGCAAGCTGCGCGGCTTCAACCATCCCGACGCGGTTCTGACCGCCGTGGAAAGCAGAAGCTCCTCCCCCATCCGTATCACGCGCAACGAAAGCTTGCAAAGCGCCAGTCTCAAAGGGCTGTACCCCTGCGGCGAGGGCGCCGGGTACGCGGGCGGTATCGTCTCGGCCGCGGTCGACGGAATCAAGGTCGCGGAAAAAATCATAATGGAATAGGGTGACTGCAATAATCCGAACCTGCAGTCACCCTAAAGTTACCCCAACCGATCGGATGACGGTTGGGGTAACTTTATGCCAGAGATTGATGATAAACAGGCACTTCGACGCTGTGGTAGATAGAGTAGATCAGGCACTCTTTGACGGGAAGCCCCAAGCACTGTTCCATCGCGTCTTTGTAGAGCATGAGCTGCTTTGCGTAGCGTTCGGCGAGAGCTTCGGCGTGCTTGACGCGGTCGGTCTTGTAGTCAACGATAACCAGCTCGCCGTTTTCGACGAAGGCAAGGTCGACGGCGCCTTGCAGGATAACCGATTCGTCGCGGAAGCTTTCTGCGATCTCGGGATCAACCGTGTGAGCCGGGATTTTGACATTGAAGCGGTATTCCTTGTAGACCTCGTCCGCGTTGAGGCATCGGGTGACAAGGTCGCTTTCGATGAAGCGTTTGGCGCGATCCATGTCAATGCTGTCCGCCTGGGCTTCGGTCAGATAGCCGCCGTCTGAAAGCGCGTTGAGCTGAGCGGCGATATCCGCTCGCGCGGCGGTGAAATCCGCAAACTGCATGAACGCGTGCAGGGCGGTGCCCTTCTCGGCGGAATTGAGCTTTTCACGGCTGAGAAAAGCAGGGCGGTTGAGATAGCGTTCATGGCTGTCGTCCGTATGCTGATGCGCCAGCACCGACGCCGCGACCTTGACGGGTAACCGGTTGAGTCCCTCATAAGGATAGCGGTACGCGGCATGCTGTTTCAGCTCTTCGATCACAGCATGATCGGCTTCGGGAACGGCGGTGTTATCAGCGCTTTCGGCGGTCTCGTCCCCGTCAAAAGGCTTGTCGATCACGCGGCAGGTGAAGCGGAAATCCGACTGAGGTTCATGATCGACCTCCAGCTCCGCGTAAGCGCGGAGAGGTTCGCCGTCGGGATGGAGCAAGGCGCACATCGTCAGCCAGTCGGCAGGCGAATTTGCCGAGCGCACCGCGAAGGGCGAGATCTCACGCTGACCGGCAAGCTTCTTCGAAATATTCGCGATATAGCTCTCCACACCGCGCGAGGGGGTCGTCAGCATGATAAGCTTTTGCTTGGCGCGGGTCATAGCGACATACAGGACGCGCAGCTCCTCGCTCATTTCATCGCGGCTGATCTCCATCGAAAGCGCTGTGCGCGGCATGGTATTGAAGCTTGCGGACAGGGCGGGGTCATAGAGCTTTTGAGCATAGCCGTAACGCGAATGGAGCAGGACGGGCTTGGTCACGTCGGACACAAATTTACGCGCGGTATTTGCGATAAAACATACAGGAAATTCGAGTCCCTTGGAGGCGTGGACGGTCATCAGCTCGACGCCGAAATCGCCGCCGCTTTCACGAGAAGCGGAGGGCAGATCGGCGCCGTCCTGAGAAAGGCGGTCAAGATAACCCACAAACGACGACAAACCCCGGTGGGTGTTTTGTTCAAAGGTGCGGGCATAGTCGAGCAGCAGGCGCAGGTTGCCGGTCGCGTTGCCGGAGCTGTCGGAAGCGGAGATGATCGACAAAAACGACGAGCGCTCATAGATCACGGTTATCAACTTGTAAAGCGGCAGTGTCACCGACAGATTTCGATAACGGGAAAGCTCCGCTAAAAAGCTTTTGCTCTTTTCGTTGCCCCTGTCCGCATCGAGGGTGATCGCGGCAAATAAGGAACTGTGGCGCGAACCGATACGGATACGCGCAAGGTCGTCTTCGTCAAAAGCAAACACAGGGCTCATCACTACAGAGAGCAGTTCGATATCCAGCGCGGGATTGTTAATGACTCGCAGGAAATTGGTCAGGAGCATGATCTCGCGCGTGCCGAGAAATCCGGCGCTCGACTCGCTGTGAGCGTGGACGCCGTAAAGCTCAAACACCTCGCGGTAAACAGCACCGTAGGACGAGAGGTTGCGCATCAACACGGCAAAGTCGCTGTAAGCGCAGGGGCGGTAGGTCTCGCCGTCCTTCACAGGATAGCCGTCGGCAACCATCATGTGGATACGCTCGGCGATATAGCGCGCTTCGGCGATCGCGGCGTCCTCTTCGCCGACAGCCTCTTTGTCGATGAGATCAAGCTCGACGGCCGGTTCGCTTTGCGGCGCGTAAACAGCACCGGGAACAAGACGTTCCTCGCCGTTATACTCGATATCGCCGACCTTGAGAGACATCAGCTTTTCAAAAAAGAAGTTGACCGCTGAGAGAACGGAGCTGTCACTTCTAAAATTCTTTTCAAGAATTATTTTTGCAGGATAAACCGCATGGTTTCCTTCATATAAGGCGGCTTCGTTTTTTCTTTTCAAGAATAATTCAGGCATTGCCTGTCGAAAACCGTAAATACTCTGTTTAACGTCGCCGACAACAAAGAGATTGGCTTCGTTGCGGGAGACGGTCTTAAATATGGTATCCTGTACCTCGTTCGCATCCTGATACTCGTCGACCATGATATAGTCAAAACGCGAAGCGATCTCGGCGGCGACGGGAGTTTTTTCGAGCGTGTCTCTGTCGAGTATCAGGGAAAGTACCCAGTGCTCGATATCAGCGTAATCGGCAACGCCGTGTTCCTTTTTCAGTACGGCGAAATTCTCGTCAAACAGGGTGACAGCGCGAAAAATCTGCTCGGCAAAATCCTTTAACCGTTCGATATCATACAGGCACATCGCCTCTTCCTGCACATAGAGCTTTTGGAGAGTCTTGACCGTGTCTTTGAACACATCGCGCGCGGACGCGGCGGCGATCTTCAGAGGATTGTCCTTGTAGCCCCTGGGCGTCGCGAGCTTGCCCGGTTCAAAGGAGACAAGAACGTCACGGACGGCGTTCCAGCTATGGCTGTCAACCGCGCTGTTCAGCCGATCAAGAAAAACTCGGTAGGAGTCAAATAGCGGACAGAGTTTTTCATAAAGCTTTTCGTCAAGCGAGATCGCGTCGACGCCGCGTGCGTAAAGCTGAGAAAGATAGTCGGCGGCTTCTGCGGTGTACTCCGAAATAATCCTCCCCCATACCGTGTCCGACACATCGCGGAAATCGGTATAGTAGGAGAGCTTTTCGCTGAGCCAACGCTCGGGAAACGGATGGGAACGCAGAAAGTCGTAAAGCTGATAAATGATATTTTCCAAACGGCTGTCGTCGCGCGCGGACGCGAAGGTCTCGACCAGCATGTGAAAGCGGGGATTTTTCTCGTTGTAAAGGGCGTCAAGGGTCAGGCGCATCGCATCTGATCGCAAAACGCTCAGCTCACCGGTATCGGCGATGCGGATATTGCGGTCAATGTTAAGAAGATAGAAATACTCTTTGCACAGCGACATACAGAAGGAGTCAACGGTGGAGATATGCGCTTTTGACAACAGCGACTGCTGCCGAAGCAGGAAAGGATCGGAGGGGGTCTCGCGGATAAGGGCTGTGAGAGCTTCTTTGAGTCTGCTTTTCAGCTCAGCCGCCGCCTTGCGCGTATAGGTCACGACCAGGAGACGGTCGGCGTCTGCGCCGTTTTCGCTGTCGGTCATCAGACGGATAACGCGCTCGACAAGCACGGCTGTCTTGCCCGAACCCGCCGCCGCAGAGACAATCACGGAACCGCCGCGCGCGTTAATCGCGTCAAGCTGGTGTTCTGTCCAGTTTCTAGGCATCGTTCTCTCCCTCTCCTTTCAGATCCGCAAAAACCTCTGCCGCCGTTCGGTCAACCGCTTCACGGGCGGGATCGTCCTCTTGGCGCAGACAAACCGCCTGATAGGCGCAGTAGGCACAGCCGTCGTACTTCTTGCCCTTTAAGGGATACGCGGCGACGTCGCCGTCGTAGAGCGACTCTGCCATCCGGGTCATCAAAACGTCGATACGGCGGAAGATCGCTCCGAGCTCCTCAAGGGTCGCAATGCTGCCGGGGGTGGCGGAAACGGTTCCGTCCTTGAGCTTTGCGGGGATATAAACGCCTTTTGCGTCGTGTTCCATGTGAGAGATCACGTCGGCGTCAGCGAGAACAACGCCTTTCATGGCGTACTTCTTCATGATCTCGGAGCGAATCTTTGCTTCGGGCGTGTCGGGATCGGCGGCGATCACGGGGGTTACCGCAGGCATGTATAATACGCCCGCGGGAGTGGTCGCGCCGTAACGCTCGGAGCCGTTTTGTCCGATGGCGTAAAGATAGATGAACATTTGCAGGTTCAAGCCGTACAAAATGTCGTTGATGTTAAATTCTTTGGCGCCGGTCTTGTAGTCGATGACGCGGATGTAGCTGACGCCGTCGGCTTCACAGCGATCAACGCGGTCAACGCTGCCGCGAACAGACAGCCTCAGACCGTCTTTCAGCTCGACGGTGTAATCGGGAATGTCCGTGCCGACGCCGAGCTCGAAATCGACAGGGGTAAAATCGCTTTGACCGAGTTCCCTTGCCATGTGCAAAACAAGCTTTGTCGTGGAGGATTTGATACGGTACAAAAGAAATAAAAAGCGTTCAGATTTGTCTGCCGTACCGCCGAAATGGGTCTCGATGTATTCGTCAAGGATGTCACAAACAATCTCCGCGATCTCGGTCTCGTCCATCTTGACGTACGCTTCACGACTGCAGAGAGTGAAAAAGCGTTCAAAAATATGGTGCATGAGGGTACCGTATTCCAGCGCGTCGACAGCGGCTTTGCGGCGTTCACGAACACGCAGGGCGTACTCGCAGAAATAGCGGAAGGGACATTTATGATAGACGTCGATTTTGGTGGAGGACAGGCGCATTTCGCTGCCGTAGAGCTTGCGCGTGAGATCGGGGTCGGCGATACGGCGACCGCGGCGGTTGAGAACGGCTTCGATCGACAAAACTCTGTCGCGGTAAGCGTCGTCTTCTTTGAAATACGCTTTCAGCGCGGTGATCTCGGGCGTGCGGCTGTGCCAGCGGCTGACGAGATAATCGAACGCGGCGCGTTTGCATCGCAGGCGCTCGGTGAGCGGGACGGTATCGAAATTGGTAAAACGGTGTTGAGGCAAGCTCAGCTCAACCTCGCCGATCATGTCGGAGGGGGTCAGCAGTTCGCCGCGCATATCGGCGGCGGAGAAGCTGAGATAAAGCCGCTCGGACGCGGCAGTCAGCGCGGAATAGGCGTAGTAACGCTCTGTCGCGATCAGCTCCTCGATGGAATCGGAAAGCGGAAGGTTCATGGCTTTCAGCCGCACGCGCTCGTCGTCGGTGAATACGCCGGCTTCGACAGGGGTATGCGGAAACTCGCCCTCCAGAGCGCCGATCAGGAACACGACCTTTTTGTCAGAGATCAGGGAACGGTCGGCGGTGGAGATATCCACCTCATCCATGCCGCGCGGGATGGCGCTGATCTCTGACGCGGCAAAGTTGGTATGCAAAAGCTCGCTAAAACGCTTTGGTGCGATCGCGTAATCGCCGATCACGGCAACGGTTTTGTCGAGAATCTCACAGAGGACGTTCCAGCTGCGGACTAAATCCTCGGACAGCTCGTGCTCCCCCTGTGCCTCGTATATATCACAGAGTTTGCCGATGTTTTCATCAACCTTGAGGTCGTAGAGCAGTTTCATGAGCGCAGAGGCGATCGCTCTGCCGGAGGTATCTTTGACCGCTTTTGAAAAACGGCGAAGCTTGCCGACAACAGCGGCTCGGAGGGTCTCGATCCGCTCAAGCCGCGCTTTGTCGCCGTCGGATATCTCGTCGGAAAAGCCGTCGGGCGGAGAAGTAAAAGGATTGTAGAAGCCGCGTGAGGAGATATCCCAGACAAAGAGATAGTTTTCAAAGTCCGCGATCTCGGAAACGGTATAGGAGCAAAGTCCGGTTTTCAGCAGGGTGAGCACATCCTCACGCTGAAATCCGCGGTTGACGATGTCAAAAACAGCGGATACCAGCCGTACGATCGGCATAGCGTCGATGTCCTGCGGTTTGTCCATGAAATACGGAACGCCGTACTTTTCCAGGCAGGTATCAAGAATACCGAGATAAGGATCGGCGGATCGCGCGATCACGGCGATCTCCCGGTAACGGAAGCCGCTCTCGGTCAGCGTGCGGATGGTACGCGCGACAAAGTCGCACTCGTCATAGAGCCCTGAGGCACGGTAGACGGTCACCGCTTCCGTGTCGTCGGGATATGGCTCCTTTGTCAGGCGATAGGCGTTCTCTTCAAGAGTCACCAGCGCTTCACTTCCAAATCGGTAAGGGGTGGTCATGGTCGTGACGGGCGCAACATCAATGCCGTTTTCGCGGGCAAAACGCGTCAGTCGCGCACGGGTGCGGCGCGGCACAAAAAACAGGCTGTCGCTGTCGGGTCGTCCGTCGTCGGTCAAGGCAACGAGGGTGTCGCGACTCATCGACATCAACAGCTCGACGACATTGTACTCCTGGGACGTAAAGCCATAGAAGGCGTCGAAAGCGACGGTGTAATCGGCAAACAGGCGGTGGTCAAGCAGCAGCTCATAGACCTTTGTCAGCGAATCGAGAGGATCCATGTAACTGCGCTCCATGACGGCGTTGTAGGCGTCAAAAACCAGCGCGGTATCGCTAAGCTTGCCGCGGAGAGTATCGTCCTCGACCGCATCCGCAAAATCACGCAGGGTATCGGATGAGATCGCGCACTTTTTATACTCTTTCACAGCGGTGAGCATCAGCTCGCGCGTGTCGGCTGTATCACAGCGCTGATCGAAAACCGTCAGCCGATCCTGCACCTGCTCAAGCGCAAGGCTCATCATCAGATGGCGCACGCCGTCGTCGGCAAAGGCAGAAAACCGGTTGCCGGTCGCTTCAAACACATAGTCACATAAACGAGAAAAGCCCAGCACCAGAATATTGCGTGACAGCGAGGGGCCGAGCAGGTCTAAAAACGCTGCCTCAGTCTCGAAAGAGATCTGGTCGGGCACGAGAAACAACAGCTTGCCCTCTCCCGTGCGAGCAAGCTGTGCAAAATGTTGTCTTAGATATTCACTTTTTCCGTAGCCGGATCGGCCGAGGATAAAACGCAGCATTTCCGCCTCCGTAGAAGAGTTGAAAGGTTTACTGAATATAGACGACCGCTGTCCTGCGGAACGCCGAAATAATCCGCGTGATCGCCGAATAAATCAGTCCGATCGCGTAAAGGATCACGATCACGTCGACGGATCGGATGAACACGATGCTGAGAACGGCGATGGCGATATTGACGGTGCCGGAAAAGAAGCTGAGCTTCCA
>CACWTM010000060.1 GCA_902763855.1 uncultured Ruminococcus sp. | reverse complement strand
ATTAGAAAAATCTATATCTTCAGTAAATTTTTGTTTTTCACTGTCTTGCGCGCCGGCGATTTTAAAAAGCATTCCCGTCGCAGTTTTAGGGATATCAGCAAAATAATAATCATGATTTGTTGAATCACAATCGGTCATAGGAACATAGCCCTCATGATCGTTATTATCCCACCATTTAACGTCATAATTTCCGCTCAGCCATTCTTCGTAATCCGTCGGCCTTCTGAAATAAACGCGCATGGTGGTGCCGTTGGTTTTTGTCGCCTCGCCCGCGCTGAGCATGGTGTAGTCGTGATAAGTACGGGTAGGACCGTTGACGCCGAGAGCAAACTGGACGATGTTGGAGGTCAAAGTCGACGCGTAAAGCGAAACATTCTGTTCAGTAGACGAGGTGTTACGGATGGTCGTGCAGTAATAGTTTCTGCCGTACATGGGAAGATTACTGCCGTTGAAATTTGACACAGACTCGGTAAAGGTAACGCCGTCGTCGCCGGACATTTTGGTATCTACAATCTGTACGCCGCTGCCGTTATAAGCGTTGTACTGATTAGACTCGGTGCCCAGCACAAACTCGTTGCCGGTATGCGTCTGCGGACGGGTGAACCATGAAAAGGTCGGCACGTTCGCGCAGATGATGACGATGACCGCCGCGAGCAACAGCGCGATCACGATTTTTGACTTTTTCATGGTTTCACCTCCTTAATATCAACTGTTAGCTATACTTCGTCCAACTACCGTTGTTGTAATAATCCGTATTATTCTTCGTGTCGTCTTTACTGCTCGGAGCATCATATACAGGATTATTAACATCAAAATCACTACGATAAACCGCCTTTGTCTGGTAGAAATTACCATAGCCACTCTGATCAGCTTCTGTAAAGGCGATATAATCACTATGCTCAGTACTTCCAATATCATAGTAATACAATCCGGAGGTTGAGTCATAGGTCAACTGATGCATATCATAACCATATGCACCTGAACCATTAGTATTATTCCAATAACTAGTGTTCAAAAGAACCACATAAACATTGGAGAAATTACAATCGTTCTTAAAGTACACTCGGTAAGTGATACTCCAAGACAGCACTTTTGTTTTGGCGTTCCATGTGAACGTGACCTTAGCGCCGTTAGGAGCATCGACCTTCCACTTAGGATCGCCATTAGCCGATGTATCCGTTTTATTCAAATCAGCCTGTACGCCTGTTCCGGAATTAATCTCTCCCGGATGATAAACGTTATTTCCGCTCAAACTGCTGTCCATTATTGTAACATACTGAGAACCGCTTTCATCATTGGTAAAGACATATGTCAACTGGTATTCATCGGCATTTGCTCCGTGAGTAAACTTTAAGTCGCCCTTAGTAGAATCGGTGATCGCAGCTCCGTTGATCCAGCCGGTCAGATAAATATCGCCCTTTCTGAATCTGGCGTAAACATTCTTGTCACTATAAGTGCTCAATGTATAGGTATAGGACTCACTGTTGCTTAACGCGCTTGTAGCCGAAGTTGAAGAATACCAACCGTCAAAGATATACCCGGCAGCAGGCGTCGCTCTCAACAAGACAGAGTGATTGACTATAACGCTTGTGGCGGACGTTGCACCTGCCGTTGCAGAAGCAGCCTGCACCGTACCGCCGGTATCACCGGCACTGTAGCTTCCGCTTGTGCTCGTTCTGTAATACGCCTTGGCAGTGACAGTGAAGGTGTTCACTCTGAATCTGGCGTATACAGTCACGTTGTCATAGCTTCCTAAGGTATATTGATAAGATGAGCTTCCGCTAAGCTTAGTCGAATCGGAATCATACCAACCGACAAATTCATATCCCGACGCCGGTGAAGCGACAAGTGATACCTGTGCATTATATCTCACCTGTGCGGATGATGCAGCGCCCGCAAAGGAGTCGCCTACCTTGACAGTACCGCCGGTTGAGCCCTCGGTATAACTCGAACCGTTCGACGAATACGTTGCTTTGGCTGTTACCGTGAATGTGTTTGACCTGAATCTGGCGTAAACATTCACGTCGCCGTAAGCGCTTAAACTATATGTGTAGGTAGCCGCCGAGCTGAGCGCATCCGTGGATGATGCAGTCGCAAACCAGCCGACAAAATCGTATCCATCCTGAGCCTCAGCCTTCAGGGTGACTGTACCGTTGTAGGTTGCCTTTCCGGTCGAGGTAGCGCCTGCGGCGGATGTACCGACCTGAACCGTGCCGCCGGTGCCGCCTTCGGTATAGGTGGTTCCGTCTGCGGAGTAAGCCGCGATCGCCGTCACGTTAAACTTATTCTTCCAGAATCGAGCGTAAACATCGACGTCAGACGGGGTGTTCAGGGTATAAGTGTAAGTCGTACTGGTACTCAGCTGACTGCCGGAAGCGTTATACCAGCCGACAAACTGATAATCGGGATCAGCTGTCGCCGTCAGCGCTACCGAGGTATTATACTTGACCAACTTGGACGAAGTCGCGCCGGCTGTCTCGGTCGCCACCTGCACGGTACCGCCTGCCGCCCCGGGGGTGTAATTGGACTTACCTACGTCCGTAGAATACACCGCGTTCGCTGTAACGGTATAAGAATTTGTCGTGAAGCGAGCGTAATAATCCGCGTCGTTGCTCGCCGTAACAGACGCCGTACCCGCGGTAGCGGTATCCACTCTGGTGCCTTCGGCAGCCTGAGTATAGATACCGTCGAGCGTATACCCGGGCTTTGCGGCAGCCGTCAGCGTGACAGAGGAACCAAGATCTACCTGAGAGCTTGTCGCCGCGGTATCAGCAGCCGCAGCCGAACCGATCGCCAGCGTGCCGGCTCCGGTCGTATCCGAAGCGATATCGTCAAGCCGCTGATGCAGGCTGACGGTGCGAATTTCTTTGAACTTCGCGTAGTATGTAACTTCAACGCCCTTGTTCGGCGCTGTAACAGCTTTTTGCTCTGTGACCGTGCCGCTGACACGCTGGGTACACGCAGAATCCGTATACCAGCCTTCTATCGCGTAGTGCGGTAAAGCCGAGTTGGTCGTATTAGGAGTAGGCGTCGCAACCAGAGTAACGGTTTTGGTGGAAGAAGAATTGGAACTGTTACTGCCGAAGCTGTAAAGCATAGAGGAATTTCCAACTTTGGAAGTATGCGCAGCGCCGCCGCTCTTCAAGCCGTCGTTATATGTTGCGTGCACGGTACCCATAGCGCTCTGATCGCTTGCCACAGCAACTCGGACTGTCGCGGGAATTTCCCAAAGAACAGTGCTTCTACTACTGGTTCCTCCGGAGTAAGATGTGATAAAGCAGAAGGGATCGACCGGCGTGTTGGGAACAGCGGTATTCACCGTCTGTTGTAATACGCCCGAAGGCCACGAGGTATCGCCCGTATTGCCGATATCGCTCGTTGCAACGATAAAGTTCATCATGTTGAACGAACCGATATACTCAAAACCGTAATAACCGGTTTCGAGATCAGGCTTAAGCTCAAACAGCTTACTACCGCTGTCTGTGCCGTCGACTCTGGTGTAGCACCATGCATAGTAATGGTAAGTACTGCCGGCAGGAGCCTCCCAAGAGGAGCCGGGGATCAAGGTGACATGACGAGGTACCAAAGAGGAAATGATACCGAAATTCGTGATGTTGACCTGACGGAGCGCGTTGTTCGCATCTGCGTCGCTCTTTTGGAGCCACATATTCACGGTTACGATCTTTATATCGGTATTATCGGCGATCGTGAAAACCGCATTCTCGGTTCCCGAACCCTTCAGGTGCGATGAAAACGCTTCTACATGCGCCACATCCGTGTCTCCGTTCGTAGAACTGACGACCTCGTTATCGCTCGCCGTACGAGCGTAGATTTTAGTTACGGGAGATTTTCCGCTCGATCTCTCGGTTACAGAAACACGCATGTTGTCGTTGAGATAAGTGCTTCCGAAATCCGGCATTCCGCTGGAGAAGAAGAAATCAACAGCCGCAAAAACGCTTTGATCGGTTTTCACCTTGAAAGAAACGCTGAGATAAGCGGTGTTCTTGTCGCTGGACGTTCCTTTGCGGTAAGCGGTGTTGACCGATGCAGCGGCTGAACCTGTCGTGCCGGTCTTCTTCGGGAAGAAGAGATCGACGCCGTTGGCGCTGGAGGCGGGAGCAAAATGCATATCGCCTGCCTTTTTGAAATATTCGCCGAGGTCTATCTTTCCGGACTCTTCACCGATGGTCGCTTCGGTATAAACAAATGAATCAACCGTACCGTCATCGGGGGTTAACAGCTTGATGGAAGAAACCGTTTCAACCCACGCAAAAGAACCTACTGTCAATAACACAATGATTTCAACGAGGATCACAATTGAAATCACCAGATTCTTTGTCCAGCTCTTGCGAGCGAACACTTTGTTTACAAATCTATTCAATTGCAACACCTCCTATGAAAAGAATTATGCCCAAACCAGTTTTTTGTCTTTGTTAACAAAACAGTTAAAATACTGGATACCGTTGTCTGCAACGACGCTGCCGGAATTTTCCGGATTGAAGGTTTCAAGCGTCGCGCCGGTATAGCTGCTTTTAGTTATGATCTTTTGAATCTGAGCACCGGGGCTCAAATTACCTGACCACGAAAATCTGTTTGTTGCAACAAGCTCAAGTTTATAACTGGTACCGTCTATCACGACATAAGGACAAATACCGTTATATCGGTAATTGTTCTCTATATAAGTATGCTCTTGCGTCGCAAAATAGATTTCAACTGCCCGTGTGCTTGAAGATGATCCGCCGCCCGAAGAAGTCGGAGTCGTATCTCCGCCGCCCGAAGAAGTCGGAGTCGTATCTCCGCCGCCCGAACCGCCGCCGCCGGAACCGCCGGTATAACCCCAGTAGCCAACGCAGGCCGCCAAACGACCGCTGCCTGACGTAACACCGAGACCGTTACCGTGAACGGCGGTATAGACCGTTTCGTTATAGCGGACGCCGTCGTCATCCGGCATCTGACGAGTGGTTTGCAGATCCTCTTCCCCGCTTCGATACCACTTGTCGCGTATTTTAGAATGATTCAGCTTTGAAGCCTTATCTTTGCTGGTATACCACGCGTTGTAGATCGTGCCGTGCGGCTCGCCGGGTTTATCACCCGGTTTAGATAAACGGTAGAAGACGATATCGGTTATCGCCTTTTTGGGGATCTGGGTCACCCATGTGTAATCCTCGGTTTCTGACTCTGTCATGATAACCGTTTTCCAGCGATCCTCTTCTGAATACGGATCCTTGTAAGAACATGCGATAATCGGATCATCATTGGAAATCCAATGTTGTTTACTTTCATCGGTACTGCCGTCATCAGCTTTCGTATCATCAACGAATTTGATTTCTTCCATCTCGGCAAAATTACTCTCAATGTCGATATCGACGGTGATCTTTTTACCGATATATTTATCGCTGTTGCCCATCGTGCCCTCGAGCCAAACCACAAGCGTAACATCGAGATTCTGATCGGGCAAAATCATAAACAGCGGAGAATTTCCGTAATAGAACGACGCAAAAGAATCGTTATCTGTATGTTTTAGTGTAGGTACACCTTTATCATCTATGATCGCAACCGCGTCAGAGTTCTCTGCATAATCCTTTACCTGAGCGGAGGGATCAATGACTTTGGAGTTATACGCGCTGTCAGCGATAAAGGATAAACGGATGGGACAATCATCAGGCGGGAGCTTTTGGCTCTCGGGGATCTTACCGGTAGTAGCGTCATGCTCGATCTCCATCTCATCCTGATAGACACCGTTTACGCTGTCATTAGAGGCATCGGTGTCGCCGTCGGCATCCGCTACCGTGATCTTATAGCTCTTGATATAAACATCCGTTCTGCCGGAGCTGCCCTTGAGGAAAAAGTCTTTATAGACATAGTGGACGTTTCTGTCGCCCATATTCGCTTCACGAAAGTACATCTCGGATGTTGTCGTGTTAAACGATTCTCCAAGAGGAAAGTAAATATTCTTTCCATCAATGCTGGAAGCCTCGTCAAGAGTAAACTCCGGTATCGAAATGGTATTATAGGCGGACTGATCCTTGTTGATACGCAAAGAAGAAGCTGACTGGAACTGAAGCCCGTTGGTCGCAATCCGCGCGGAACGATGTTCAGAAAACCAAGCAAGAGAAGCTGTAACGCTGAGGACAACCACCAAGAACAGAGCGATATAAGACTTCGCGATCTTTCTGCCGGACGCAAAGCCCTGAGAAGCTTTAGCAAAAGCCGCTTTCATAAAAATCTTCTTATTCACGGTGATTCACCTCCATTCTGCCGGTTATTCTCTCTCGCTTCATATTCGATGGATTAACAAATATGATCGACTGCTAATTATTATCTTTGATATCAAAATCAAGATTCATTTTAAACTGTCCGTTGACGAACTTGACGCGCGCCTCGGAGTCTTCTCCCTCGATCCACAGATTCACCCGGACATAACCATAATGATAATCGCCGTTTGTTTTGCTCAGGGTGACTACGGATTTATCCGTGCCCAGCTCATAAGGGTGATTCTTGTAATCGGTGCTGGCTACAACACCGTCATCAGTGCCCAGCTTCACACGCTGCTTGGATGCGCCGGAATCGCTGTAATATACATGTTCAGAGGTATCCTCTGCAGCGGGGGAATAAACCATCGACTCTCCGTTATAGGTAACCGAATGTCCTCTGTTTGCAAGAGAATCCCAGCCATCATCAAAATAAAAATGAAGCACGCCTCTCTCGTTTGTCGTTGTATTCTTTGTTAATCCATCGTACCATACACCGGGAGCGGGGATCCAAAGCAGTTCTCTTACGTTCGAACTGCCGATATCCAGTACAGACATTCTCGCCGCGCCGATCGCCGCATGCTTCATTTCATCCTCATCGTTACGGTTGTCGATATCCTGTAAGTCGACCAGAGGCTCTATTTTTGAACTGCTCAACAGCGCAACGGTGTGTTCTGTCGGGGCGCGAAAATAAATATCAAACGACAAATAATTTTCGTTGGCAACAGCCTCATCAAAATTCTGCGCAGTATCAACATACGCGACTTCATCCATCTGTCTGAGCTTAGGCGACTTAAAGGTAATCCCGTCACTGGTCACCTCGGTCATATACAGGTCATCAAGGAAGCTCAACTCGGGATCTAAATCCTGAGCCGCAACATCAAAAGTAAACTCACCCATGTGCCACGCTTTATCAACATGGCCCGGATCGCTTGCGTGATTGGCATTATAATTAGCGATCCAAGTATTGATAGCGGTATACTGGTCAATCGGTGTTCCGTTTACGTCATTTTTAGGCTCAACGATGAAATACTCAAGTGCCTCTGATACGTTTGTAGAAGCGGATAATCCTGCGGCGTGCGCTGTAGTGGTATGAGAAAACCACGAAAAAGCCCCCACGAATGCAACGACTGCGAGCGCTACTAAAATTATTAAATTTTTAGCAATCATTTTCCGAGTTTTTACCCTCAGTTCATCGCTCTTTTTCATTGCAAACACCTGTCAGCTTTTATGCTACGTCAGCGTAATTCGTATGTACCGGTTAGTTTGTCTATTTATAATACTTTGTTTCAGGAAGATCCAGCAGCACCTGCGGCTTGTCGTCGACGAGAACCCTTGCCTTCTTGACATACCGGCGAGCCTTCTTGGTAGCGTCGGCGAGCTTTGTATCGTAGTCCTTCTGGATCGCTTTCTTCTCCGCGTTCAAGCGGATGGTATACTTCTGATCGTCCGAGAAGGTACACGCGGCGATCTTCTCATTCTCGAGGGAGTCGAGCTTGACCTCGTACTGAGATTTCAGATTCTCGATCTGCTCCTCATACTTGGCTCTGATCGCCTTGATCTCAGCTTGCTTTGTGAGTTCAGCGGTCTCAAGCTGCGCTTTCAGATCGGCGATCTCCTGATCGCGGAAGTTCATCGCGGCGACCTGCGTCTGCAGGGAGTTATTCAGCGCGACGTTCCTCGTCTCGATCTCGGCGACCTGCTCGCGAGCCAACATGATATCGCGCTTTGCCTGCTGTTCGATCGCGTCGACGCCGTCGATCCTCTCGCTGAGGGCGGATTTTTCATCCCTCAACGTAGAAATGATCGCGTCCTTCGCGGAGATGGTGTTGAGGTGAACACGGATCTGGTGCTCAAGCTCCTTTTTTTCGTCGTTCTTCTCTTCTAATGTATTATTGAGAGCTTTCATCTCTCTCTCAAAGTTAGAATATTTCTCCACCGCGTCATCATAATCGGTTTTCAGCTGATTATACTTGCCGGTGAGTTTTTCGTTAGCGTCATTTGCCGCTGACAGAGACGCTGCCTTCGCGGCGATGTCGTCAGCCTGCTCGGCGATCGTGCGCTTGTTCTCGTCGATCTTCATTTTGAGGTCGGAGTTCTCAGCGCTCAGATTGCCGATCGTATTGGTCAGCGAACCGACCTGCGTATTCAGCTTGCCGATCTCACCCTGCTGTTCAGCGATAGTTGCGTCACGCTGAGCGATGGTCTGCTTTTGCTCCGCGATCACGCCGTTGAGCTCTTCGATATGCGCCTTCAAGCCGGCGATCTCGGTGTTCAGCTGCTCAATATGCGCTTCAAGCTCGGCGATCTTGCCTTCCAGCGCGACGATCGTCGCGAGGTGAGCGGCGATCTGAGCCTCGAGCGATTGGATGGTCGCTTCGAGCTCTGCGATCTTCGCTTCGAGTTCTGCGATATGCGCCTTGAGCTCCTCGACCTCTTTCTCGAGCTCCATGATGCGAACCTGCGCCTGGCGGAGTTCTTCGCGAACCTGCTCGAGCTCTTTCTTCAGCGCGTTGATCGCGGACTCAAGCTCTTTGATCTTGATGTCGCGGATACGGATCTGCTCCTTTGCCTGTTCGAGTTCGGCGGTCAGCTTTGCGATGACGACCTCACGCTCACGAACCTCTTTCAGACGGAGCGCCATCTCCTCGCGGCGGGCTTCATAGATCTTATCCTCGATGTAGCGCGCCATCTCCTCCTCGGGCTTATTCGCTTCGGCGGCACGGCGCTCGTTTTCCGCTTCGTACTCCGCGTGCAGTTTATCACGCAGAGCGCGGTTGGTATTAATGGTAGCGACGAAATGCTGGAATGCCATCACGTCGTACATATCCTTCTGAACGTCCTCGGGCATCTGACCCTCAAAGACGTTTTTCTCGAGAACGTAACCGGTCTTGCGGTAGCCCTCGATAAACACCCACAGATCATAGCACTGCTTGAACGCGGGATCCTGCTTGATGCAGTTGGTCTTGTTGATCGGCGACTTGACCGCGATACAGCCCTTGAGCGATTTAATCAGCTCGGTGCCGACGAAGTCGTCGAGCTTCATACGGATACGCTCGATACGCTCGTAGTCGGTCAGTCCGGAGAGTTCCTCTTCTCTGTCGACCTTATCGCGCTCATGCTTCTCAGCGTGGTGGTCTATGGTGAAACCGAATTTCTCGTGACCGATCATCATCTCGCGATCCATGTGGATCTTACTGGATGAATCGTTCGGGGCGTCCTGCAAAGCGCGGAAACGCTGTTCAACAAACGCGATTGTTCTGAAAATCAAGGTGTGAAGGAATCGGTTCTCGTAAGTCGCGAAGCTGTCCTCGCGGTGTGTGTTCAAGAGCCTTTCGGGGATCACGCTGCCGTCGGGCTCGATCGCCATAATCAGGTTCGCGTGCTGGGTCAGATGCTGTACCGCGTCCTTGCCGACCTGCTTAACCTTGTCAATACGGTCGACCTCTTTGTGTTCTTCGATGAACTTGCGCTGTTCCTCGATCGCCTTTTCCATGTAGGGCAGCTTGCCCTCGATCATCTCGACCCATTCCATGTCGATAACACGGTTGTACGCGTTACCGGAGAGTTCATCATTACCCTTGTCGGCGTCAGCCATAGCAGAGGTCAGATACTCGCGCGCGTAGTCGCCGTCGAGAGTATCCTTCATTTCAGCATATGCTCGATAGTATCTGCTATAATCAATCATGAGGCTCACTCCTTTTTATCAGGGCCGGTTGATATGTTAATCGGTTGAGATTGCCACAGCCCTATCGGGCTTCGCAATGACAATTGGTATAGTTATCAGGTCATCTTCTGAAGCATGCGGACATACTCTTTGCACTCGTTCATGTTCTCGCGTCCGAAGAGCTGATCGAGCTGCTGGACAAGATCGTCAATTTCGTCACGGATATAAGAGATATTCAGCGCTTCAAACTTACGGAATACCTTCTTGCACAGCGCGTAGTCGATACCGTCGATCTCGGTACCGCCGCAGCCGACGAACGCGGGTACGAAGGAGTTGATCTGCTTCATAACACGGTTACCGAAAGCGACGCGGAAATGTTCGATGACATAGTCGTCGAGGATCTCGATCTTCTTGAGATTCTCTTCGCTGATCGGATTTGCCTTGACAGCGTCGTCAAGAAGCTTTGTAAAGTGTCTGTAGTTGATGTGACACGGCGGTGTGTCGGGAGCGTCGAAGGGCTTACCCTTGGTGTTGATGTCGATGGGCATCGCACGGTCGTAAACCTTATCGGTGATCGCGAAGGTGGAGTCATCGTTGTTCGCGGTACCGACGTACCAGATGTTGTCGGGGATGGTCAGCTTGCCGTGATCGAGGTGCTTCGGGTCATCCGGCCACGGAGCGGCGACGATCTCGACGATCCACTCATCATGAGCGGGCATTTCGAGGATGGACAGCATCTCGGCGAAGTAATACTCGACACGGGCGATGTTCATCTCATCGAGGATGACAACGTAGACGTTCTCGTTATAGGATGCTTCGTACAGCGCACGGAGCAGTTCTGTCTCGTTATATCTCTTGGTAAACTCGTTGTAGTAACCGAAAAGCTCGGTACGGTCACGCCAGGAAGGCTGTACGGAAGCGATGACGGCGGGGTTGCAGACATATTTACCGAACGCATAAGGCAGCGAGGTTTTACCGGTACCGGAGATACCTTGCAGGATCGTCAAACGACCGGACGCAAAGCCTGCAACGAAGCAGCGGAGCAGCTTGATCTCATACCAGTAATGCATGCGCGAGCAAGCGAAGTTGCGGAAGTTGGTAACAAACTCGGGAAGAGTAACGTCCCAGTCGTAGGGCTCGGGCTGATAATCCGCCCACTCTTCGTCGATGGTGACCAGCTTGTTGAAGCGGCCGGTAGCCTCTTCTTCCTCTTCGCCCTCTGCGTTGAGCGCTTCCAGCTCTTCGCCGGTCAGCTCGGAGATCTCGTTCGGGTTCAGACCGATCTGAGAGACCTTCATGGAGAGGATCTTGTCTTTCTCAAGATTCAGGCGCATGACCTCTTTGTTCAGCGCATTGACCTCATTGACCAGATCGTTGGTATCCTTCGCTTTTTTCTTGAACTTGATGAGCTTGGAAATGCCCTTGACAATAAAGAAAATGATCAGTCCAAGCACCGCAACAAGGAGGATGATAGCGACGATGGCGATTACCCAAGCGAGTCCACCGAGGGTGGTGGTGTAGTTTTCAATCATTTGCCTCTCGCAGCCGTTCAACGATTGTCTGCTTTGACAGAGCTCTGTAGACAGCGAGCGGGATACATGCTCCAAGTACGGCAAAAACAGGAAGGGCAAGTATTGCAGGGATAAGTGTAACGTTACCAGAGAAAAACCAGAACACCTTTTCCAGTACACCTGAAAGAAGGGGCTCAAGAACGGCACTCAGCAGGATTGCCAAAAGGCCTGATCCCAGCGCATAGAACAATCCTTCCCAAACAAGCATAGCTCTGAGCTGCTTTCCTGTCATTCCGACAGCCTGAAGCATGGCGAGCTCTCTTTTGCGTGAAACAATACCAGTTATTACTGCGTTAACGAAATTGATAATCCCTACGAGTCCTACGACGAAGCTCAGCACTGTGCCCAGCAGAAGAAACATACCGCGGAAACTGTTAAACTCTTT
>CACWTM010000059.1 GCA_902763855.1 uncultured Ruminococcus sp. | reverse complement strand
TCTTCCCTGAGATCGACTACGACAAGATCGATAAGGTACGCGGTATGGATATCGTTTTCGTTACCACCGCGCAGAACGATGAAGAAGCGCGTGAGCTGCTCTCTCTGATGGGCGCTCCGTTCGCAAAGTAAGGAGGGATTGTTGTGGCAAAGACTGCTATGAAAATGAAGCAGCAGAGAAAGCAGAAGTTCTCTACTCGCGAATATTCACGTTGTAAGATATGCGGTAGACCACACGCCTACCTTCGTAAGTTTGGCGTATGCCGTATCTGTTTCCGTGAGCTCGCTTACAAGGGCGAGATCCCGGGCGTCAAGAAAGCAAGCTGGTAAGCAAGGAGGATTTAAGTTATGCAAATTACTGATACTATCGCTGATTTACTGACACGAATCCGTAACGCTAACTCAGCGAAGCACGACACTGTTCAGATCCCCGCGTCCAACATGAAGAAGGCTATCTGCCAGATCCTTGTTGACGAGGGTTATATCAAGAGCTTCTCCGTTGAGGAGGACGGCAAGCAGGGCGTCATCACCGTGACCCTCAAGTATCTTGAGGGCAAGCAGCCTGTTATCCAGGGTCTGCGCCGCGTTTCCAAGCCCGGCCTGCGTATCTACAGCAACGTTGAGGATATGCCCAAGGTCATGAAGGGCCTGGGTATCGCTATCATCTCGACCTCTAAGGGCGTGATGACCGACCGCGAAGCCAGAAAGCAGAACGTCGGCGGCGAGGTACTCGCGTTTATTTGGTAAAGAGGAGGTGCGAATATGTCTCGAATTGGAAGAAAACCTATAAATATTCCCGCCGGAGTCGAAGCGAAATTCGAAAACGGTGTTATCACAGTCAAGGGTCCCAAGGGTACTTTGACCCAGAAGATCAACCCCAACATGACTGTTGAAATCAATGGGGCAGTCATCGAGGTAAAGCGTCCGAACGATGAGAAGCTCAACCGCTCTCTGCACGGACTTACCCGTACGATCATCCACAACATGGTCGTCGGCGTTACCGAGGGCTACAAGAAGGAGCTCGAGGTCAACGGCGTCGGTTACCGTGTTCAGAAGCAGGGCAAGAAGCTCGTCATGAACATCGGTTACTCCCACCAGGTTATCATGGAGGATACCGACGACATCACCATCGAGGTACCTAACCCCAACAGCATCATCATCCACGGCATTGATAAGCAAAAGGTAGGTCAGTTTGCTGCCGAGGTCAGAGAGAAACGTCCGCCGGAGCCTTATAAGGGTAAGGGCATCAAGTATGCCGGTGAATATATCCGCCGTAAGGAAGGCAAGGCCGGTAAGGCTTAATTAAAGGAGTGAAATAAACAAATGGTAAGTAGACCTGATTCGAAAGCTGCTCGTGTCAAAAGACACAAGAGAGTACGCGGTAAGTTAAGCGGCACAGCCGAGTGTCCCCGCCTTTGTGTGTTCCGCTCCACCAACAACATCTATGCTCAGATCATCGACGACGTCAAGGGTGTCACCCTGTGCAGCGCGTCCTCGCTTGACAAGACCATAGAGGGCGGCGGCAACAAAGAGGCAGCCAAGGCTGTCGGCAAGCTCATCGCCGAGCGCGCAAAAGACAAGAACATCACCGACGTCGTTTTTGACAGAGGCGGTAACATCTATCACGGCCGTGTACAAGCGTTGGCCGAAGGCGCCCGTGAGGGCGGCCTCAATTTCTAAGGATTGGAGGAATTACTTTGGCTAATATTATTGACGCATCTACACTGGAGCTTACCGAGCGCGTTGTCGCGATCAACCGTGTCAGCAAGACCGTAAAGGGCGGCCGTGTCATGAAGTTCGCCGCGCTGGTAGTTGTCGGCGACGGCAACGGCACCGTAGGCTTCGGTATCGGCAAGGCCGGTGAAGTTCCCGACGCGATCCGCAAGGGAATCGAGGACGCTAAAAAGCACCTCATGACCGTAGCCCTCAAGGGCACCACCATCCCCCACGAGATCATCGGCGCCTACGGCGCGGGCAGAGTTCTGATGAAGCCTGCCGCTCCCGGTACCGGTGTTATCGCAGGCGGTCCGGTTCGTGCGGTCGTTGAGGCTGTCGGCATCAAGGACATCCGTACAAAGGCTCTCCGCTCCAACAACCCCTGCAACGTAGTTCGCGCTACCCTCCAGGGTCTGGGCGCTCTGCGTACCGCAGAAGAGGTTGCCCGCGTTCGCGGCAAGTCCGTAAATGAGATTCTGTAAGGAGGCGGCAAGATGAAAATTAAGTTGGTTAAGAGCCTGATCGGCTCCAAGAAGGATCAGATTGCTACCGCTTACTCTCTGGGTCTCAAGAAGATCGGAGACACTACCGAGCAGCCCGACAACGCGGCTACCAACGGTAAGGTACAGAAGATTATCCACCTCGTAGTGGTTGAAAAAGACTAAGGAGGTGCTGAATAATGAAATTGCATGAATTATCCCCTGTTGAGGGTTCCAAAAAGTCTGCGAAGAGAATCGGCAGAGGCCACGGCTCCGGTTGGGGCAAGACCTCCGGCAAGGGCCACAAGGGTCAGAAGGCGAGATCCGGAAGCGGTATGCGCCTGGGGTTTGAAGGCGGCCAGATGCCGCTGCAGCGCCGTATCCCTAAGCGCGGCTTCAACAACATTTTCGCCAAGAAGGTTGTTGCCATCAACCTCGGCACGCTCAACAAATTTGAGGACGGTGCAGTTGTAGATATCGCAGCGCTCACCGAAAAGGGTATCGTTAAGAATTCTTTCGACAGCGTAAAGATTCTTTCCAACGGCACAATTACCAAGAAGCTCACAGTCAAGGCTAACGCGTTCTCTAAGGGCGCTGTCGCCAAGATCGAGGCTGCCGGCGGAAAGACTGAGGTGGTTTAATTGTTTAAGACAATTCGAAACGCCTGGTCGATCCCCGACCTGCGTAAAAAGATTCTTTTTACGCTTCTGATCGTCGTTATCTTCAGGATCGGTTCGGTTATCCCGGTACCGTTTTTGAACATGGACGCGCTTGCTCACGTTATGGGCAACGCTCAGGGCGTTGACGACACTCTCGTCGGCTACCTGAACACACTCTCCGGCGGCGCGTTCTCTAACGCGACCATCTTCGCGATGGGTATCACCCCGTACATCAACAGCTCCATTATCATGCAGCTGCTGTGCGTCGCGATCCCGCCCCTCGAGCGCCTCTCCAAGGAGGGCGAAGAGGGCAGAAAGAAGATCGCTGCCATCACCCGTTATGTAACGGTAGGACTCGGCTTGATCCAGGGTACCGCCTACTACTTCTTCCTGAAGAACACCTATGACAGCACGGCGCCGTCCGACGGCAGCTGGACTCCGACGTATCTGCCTCTGGCTAAGTACACCGAGGGCTTCTCGATGTGGTTCGCGGCAATCGTCATCATCCTCGCGTTCACCGCGGGTACCGCGCTGATCATGTGGCTGGGCGAGCAGATCAACAAGAACGGTATCGGCAACGGTATCTCTATCCTGCTGTTCGCGGGTATCGTCGCAAGACTGCCCTACACCGTCAACCTGCTGTCTCAGTACTGGAACCTCGGTTCTCAGGGCAGCACCCAGTACTACGTCTTCGTACCGCTGTGGATCGTACTCTTCCTGGCTGTTATCTGGTTCATCACCTTTATGCAGGACGCCGAGAGACGCATCCCGATCCAGTACGCAAAGCGCGTAGTCGGCCGCAAGATGTACGGCGGCCAGTCGACCCACCTGCCCATCAAGGTAGCGCTGGGCGGCGTTATGCCGATCATCTTCGCGTCCTCCATCCTCTCCATCCCCAGCACCATCCAGATGTTCACCCAGCCCAAAGAGGGCTTCTGGAAAGCGTTCTTTGACGCGTTCTCTACCCGCGGCTGGCTGTACGCGGTGCTGTACTTCGTTCTGATTCTGGCGTTCGCTTATTTCTACACCACCATCCAGTACAACCCCGTTGAGATGGCGAACAACTTGAAGCAGAACAACGGTACCATCCCCGGTATCCGTCCCGGCAGACCCACTGCCGACTTTATCGCTAAGATTCTGTCCAGAATCACCCTGATCGGCGCGCTGTTCCTCGCTGTCATCGCGATCTTCCCGATTCTCTACTCCGACTTCACCGGTCTGTACGGCCTGTCTATGGGCGGTACCTCGGTCATCATTATCGTCGGCGTAGCGCTGGATACCGCGAAGCAGCTCGAGAGCCAGATGATGATGCGCCACTACAAGGGCTTCCTTGACTAATAGGAGGAATAGCATATGAAACTTATCCTTTTAGGCGCTCCCGGTGCCGGCAAAGGCACCCAGGCAGCTGTTATCAGCGAGCGTTTGAATATTCCCCAGATCAGCACGGGCAACATCATCCGTGCTGCGCTGAAGAGCGGCACAGAGATGGGCTTGAAGGCAAAGTCCTTCATCGAAGAGGGCAAGCTGGTTCCCGATGAGGTCGTGATCGGCATCATCAAGGAACGTCTGGTTGAAGACGACTGCAAAGCCGGCTTCATCCTCGACGGCTTCCCCCGCACCATCCCCCAGGCCGAGGCTCTGGACAACATGGGCATCGAGATCGACAAGGTTATCGACATCGAAGTCCCCGACGAGGTCATCGTCACCCGCATGTCCGGACGCCGCGTGTGCGAGAAATGCGGCAGACCCTATCACACCGAGAGCTTAAAGCCCAAGGTTGAGGGTATCTGCGATGATTGCGCAGGCGCCCTTATTCAGCGCAAGGACGACCATCCTGACACGGTCAAGGCGCGTCTCGAGATTTATCACAACGAGACAGAGCCGCTCAAGGGCTATTATGAGAAGCAGGGCAAGCTCTTTGTCGTAGAGGGTCAAAACTCCGTCGAAGAGACAACCAAGGCTACTTTTGAGGCACTCGAGGCTTAAGCATGATCGTAGTCAAGACCACACGTGAAATTCAAAAAATGCAGGACGCGTGTACACTGTCCGCGCGGGCTCTAAAGCTCGCCGGAGAGATGGTCGAGCCGGGCGTGTCGACCAAAGAGATCGACTCCGCAGTCAAAAAGTTTATCGAGGGTGAGGGGGGTATTCCCTCCACCCTCGGTTACAACGGCTACCCGGCTTCCACCTGTATCTCCGTGAACAGTGTGGTAGTCCATGGCATACCGAGCAAAAAGACAATCTTGAAACAGGGCGATATCGTATCCATTGATATCATGGCGGGCATGCACGGATACCACGGCGACAACGCCTATACCTATCCCTGCGGCGACGTCTCTGATGAAGCCAAGGCCCTGCTCAAAGCCACCGAAGAGAGTCTTTATGAGGGAATCAAGGCGGCTGTTGCCGGCAATCGCATCGGCGATATCGGCAGCGCTGTGCAGAGGTATGTCGAACCTCGTGGTTACGGGGTGGTACGGGAGTTTACCGGCCACGGCGTAGGCACGAAACTGCATGAAGACCCGAGCGTACCGAACTACGGTACACCCGGTCGAGGCCCTCGCCTCATACCGGGCATGACGATCGCGATCGAACCGATGATTACGCTGGGCGACTACAAGGTGCGTATTCTCGATGACGACTGGACAGCCGTCACGGTGGACGGCTCGCTGGCCGCTCACTTTGAGCACACCGTATGTATCACGCCCGACGGGCCGCGTATCATGACGTTACTCGACTGAGAGGTTAACGATGCAGATACAAGTAGGCTCCGTCGTTATCGCAAAAGCAGGCCGCGACAAAGGCAGACCCTTTGTGGTGGTAGAGCTTCCCGACAGCAGAACCGCTCTGACGGCAGACGGCAAACGCCGCCCCTTAGAGCGACCCAAGAAGCGGAACCTCATCCACCTGCAGGCCACCGCGACTAAGATCGACCGCATTACAACCAACCGACAACTACGAACAGATTTACGAGAGTTTTCAAAGGAGGCTTAAGTCATGTCAAAACAGGATGTTATTGAGATCGAGGGTATCGTCACCGAGGCTCTGCCGAACGCCCAGTTCAACGTAGAGCTTCCCAACGGCCACAAAATTTTAGCCGTTATCTCAGGTAAGCTGAGAATGAACTTCATCCGCATCCTCCCGGGCGACAAGGTGACCGTCGAGATGTCACCCTATGATTTGACCCGCGGCAGGATCACATGGAGAACCAAATAAGCAACAAACGCTAACGACACAGAAGGAAAGGAATGATATTATGAAAGTCAGACCTTCAGTAAAGAAAATGTGTGAAAAGTGCAAGGTTATCAAGAGACACGGTAAAGTCATGGTAATCTGCGAGAACCCCAAGCATAAGCAGCGTCAGGGCTAAAAGCTCCGCTTTTAGCAGAGAACAGAGAAAAGATAATAGAGAATAACTGACGGCGGGACGCCCGCACCCGATTTGTATGGCGAGATGAAGCCTCATACAAATTCAAAACGCGTCAGCGTTTCCCTTCACTGTTATCTGTTATCTATTATCTGTTATCTGTATTTCTACAAATCTTTCACACAAATCAATTTATTATTATTAAATGGAGGTGCACTCAATGGCTCGTATAGCTGGTGTAGACTTACCCCGTGACAAGAGAGTCGAGATCGGACTCACTTATATCTACGGTATCGGTCGTAAAACCGCGACAGACATTATTGCTGCAACCGGTGTAAATCCCGACACACGCGTTCGTGATCTCACCGAAGAAGACGTATCAAAACTCAGAGAATATATTGACCACAATTGCCGCGTTGAAGGTGATCTCCGCCGTGATATCGCTTTCGACATCAAGAGACTTATCGAAATCGGTAGTTACCGCGGTGTTCGCCACAGAAAGGGTCTGCCCGTAAGAGGTCAGCGTTCTAAGACCAACGCTCGTACCCGCAAAGGCCCCCGCAAGACGATGGCTAACAAGAAGAAGTAAGGAGGGCAATTAAATGGCAGTTAAAACAGGTAAGAAGGCTCCGATCCGCCGCCGCCGCGAGAGAAAGAATATCGAGAAGGGCTCGGCGCATATCCAGTCTACCTTTAACAACACGATCGTTACTATATCCGACACTCAGGGCAACGCGATCTCGTGGGCGTCTGCGGGCGAGCTCGGCTTCCGCGGCTCCCGTAAGTCCACTCCCTTCGCGGCTCAGAGCGCGGCTGAGACCGCCGCTAAGGCTGCGATGGAGCATGGCATGAAGAGCGTAGAGGTCTATGTCAAGGGTCCCGGCCAGGGTCGTGAGGCGGCTATCCGCGCGCTCCAGACCGCAGGTCTCGAGGTCACCATGATTAAAGACGTTACCCCCATCCCGCACAACGGATGCCGTCCTCCCAAGAGAAGACGTGTATAAAAGAATAAGGAGGATATAGAATATGGCTAAGAATCAGCAGCCTATCGCAAAGCGCTGCAGAGCGCTGGGCATTTCCCCTGCAGTCATGGGTTACTCCAAGAAGACCTCTAACCGTAACCCGGGCGGCAAGATGAGAAGAAAACAGAGTGAATACGGTATCCAGCTCACCGAGAAGCAGAAGGTCAAGTTCATCTACGGCATTCTCGAGAAGCAGTTCCGTATGTATTATGAGAAGGCTGAGAAGATGGAAGGCAAGACCGGCGAGAACCTGCTCTCTTTGGCAGAGCGCCGTCTCGACAACGTTGTCTACCGTCTGGGTCTGTGCTCCACCCGCCGCGAGGGCAGACAGCTCGTCAACCACGCTCACTTCACCGTCAACGGCAAAAAGTGCAATATCCCGTCCTACATCGTCAAGGTCGGCGACGTGATCGCTGTATCCGACGGCTCCAAGGACGCCAACCGCTTCAAGGCGATCGCCGAAAGCGACGGCGCTACCCTCGTACCCAAGTGGCTCGAGAAGACCGACAAGCTCAGCGGCAAGGTCATCGCGCTTCCCGCTCGTGACGACATTGACTATCCTGTTGAGGAACACCTCATCGTCGAGTTGTACTCCAAGTAATTTGTACGCCGGTCGGGTCTCCGACCATATCGTCTGTATCTTTACAGACCTGCGGCAGGCTTGCCTGTCTGCGTTATTAAAAAAGTACAAGGAGGAATCCGCTCATGATAGAGATAGAAAAACCCAGAATTGATACGGAAGAATTATCTTCGGACGGAAAGTACGGCAGATTCGTGGTCGAGCCGCTCGAGCGCGGCTTCGGCAACACGCTGGGTAACTCTCTGCGCCGCGTTCTGCTCTCCTCGCTTGAGGGCGTCGCCGTCACATCAATCAAAATAGACGGAGTTCTTCACGAGTTCTCTACCATCCCCGGCGTCAAAGAGGACGTCACCGAGATCGTTCTGAACATGAAGAGCTTGGTAGCAAAACTCCATTCTAACGGCCCCAAGATCGTCGAGATTTCCGCGGAGGGTCCCTGTGTGGTCACCGCCGAGAGCATCAAGTGCGACTCTGAGGTCGAGATCCTCAACCCCGAGCTGCACATCGCCACTTTAGCGGACGGCGCGTCGCTCAACATGGAGATCACGCTTGACAAGGGCAGAGGCTACGTCCCCGCCGAGAAAAACAAGCAGATCGCAGGCAACGAGATCATCGGCGTTCTGCCGATCGACTCCATCTACACCCCTGTCCTCAAGGTCAACTACACCGTCGACAACACCCGTGTCGGTCAGATCACCGACTACGACAAGCTCACCCTGAGCGTATGGACAAACGGCGTCATCAACGCGCAGGAGGCTGTATCTCTGGCGGCTAAGGTTCTTACCGAACACCTCAATCTCTTTGTCAACCTCTCTGACAGAGGCTACAACACCGAGATCATGGTTGAGAAAGACGACAAGGGCAAGGAGAAGGTGCTCGAGATGACCATCGAAGAGCTCGACCTCTCCGTACGTTCGTTCAACTGTCTCAAGCGCGCCGGGATCAACACCGTCGAAGACCTGATCTCCAAGTCCGAAGAGGACATGATGAAGGTTCGCAACCTCGGCAGAAAGTCGCTCGAGGAAGTTGTCTTCAAGCTCGATACGCTCGGCTTCAGCCTGCGTAAAGAGGACGAATAAGACAGCCGTAGAGATAATCAACGGTAAAACTATTTTAAGATTTCCCGAAAGGAGTGAAATACAATGCCGGGTACCAGAAAACTGGGCAGAGCTACCGACGCGCGTCTTGCGATGCTGAGAGCGCTCGTCACCTTCCTGCTCGAGAACGGCAAGATCGAGACCACCCTTTCCCGCGCTAAGGAAACTGCTTCCATGGCGGAGAAGATGATTACGATCGCTAAGAAAGACACACTTGCTAACAAGAGACAGGTCATGGCGTTCATCACCAAAGAGGACGTCGCGACCAAGCTGTTCAAGGAGATCGCGCCGAAGTACGCCGACCGCAACGGCGGCTACACCCGCATCACCAAGATCGGCCCTCGCCGCGGCGACGCCGCCGAGATGGCGATCATCGAGCTGGTCTGATCTGATACTAAGTATCACGCAAGTTCATAGATTACGCCCTGCCTTTCGGCGGGGCTTTTTCTATTGCGGAAGAAGAGTGAGGAGTTAGGAGTGAGGAGTTAGGAGTTAGGAGTGAGGAGTGAGGAGTTAGGAGTTAGGAGTTAGGAATTAGGAATGTCGGGAAAGCCTGACGGCTTTTGGATTTGTACAACTACAGCAAGCAGCGGTTGGGATTGCATGGGGCGCATTTTGATTGTCATTGCGAGGAGGAACAAAGTTCCGACGTGGCAATCTCAACCTTGACCATTGCGCCCCTCGCGGTGGCGGTGAATTGCATTCGGTGGAGATTGCCACGGCTCTTGCGAGCCTCGCAATGACAATTTAAACACTCTTCACGGTTTTTTGTGGGGTGAGATTTGAAGAAGAAGCTAATACGTTCAGTAGTGCGTAGCACTTCTTGTTTGCCAATTGCTTTGTCCGCGATAGTGGGCGACAGTTTGATTGAAAATCGGGTGATTATTTATCCCACATTTTTCCGTGAAGAACCAATTTAAATGAGTGAGGGCGAAGCCCTCCATTAACTCCTCACTCCTCACTCCTTACTCCTAATTCCTAATTCCTCATTCCTAATTCCTAATTCCTAATTCCTAACTCCTAACTCCTAACTCCTAACTCCTCGCCCCTCTACCTATAGCGCCACACGCCGAAAAGTTGCATAGAAGTATACAACAAACGTAAAAAATCTTCAAAAAACCCTCAGTATTTTTTCGGCATGACGCGCTTTGAGCCGCCCGCGATCTCGATCGGGATACACATGTCCACGATCCTGTCCGCGATACGCTGTTCGGTGATATCCTTTGTTTCTTCCAAAGAATGATACGGCAGATTTGACGTCACGATCAGCGGCTTCTTCGTTTTGTAACGCTCGTCGATCACCGTGAACACCTGCTCCGAGGCGTACTCGGTTTTCCGCTGTGCGCCGAAGTCGTCGATAATCAGCAGATCGGCGCTGACCAGCTTGCGGATCACTCCCGACTTGTCCGTCGTGCTGAACAGGTCGTTGATGATGCGGTTGACCGACATCGCCCTGACGGTATAGCCTTTCTCAGCCGCGCCGTTGGCGATACAGCAGGCGTAAAAGGTCTTGCCGACGCCGACGCCGCCCCACAGGTACAGCCCCGCGCCGTTCGGGTAGAAGAAGGAGGAGAAGCGGTCGAGAAAATCTCTGCACAGCCGTGAGGGAACGCTGTCGGGCGCGTTGTCTCTGTCAAAGGTGTTGTCCAGCAGCAGCGGATCGGCATGCTGTTTCATCCGCTCCAGCCGCATTTGAAACTGCTCCTTTTGAAACGCTTTGTCCTGCATATCCTCCTGCTCGCCCGCGCAGCGGCACAGACACATCGGCTCGATCACCCCGCCCAGCACCGCCGAGTAGCAGCGCGTCTGTTTGAGGGTACGGCACTTGCCGCAGTACAAAAGCCCCTTGTCGTTGAGCACGATACCGCGATTGTCCCTGAGAGCCTTGCCGTCGTGATACAGCAGAACCGAGCCGTCGCCGAGGTAATCGCCCCTCTCGCGCGGAATCGCCCGTTGAGCCAGCTGTTGAAGCCGCGCAAAGGTTTTGTTATACATGTCCGTTCCTCCTGTCAGCGTTCTCCCACAATTCGTCAAGACTCATTTCGCTCTTATTAGATTCTTTTCTTTCTTTTTCTTCTTTATATTCTTTATTAGTGTGCAGTTGTTGTGCAGTTGTTGTGCGGTTGTTGTGCAGTTGTTGTCGATTTTGCTGTGCGGTTTTTTGCGCGGACTCCCACTCAAGCACCGTTATCAAGCGGTTTTGATTACCGGTTCGTTGTGCAATCAGATGTGCGTTTTCAAAGCACGTCAGTATTCTTTGCACCTGATATCCTTTCAAATTGCGTGCAAAGCTTTTCGCAATACTGTCTCTGCCGGTTACCAGCTGTCCCGGCTGCAATTCAACCTCTTTCCCCGCGAATAGCGTCTTGTAGGGCTGTGTTGCCGCGTGACACAGCAGATAAACCCAAACCGCCAGGTGTTCGGGAGACTTCATGACGGTGGGGTTTTCGAGAACCTTGCGGTGCAGCTTGAGCCAACCTTTGTAAAATTTCATAGCAATTCTCCTTTCTGACCATAGCGAAATAAAGAAAAAAGTTGCATAGTTTTATGCAACCGAAGGAAAAAAACATTTATTCACAGAAAAGACTTTATTTTTTCTCCATATCTGGTATAATAGATCATATAATGGCGAAATATGTTGTGTTTTAACGTCACTGCAAGGGGCAATATATAAAATGTCATTGCGAGGGCTTTAGCCCGTGGCAATCTCCACCGATTTCAATTAACCGTCACTGTGAAGGGCGCAATGGTTAAGGTTGAGATTGCCACGTCGGAACTTTGTTCCTCCTCGCAATGACAATCAAAATGCGCCCCGTGCAATCCCAACCGCTTATGAAAATGTCACTGCGAGGGGCAATATATAAAATGTCATTGCGAGGAACAATATATAAAATGTCATTGCGAGGCTCGCAAGAGCCGTGGCAATCTCCACAGATTTCAATTTAACCGTCACTGTGAAGGGCGCAATGGTCAAGGTTGAGATTGCCACGTCGGAACTTTGTTCCTCCTCGCAATGACAATCAAAATGCGCCCCGT
>CACWTM010000058.1 GCA_902763855.1 uncultured Ruminococcus sp. | reverse complement strand
ATGGTATGATTATATCATCTATTTTTTTATTTTGCTATATCCTCCTGCCCTCTGGTTTCATTCATCGTGGCGCCGTCTCGCGGCATGGGGATTTAGTATAAAGTGTTTTTTGCTACTTAGTATAAAAGCGTTTGGGAGAACCCAAACGCAGTTATAGCTTTTTATGCGTTTTTGACCTGCTCGACGAGAGCGGTAAAGGCGGCGGGATCCGAGATCGCGATCTCGGAGAGAACCTTGCGGTTCAGGGCGATGCCTGCTTTCTTCAGACCGTTCATAAAGGTAGAGTAGTTGGTGCCGTTTGCCTTGCAGGCGGCAGAGATACGGGTGATCCACAGTCTGCGGAAATCTCTCTTCTTCTGCTTGCGGCCGATGTAAGCGTAGTTACCGCTCTTCATCACCTGCTGTTTCGCCATCTTAAAGTGCTTAGACTTTGCACCGTAATAGCCCTTGGCGAGCTTTAAAACTTTCTTTCTTCTTTTGCGAGTCATCATCGCGCCTTTAATACGTGCCATTTATATTACCTCCGAAAATTCTTAATCAATAGTCAAGCGAAATTATTTGTAGGGGATCAGGCGCTTAACCTGTGCTACATTGGTCTTGTCGGCGACAGTGGTCTGTCTCAGACCTCTTTTACGCTTGGTGGTTTTCTTGTTCAGGATATGGCTCTTATTCGCGTGAGCGCGGATAACTTTACCGTTCTTAGTCAGTTTGAAACGCTTTTTAGCGCCGCTGTGTGTTTTGATCTTAGGCATATTGATAATCCTCCTTTATTATACAACCGTTACTTGGTGGGCTTATTGGGCTTGGGAGCCAGGAACATGAGCATCTGGCGACCCTCGAGCTTAGCGGGGCGTTCGATGTTAGCGACCTCGGCGCACGCGTCGGAAAAGCGCTTCATCGTCTCGTAGCCGTACTCCGAGTGACCCATCTCACGACCGCGGAAGCGGATAGAAACCTTGACCTTATCACCGTGGGCAAAGAACTTCATCGCGTTCTTGAGCTTTGTGTTAAAGTCGTGTGTGTCGATATTGAGGGACAGCTTGATCTCTTTGACGTCGACAGTATGCTGGTTCTTTCTCGCCTCTTTCTCGCGCTTCGCCTGCTCAAAGCGATACTTGCCGTAGTCCATGATCTTACAGACAGGCGGCTTCGCCTGGGGAGCGATCTTGACGAGATCGAGATTTTTTTCGTCCGCGATATGCTGGGCGTCCGCAGCCGACATGATGCCGAGCTGAGCGCCGTCAGGACCGATCACGCGTAACTCTTTGTCGCGAATTTCCTCATTGATCTGAGGTTCCTGTTTGCTAATGTGTAAGCACCTCCAAATAGTCTTTATACTATCCTTCACAACCCCTTTTGGTTAACGAAAGATTCGTATGACAAAACAAAAAACGGACAGATGGCTCCGTCCGCGTGCAATACTAAAGATGGGGACAACTCCCCGTCAGTATTGACCCGTGCAGACGATACCCCACAGGTGAAAGCCAAACCGCTTTACTTTGTTTTCGTAATGTATTATAATATCTTCGATATTGTTTGTCAAGAATTATTTTTACAAAAAAATGTATTATCATAATAAAAGTTTGAACAAGGAGAGATATCGTGCAATACAATCCACAGCAACAGCAACCTATGTACCCTGCGCCGCCGCAGTATCCGCCGCAGCCTGTGCAGCAGGGTTATCCGATACAGCAGTACCCGCGGCAAAACGCTCCCGCGCCGTATTATCCGCCGCAGCCGCAGATGACGCCCGAGGAATACCGGCAGCAAAGCTACAAGCGGTCTTTAAGGCGCGCGGCTAACGGAATCGGCGCGCTGATGCTGATCTTCTTTGCGCTGGAGCTCATCATCTCCCTTGTCGCAGAGGTCATCCTCATTGCGGCGGGAATGGAAGAAGAGCTCTTTGACATGAGCGCGCTGTTCCTGCTGGAAAACGGCGTGGTATCGTCGATCGTATTCTTCGTCAGCGGACTGATCTATGTGCTGATAACCAAAAAACGCTTTTCCTCCCTCTTCCCCTTTGACAGGATCGGGGGCGGATATCTCGCAAAACTCTGCGTCATCGGACTGAGCTTTTCGCTGATGAGCAACTATGTCGTCGATCTGGTCAACAACACCTTCTCCCTCTTCGGAATCGAGAACAGCGGCGGCAGCATCGACGCCGGAAGCAATCCCAATATCCTGATCTACTTCCTGACCGTAGCGATCCTGCCCGCTTTCGCAGAGGAATTTGCCTTTCGCGGCATTGTGATGGGCACGCTCAGACCCTACTCCGAGGGCTTGGCGATCCTCATCTCCTCAGCGACCTTCGCGCTGATGCACGGCAACTTTGTCCAGTTGCCGTTCACCTTTTGCTGCGGTCTGGTTTTTGCCTTCATCGACATCAAAACCAACTCTCTGCTCCCGTCGATCATCGTCCACTTTTTCAACAACGGACTGTCGGTGCTTGCCGATGTTCTGATGTCCTACGAAATCCTCAGCGAGAATATGGTGAACGTGATGTACGGCGGCATCTTCTGCGTCACCGGCATCCTGTCATTTATTTTCCTCAAAGGAATTATCAAAACGGATGACGGCAGCGCCTTCCGCCTCAAGGGCGGCAACGACATCATCCCGTTCAAAAGCAAGATCAAAACCGCCGTCTCCTCCCCGACCCTCATCAGCTTTGCGGTTGTCATGTTCCTGTACTGCGTTGTTGCGCTGATCGTCACATGATGGACGAGAGATGGATGGAGCGCGCCCTTGAGTTGGCGCAAAAAGCCTTTGACGACGGCGAAGTGCCTGTCGGCGCGGTCGTTGTCCGAAACGGCGAGATCGTCGGCGAGGGCAGAAACCGCCGTGAAAAAGGCAAAAACGCGCTGTATCACGCAGAGATAGAAGCGATCGACAACGCCTGTAAGCGATTAGGCGGATGGCGGCTGTGGGAATGTGAGCTGTATGTCACCCTGGAGCCGTGCCCCATGTGCGCCGGCGCGATCATCAACGCGCGGATACCGCAGGTGTATTTCGGCGCGTATGATCCGAAAAACGGCTGCTGCGGCTCTGTCGCGGACGTCCTCAGCCTGCCGCTCGCGTTTCACCCCGCGTACGAGGGCGGCATCATGGTGGAACAGTGCAGCCGAATCCTCACCGACTTTTTCAAGCGACTTCGCAATTCTTTTCAGAACAATGAATAAACTGACCAAAAACAGTATCATCTTCTTGATTGTCACCCTGCTGGGCGCGATCGGACTGATCGGATTTGAGATTTGGCAATACACTGACGTGTCAAAGCCCTGTTCGGCGGAAGAGATCGAGCGGATGGAGATTCATCCTGCCGTCAACATCAACACCGCGACCGTCAAGGAGCTCAGCGCGATCTCTGGTATGAACGAGAAGCTCTCAGAGAGCGTCCTCGCCTACCGCGCGGAACACGGCGGTTTTCAAGAGAAACGCGAACTGCTCAATGTCAAAGGAATCGGCGAAGAAACCTATCGCGAGATCGAGCCTTATATCACAACCAAATAAAAACACTAAGCGCTCCGGAGCAATTCCGAAGCGCTTTTCATATGTATATGCATATTTTTGTATATGATTATTTTACCTTTTCCACTTCCTGCGCGGCGAGCATGACGCTCAGCTTGGCGGTCGCAAAGGAGATACCGCCCTGCAAGTAAACCGCGTACGGCTCTCTGAGAGGCCCGTCGGCGCTGATCTCGATGGACGAGCCGAGGGTGAACGCGCCCGCCGCCATGATGACCTCGCTGTCATAACCGGGCATCGGCGAGGGCTGCGGGGTGACGAAGCTGTCGATGGGAGAGCCGCTCTGGATACCGCGGCAGAAAGCGCAGAGCTTCTCGGGAGTACCGAGGGTGATGACGTCGATGATATCGCCGCGGCGTTTCTGATAACTCGGCTCCACGTCATAGCCCAGCACCTCGAACAGCGCCGAAGCAAAAACAGCCGTTTTGACCGCTTCGATCGTCGAGATCGGAGCGTAATACGCGCCGAGGTACATCTCGCGCAGCACGCCGAGCGTACAGCCCAGCTCACGCCCCGTGCCGGGCGAGCTGAGACGATAGGCGCACAGCTCCACAAGATCGGCTCTGCCGGCGATATAACCGCCTGTCGGGGCGATACCGCCGCCCGCGTTCTTTATCATCGAGCCTGCCATGATATCCACGCCGACCGTGATGGGCGACTCATACTCGGTGAACTCGCCGTAGCAGTTGTCGAGCATGATGATGGTATCGGGCGACAGAGGCTTGACGGCGTCACAGATCGCTTTGATCTCTTTGATCCTCAGCGACGGACGGGTCGAGTATCCTTTCGAACGCTGGATGTAAACCATCTTCGGCTGTTTTTCAGCGACTGCTTTTTTGATCGCTTCAAGGTCAACGCCGCCGTCGTCAAGCAAGTCCACCTCGCCGTACCGCACGCCGAAGTCCGTCAGCGAGCCGCTGCACGGCGTGATGCCGATAACAGGCTGTATCGTATCGTAAGGCGTGCCGGTCACACAGAGCATCTCATCCCCCGGGCGCAGCATGCCGAACAGCGCGACCGTCAGGGTATGGGTGCCGCTCATAAAGTTGTGGCGCGCCAAAGCGTCCTCGGCGTCAAACACATAGGCGTAGATTTTATCCAGCGTATCTCTGCCGCGATCGTCGTAGCCGTAGCCGGTCGAGCCGGCAAACATGCTTTCGCTGACGTGATACGTCTGAAAGGCTCTGAGCATTTTGAGCTGGTGATACTCTTTGATACGCTCCAGCTCCGCGAAATGCTCCTCGCACAGCTCCATCGCCTTGTCGGCGGCATTTTTAATTGTTTCGTTAATTTCAAAAAGGGGTTGCATGATATTCTTTCCTATCATAAAAAGTATTCTGTAAACGCGGCGGCGATCTCAAAGCCGGAGTTCTGATAAAACAGCGTATTCTGCGGGCTGGCGCTGAACACATAAACCGCTCTGCCCTGTGTGCGGATACGGCTTGAGAGGGTGCGGACAAGCTCACGCGACAGCCCTCTTTTGCGGTAGTCGGGATGGGTTGCGACCGCGCCGATGATCGCGGCGTATCCGGTCTCGGAAACCGTCATCACCGACGACGCGAGTACATCGCCGACCGAAGCTCCGATCACCGCGCACTTTCCGAGATTCTTTCTGTGGGTCACATCCGAGAGAAAGCTCAGCTTCGGCGGCACGCGGAAAATATCGCTCTCACAGTTCAAAAGCAGGTCGTAAACCGTCGAAAAATCGGGCTCGTATATTTCTATGTCAGAAATATAATCCTCTCCGCCATAGCGTAAAACCTCGCCGGAAACGACGTTTTTTGCGGAGATTTTCAGGTCATATTCGCCGTCAAACATCACCGCTCCCGCGCCTTGAAAGACAAGGAACGCGGCGACCTCGTCGAGGTCGGATTTTTCCGTCAGAAGCAGGCTGAATTTATCCTCAAAACGTGAGATCAGCGCGACGGTTTCACCGTCGTTTTCCTGTGCCCAAAAAGCGACAAAATCATACCCCGTGCCGTAGCTCTCATAAAGCGACAGCACGCGGGTATAAAAGGGATCGGGACTATGCAATTTTTCAAAATCCGATGGGCAGACCGGTCGGATCATAAGGCGTTGACCAGCGCCTTGAAGTGCTTGCCGCGCGCGTCAAAATCCTTGTACAGATCAAAGCTCGCGGAAGCCGGAGACATCGACACGATATCGCCCGCAGCGGCGTTCTCACGGGCTTTTTCAACCGCTTCCGCCATATCCTTTACGCGGATAATCGCAGGGGTATTCTCGCGGTATTTTGCCGAGCTTCTGATCGCCGTTTCGATCTTGTCGGCAGTCGCGCCCATGAGGATCGCGACCTTGACCTTGTCGCAGATAACGTCGCCGAGCTCGGTGTAGTCGAGGTGCTTGTCATAGCCGCCCGCGATCAGGATGATCTTGAAGTCATACAGCGACAGCGTGCCGCTCGCGGTACGGGTCGGGCTGGAGGCGATCGAGTCGTTGTAATACTTCACGCCGTCCAGCTCACGGACAAACTCAGCGCGGTGCTCTACGCCGCCGAAATCACGCGCGACCTCGCGGATGCTTTCGATGCTGACGTCGCCCCAAACGGCGCAGATCGCGGTCATGTAGTTCTCGACGTTGTGCATGCCGGGGATCTTGATCTCGCGGATATCAAGCACGTCAAAGATCTTGCCGTCCTCGGCGTATACGATCGTGTTGCCTTCGAGATACGCGCCGCGGCGCAGCTTTTTTTGACGGGAGAAAAAGACGACCTCTCCCTCACAGCTCAGATCAAACAATCGGGTGATCTCGTTATCATAATTGAGAACAGCCCTGTTATCTTTATTCTGATAAAGAACAATATTCTTCTTGGATTCGATGTACTCCTGCATATCCTTGTGGATATCCAGGTGGTTCGGCGCGAGGTTGGTCACGACCGCGACGTCGGGACTCTGGCGCATGGAAATCAGCTGGAAGGAGCTCAGCTCCACAACGCAGACGTCCGTCTTAGCGATCGTCTCGATCTCGGGCAGGAGCGGCTTGCCGATGTTGCCGCCGATATGAACGGTGTAGCCCTGCTTTTTCAGGATCTCGGAGATGATCGTGGTGGTCGTGGTCTTGCCGTCGGAGCCGGTCACCGCGTAGATCTTGCACGGGCAGATATCGAAGAAGATTTCCATCTCGGAGCTGATCTCTACGCCCCTGTCGCGCAGAGCGTTCAGCTCGTCGCACCAAAAGCGCATGCCGGGCGTTCTCAGCGCGATATCCACGTCGAGACCGTCGAGGTAATGCTCGCCCAGCGAAAGGATCGCGCCGTCCGCCTTTGCCTGTACCGCCGCGTCGCCCAAGGCGGCTTCGTCGCGCTTGTCGCACGCGATGACGGTCGCGCCGTATTTGGTAAACAGCGGGATCAGCGGCAGATGACTGCGCCCCATACCGATCAAAGCGATACGTTTTCCGTTGATGGAAGCAAAGAATTTCTGCATACTCTGTTTCATGGTATTCCTCCAAAAGCACAGATTTCTCATAATACATCTATATTATACTCTCTTCTGAGGAAATATCAACCTTTTGATCGGATTTTTCAAAGACGCCCGCCGCGTTCAGCACGCGGAACACCATAAACAGGCTGACCACATAAAACAGTACCCAGATGTTCATGCTGACGATGGAGAAATAGATTGCCGTCAGCACCGCCAGCGGATGCACCTTGACGCTTTTGGAAACGATCTTCGGCTCGATGATCTGTCGCAGGATAACGGTCGCCAAAAAATACGCCAGTAAACCTACACCGCCAAAATAATTCTTTTGAAGAATCATAATCACCGCCAGCGGCACATAAACCGTGCCCGGCCCGAGGATCGGCAGGATATCTGCGACAGCCGTCACAAACGCGAACGCCAGCGGATATTCGACGCCGGTCACATAAAAGATGAATACCGCTTCGACAAAGGTGATCGCGTACAAAAACAGGTAAGAGCGAATGAAACGCCTGACCATGCCGTAGGCGATGTGAAACACCCGTCCGAGCAGGTCGCGGTACTCCCCTGCCCTTTTGAGCAGTCGGCTGCGGATACTCCCGAGACGGTGCAGGAGAAAGACACTCATCGCAAAGGCGACGACAGCAAAGGTGACGGTCATCGGCACGGCGCGGAACAAAGCGGTGACCACCGACGACGCGGTTGTCAGGAGATTACCCGACAAGAGGTTGTCGCGGAGCGTTTCAAACAGCGCGGGAGAGTGGATATAGTCGGAGATCAGATAGCGGTACTCCTGCATCAAGCTCAGCGCCTGACGCAGGATCAGAAACAGCAGAAAGCCGCCCACCGCGAACACCGCGAGAAAGATCAAAAGCGTCAGCGCGGTCGCGGCAAAGGCGGAGCGAAAGCGAAAACGCGCGCGCAAAAAGTCATACAGCGGCTTCATCACCACCGCGATTACGAGGGCGATCACAAACGGCAGGACATATTCCGCAAATCTGACAGCGATCCAGAACAGTAATGTATAGCACAGAAAAAAGATAAGCCGCGGCTTGTCGGAAAGAAAACGGGTTTTCATGCCATCACCTCAAGATTAGTTATGACACAAAAGCCCGAGAAAATTCAAACGACAGGCTCCGAAGAGCCTGCCGTCTGAAAAAACAGAAACCAAAATGCTTGGAAAATGTCGTATAAAATTTTACTGCGGAGCGCGTCCGAGCAGGTAGTCTACCGAAACCTCCAGGATGTCCGCCAGCGCTACCAGCTCTACGTCGGTCACGAAACGGATCTGACCCTCCAGCTTCGAGAGTCCCGAAGCGTTCATGTCAACGCCGTTGACCTGCAGCTGAGCGAGCAGCTCCTTTTGCTTCATACCCTTTTTCTTGCGCGCTGCTTCAACGCGAGCGCCGACAAGGTTACGGTCGCCTAATTCCTGTTTACGAAGTCTCATTTTATCTCCCCAAATCTATCTGAATAATGATGATATTTTTCTTTTAAATAATTCCGCGTGGAAATTCTTTAAACGTAAAAAGCTGATGTAAGTGTATTATAATACGTTATTCGAAAAAAAACAACCCTTTTTTGTAAGAAAATTTAAAATTTTGATACATTTTTCTGCTTTTCGTTACAACCATTTAATTTTTGCACAAGAAAAAGTATCATTTTTTGTAAACTTTTTTATGCCCCTTGTTGTTGACAAAAAGCGACATACAAGATATTGATTTTTCGTTTTCGCCAAATCTTTTTGCGCGTGTTTTTTCGATGACAAAAGCTCCCGATATGGGAGCTTTTTATCAAAGGTCGAGTAAATCTGTAAGCCGGGTTCTGTATTAGGCAGTCATCTATCTTGGCCGCGCGTTGCCGCGTCGGCTCGGTGCCACCTCCACGGGACAGCCGAGCAAGCTGATGTCCCTCCGCGGTGTTGCTTCGGATAGGGTTTACACGGCGGCGACGTCTCCGCCGCCCCGGTGAGCTCTTACCTCACCTTTCCACCTTTGCACTCCCCCGCCAGAATGGGCAGAGGAATGTAGTTATTTTCTGTTGCACTTTCCCTGGGGTCGCCCCCGGCGGCCGTTAGCCGTTATCCTCGCTCTGTGAAGCCCGGACTTTCCTCGGACAGGGGCTTTCGCCCGTTGCCCGCGACTGCCCGGTTTACTCGAACCTTTATTATAATCGTAAGATCAGACTTTGTCAAACGTCTTTTTTACATATTGGAGCAAAATCTCCTTCTCGTTCGGCAGCTCTGAGCCGATAACCTTGCTGAGCAGCGTGTCGAGCGTCTCGCCGATGACGATACCCGAGGTTACGCCGAGGTGCAGAAGATCGGTGCCGCTGACCGCGAGCATCCTGAGGTTGTAGCACTCGCCCGATAGGAGGATACGGTCAAGCTCACGCTCCACCGCCGACAGATTGCTGAGCTTCTCTTCTCTCAGATACGCCGACTGCGCCATGATATCCGCGCGCTGGAGCTTGCAGATACGCTTCATCCGCTCGGCGCCAAGCTCCTTGAGATAGCCTTTGAGCATGGCGGGATCGGGCTTGAAGCGCTCGTCGTGATAGCGGATCATCAGACAGACCTCTTCGCTGAACGCCGTCGGCATGCAAAGCCTGCGCAAAATCTCACGCGTCATCTCCGCGCCGATCTTCGGATGATTCTTGTAGTGGCAAACGCCGTATTTGTCGGTTGTCTGCGCAAGCGGCTTGCCGATATCGTGAAATAACAGGGTAGTTCTGAGCAGCGGATCGGGCTCGACGTTCTTGACCGCGGCGACCGTGTGGCGGTACACGTCGCGGTTATGGTGCTTGCTGTGCTGTTCAAAGTCAAAGGTACCCTGCAGCTCGGGGATGAACACGGCGATCACCGTGCGGTAACGCCGCAGGATGAAGTCAACCTTGTCGCCGCACAGGAGCTTGAGCAGCTCGTCGCGGATGCGCTCACAGGCGATTTCATTCAACAGCTTCCTTTGTCGCAGGATCGCTTCTGCCGTTTTTTGCTCGATCGAAAATCCCAGTACCGCGGCAAAACGCAGCGCGCGCAAAATGCGCAGGGCGTCCTCAGAAAACCTCTCCTCCGGCTCGCCGACACAGCGGATCACGCCGTAGGACAGATCCTGCTGACCGCCGTATAGATCGACAAGACCGTCTGTATCGTTATACGCCATCGCGTTGACGGTGAAATCCCGCCGCGCCAGATCATCCTGGAGCCTATCGGAAAACCGCACCTCATCGGGATGGCGCGTGTCGCTGTACGCGCCGTCGATTCGATAGGTGGTGATTTCATACGGATGTCCGTCAAGGATCACCGCTACGGTACCGAATTTTTTGCCGACGGTCACGGTTTTGCAGTCCGCAAACACACGCTCGATCTCGTCGGGCAAAGCGGAGGTGGTGAAATCCCAGTCGTGCGGCTCGAGCCCCAAGAGACTGTCGCGCACACAGCCGCCCACGGCATAACAGCTGTAGCCGCTATCCCGCAGTCGGTCGATGATTAACTTGGCGTTTTCTGACAGTTTTACAGCCATAATACACCTTTGTCGTCAAAATTTGTTGATACAAGCTTAGTATATCACCAAAGTTTTTCACTTACAATAGAATCAGTGCTATTTTTTCAATATTTTTCGATTTCGGAAATATAAATTTTCCAATGGCTTTCTCATCTGCTGTTTCAAAAGCAGAAATACCTTCCTTTATTATCGCCCGGAACGGTGCGAATACTATCATCGGAGCGTTTGCTCCATGTGAATAAAGGAGGGACGTATGAATAAGTATATCAGATATGTTTGTACCCTGCTGGCGGCAGTGATGCTGTGTCCTGTCATCACCGCGTCGGCAGAGGAACAGCGAAAGACCGTGTATGTCGGCGGTATGCCGTTCGGGCTGACGATGTACACGGGCGGCGTGATCGTCGTGAATGTGGATAAGAATGATGATTCGCCGGCATATAAAGCCGGGGTCAAAGAGAATGACGTCGTCACCAAAGCGAACGGAGAAGCCGTTTCGTCCAACGAACAGCTGCAAAGTATCATCCGAAAAAGCAACGGGGCGGATATCGAATTATCTGTTTTAAGAGGTAAGAGCCCGATATCCCTGCGTATCACCCCCGAGCTTGACGAGGACGATCACTACACCGTCGGTATGTGGGTACGCGACTCGACCGCGGGTCTGGGCACCGTCACCTACTTTGACAAAAGCACTCACTCGTTCGGCGCGCTGGGTCACGGTATCTGCGACCGTGACACGGGCATGCTCATGCCGCTGGGAAGCGGCAAGGTCGTCGAAGCCGAGATCACCTCGATCACCAAGGCAAAGAAGGGAATCGCGGGCGGTCTCAACGGCAGCATGACCGACGCCGCCATCGGTGAAATAACGCTGAACAACGGCTACGGCGTGTACGGCAAGTACACGGCTGTACCGTCGGGAGAAGAAATGCCCTGTGCCTTTGACAGCGACATCCGCACCGGCAGCGCGACGATCCTGTCCACCGTCGACGGCGACGGCGTTCAAGAATATGAGGTCGAGATCGAAAACCTGAACCTCGAAAACAACAGCGGTCAGAACATGGTCATCCGCGTGACGGATGAAAACCTGCTCGAAAAAACCGGCGGTATCGTACAGGGCATGAGCGGCTCGCCCATCCTCCAGAACGGCAGACTGGTCGGCGCGGTTACCCATGTCTTTGTCAACGCGCCCGAAAAGGGCTACGGCATCACCATCGGCAACATGCTCTCCTGTTATGAACAGTTCGGGGGAATTTAATTCTCAATATAGAGTTCTCCCTCCGGTCGATCATTCTGCAATCCCTCAGTCAGCCGGCGCTGACAGCTCTCTTTACCAAAGGGAACCAAGCGCGAAATTTGTCGAAGATTTTTTTGGAAAAACTGGGTTCACAAAACGAAACAGGAGATGTAAAAATGACAGACAGAATCAAAATGCTGATGACGCAGGAACCGGCTGAAAATATGAGCGAAACCAAATCCACCTTTGAAAAGTACGGTATCTCGGCGGATTTTTGTATCAAAGACGGCGAAGAGGTCATCACCCGCGTGTTAAGCGACAAGCCCGACGTGGTCATCATGGACCTTTTTATGACGCATGTCGACAGTATCGGCGTCATGCGCGCCGTGCGCAAGCAAAAGCCCGAGAAGCTGCCGCTGTTCGTGGTATACTCCGGCTTTGACAGCCCGGTTCTCGAGCGCGAGGTCATGAGCGCGGGTGCGACCTACTTTGTCCTCAAGCCCTTCAACCTCGGCGATCTGGCGGAAAACATCGTCCGCCTTTGCAAAAGACAGCGCCAAAAACCGAAGGGCGGCATCCGCACCGCGGGCTTTGACGGCTACAACATCGAGCTGAAGGTGACGGAGATTCTGCACCAGATAGGAGTTCCCGCCCATATCAAGGGCTACCATTATCTGCGCGACTCCATCATCATGGCGGTCGAAAAGCCCGAGATCATCAACGCTGTCACCAAACAGCTCTATCCGTCTGTCGCAAAGAAATACGAGACCACCTCGTCCCGCGTCGAGAGAGCCATCCGCCACGCAATCGAGGTCGCGTGGGATCGCGGCGACGTCGAGGTGCTCAACGGCTACTTCGGCTATACCATCCAGGGCAGCCGCGGCAAGCCCACCAACAGCGAGTTCATCGCGATGATCTCGGATAAGCTGAGGCTACAGATGAAAACCGCATAAAAATCGGGGACTGTCACACGACAGTCCCTTTGATTTTGGTATATAATTTTTTCGGATGACTTTCGTTATTCTGCCTGTGATGAGGCGGATACTTCGTCTGCGGGCGATCCGTCCTTTTCGGGCGCAAAATTTGCAATATTGGTCGTCTCGGCTTTTCCCTGCAGATTCGCGTACACCGTCAGGATCGCATACTCCGACGAGGCTGCCCCGGAGGGATTCGAACGACAGAGCACCAAGTAGTTCATCCCGGCTACGACCTGCGATCCGAGCAGTGCGACAGGATCGTACGGGATCGGATCGGCCGTTTCATACGCTTTCTTCACCGCGGTCTTTACTTCTTCGGTCGGCTCAAAATTTTTCGGTTCGCTCCAGCCGCCCGTCGTAGGATTATCGGGATGATAAGGTTGAGGAGCAGCTACCCCGCTGTACAGAAGCTCTGTGACCTCAGCTTTACCCTCCAAATCTTCATACACGGTGGCGATCACATAAGTACCGACGGCGTCATTGTTGCCCGCTGACGGAAGCATTTTGCACAACACCTTATGATTGGTACCCGCGACGACCTGTGAGGACAGGTATACGATCGGCTCATAATACGCACCGGTGAGCGTTTTGTTAAGCTTGTCAAACATTGTGTGTATCTGACCAGCCGCCGACAACAGGCGTATCCGGATCGGTTTCAGCATACGCGGTCGTCCCGGGCTCTGTTGTTCCCTTTGTCTGTCCTTGACCGGCACAAGCCGCTGTCGATAGGATCATGATTAAAACGAGCGCTGCGATCAACAGCTTTTTCATTGAACATCCCTCTTTCCTGTATGATATTAATGATATTGTAATACATATCGACACACTTTACAATAGGGCGTAAGCAAATATCCGAAGCGTGGTTTTGACGGGCATTTTCCGCCTGTCCATTGTTAGGGCCGATAACCGCAATAGGATAAAACGAATTTGTTGACAGCAGTGATCGAGGAGTGGTATAATTATATTATCAACAATAAGGCGGTGACATGATGGCTTTTGATACCTTTGACGAAGGCATCAGCTTAGGCGGGATGCGCTCCAAAACCGAGATACGCACGCTGATCTGCTATCTGTACAAGAGCGTCGGTCAGCCGATGACCAAGGACGCTGTTGTCAACGCCCTGATGGAAAAGGGGCTTGCGAACTACTTTGAGACCAGCTCCAGCTTTGACGACCTTGTCCGCAACGGCAATATCCGGCAGACAGACGAAGAAAAACAGCTGTATTTCATCTCCGAGAACGGCGATATGATCGCGACCCAGCTCGAGGATACCCTCGCCCCCACCGTCAAGGAAAGGGCGATCGAATGTGCCTTGAGCCTCTTAAAGCGCGAGCAGATCGAGAGTACCAACAAGGTCTCTATCGAAAAAGCCGAAAACGGCTACACCGTGACCTGCCGTATTTCGGGCGGCGACATGGAGCTGCTGAGCTTCTCGCTCTACGTTCCCGACATCAACCAGGCGCGGCTGATCCGCAAAAACTTCTATAAAGACCCCGACATGTTCTACTCGGTGATGATCGCGATGCTCACCCGCAATAAGCGCTCTGTCACGGAGATTTTGGACGAGCTGGGATCGGTGATATAATTAATGAGCAATTAGGAATTAGGAATTAGGAATTGTGGGAAACGCTTCGTGTTTTGGATTCCTAAAGGATCTCAACAAATCGTTTCAATTCCTTATATAAATCAGGTGCGGACAGCGTCCGCCATTAACTCCTCACTCCTCACTCCTCACTCCTAACTCCTTAAAACGCCGACAACAGCACCAACAGCGCGACCCCCGGCATGCCGCCCGCGATCGACGTGCACAGCGTCAGCACGGTGAACGGGATATACACGCCCGTCATCCCCGCGAGCAGATCGACGCCGCACAGCGTCAGCACGCCCAACAGCATCGACAGAAAAGCCCGTTTGAAGGGCTTTTTCTTTTTGGCGGCAAAGTGGATAAAGGAAAAGAGCAAAAACGTAACGATAACGCAGATGATAACAAACAGCATGACGACTCCAATAAAATGCGCTTTGCGCCCGTTTCCGTACAGCGGCAAACCAAACAGGCGCTTCAAAGCGTTTTGACTTTTCAGGAGTTCCCCATCAAGTAAAAAAGGACTACCGGAAAACTCCGATAGTCCATTTTATGCTGATGGAAGCGCAAATATTATTCTGCAGATGCGGCAGTCGCTTCAACAACGTCGGTAACAGCCGTGTCAGCCGTATCAGCAGCTGTGTCAGCGGGCGCCGTAAAGTAAGCGATAATGTTCAGCGCCAGAACAACAACGACAAAGCCAACCGCAAACCACTTGGTCGCGCGGGAGAGGAACGCGTCATAGGAACGAGCCTTGTTCTTGGAGAAGAAAGTGTCTGCGCCGCCGGATACAACGCCGATGCCCTGCTGGTTACCTTCCTGCAGAATGATAACGATAATCAGTACAACAGAAGCAATCAAAAGCAGTGCTCCCAAAATAATCTCTACAACTGACATATTATATCTTCCTTTCAAAAGCGATCATCTCAAATGCAAAGATAATTGTATCATAACAATTACAAGATTGCAAGCATTTTTTTTTTTTTTTTTTAAATTTATCTTTTGTGCTTTGATATTACACGTCACACAGGCTTTCCGATCCCCTCGGGAGCGTTCAGACCGAGATCGTAACGCAGAATCCACGTCACATCAATGCTGGTCACATCACCGTCCCCGTCGACATCCGAGAGCTTTTGAGACGGTTCGTCAATCTCGTCGAAGAGAGCCAGATATCGCTGGACAACCGTCGCGTCAACGACATTGACGATCCCGTTGCCGTCGGTGTCGCCGAGGATCGCCGCGCTGCGCCGGCTGTAGTAAGAGTCCGTATTCTTGAGCCGTTCAAACACATTGAAATTGTAGTGATAGGTAATAATATCGCCGGCGTTCGCGATCATCGTAGCCAGGTGATAAAAGATCGCCGTTTCTCCGTCCTCAAATTCGGTGAGTCTGTCAGCGGCAATGACGGGCATCATCACCTGCACAAGGGGTCGGATCAAGGCGGTGATCTTCTCAAAATCCTCATCGCCGATCGGCTTGCCGTCGCGTTTGACAACGTCGGAGAGATTGTCTGTCACCAGCTTCACGATACTGTTGACGGTCGTCTCGGAGGTCGTATCGAAAAGAGCCTGGATCGCCGTCGGGATCAGCGCCGGATCGTTTTGTATCTCTGTCACGACAGTCTGAACAAAGTTCATCAGCGCCGCGCGATCCTCCTGCGATAGGCTGAAAAACATCTCGACAAAATCGCTGACGGGCTCTTCCAGAATCTCGGCGTAGGTCTGCCGATCAATATTCTTACCGATAAGCTCCGCAAAATCTCGGACAAACGCGGAAAGGTTCGTTTCACGAAAATCCTGCAAATGCGGGTCTGTCAAAGAAAACCGCTTGGACATAACCGTTGCGTCTGTGTCGCCGATCTCAATATCGACGCCGTTGCGCTCTACCGGCCAGACAGCGGGATAGACCGCGGGGATCGGATCGTTGGAGTCGACAAAATTGTGGATATTCTCAAAAGCGATGGGACTGTCGGTACAGCGCGGCGCTTCATAGGTATAGATATAAATGTCATCCTCTGAGGTTTTATAGAGCTCTGCATTCTCGTTCAGCGTCCTGCCCAGAAGATTGGCGACAGCGCCGGAGCGGCTGTAGCCGCCCACCCAGTATTTTGCCTGTTTGATACCGCGGCTCGTCAGATAGGCGCGAATCCTCTCGGCTACCTTATTCGCCGCGTCGGAAAATCCGGTCATATCGCCGGAAAGCCCGGCAAGAAAGTTCGACGCCCACTCGGTTTCGTAGTCGTCGCCGCGGATCATCACCGCGATCACGGGAACGCCGTCAACGGTCTTTCTGCCGATCAGCGTACCGATACTGTCCGCCGTCATCACATCGAGCTCCTCGGCGGCAAAATCGCTGAAACCGATACGCTTGAGGATCGCCGAAAAATGCGATTCGGGATCGTCGGATATATTTCTGATATAAAACGTCGACAGCGCGGACATGGTCGCCAGATGTTCGTTGACCTCTTTGCCGGAGGTACGAAAATAATCATCGCTGTAATAATAGGTCTGCTCCTGCCAGTCGATGCCGAGCGCTCCGCCGATCTTGACGGTACCGATCACAAAATCATTTGTCGCAGCTGCAAAAACGCCGGTCGCAGTCATACTGATAATCATTAAGGCAGCAAGAAATGTACACAACCATCTTTTTAAGGTTTTCATGAGAACAACTCCTTTTCTGCTCAGTCGGTCAGATTCTATATGATGGACAGCTGCTGGGCTTCGTCATCCGCAGACGGCAGAGCGCCCGCGGCGGGCAGAGTACGGGTACGATAGCGCGATGGCTTACTGAACCTGCCCTCATCATACGGTTCGATCTTCATGACACGGTGACCCTTTCTCAGCTTCATGACCGCGACGCCCTGGGTATTCTTGGTGGTCTTGGCGGCGATCGCGCCGCTGTGGAAGAGCAGCATCCGTCCTGCCGACGAGGTCAGCAGGAACTCGCGGTCGGTCTTGGTAAAGTCGATGCCCGCAAGAGGCGATTTGTCGGAATAAGCGTTGATGAGCTTTTTGCGGTTGGTCTTGGTCTCATAGCCCTCGAGCGGCACCTTGGCGACCTTGCCGTTTTCAAAGGCAAAGAGCAGATAGCCGCTGTAATCCTTGGTTTTGAGGACAAACACGGCTTTCTCTCCTTCGTCCATACCCAGACGGGCGGGGATGTACTCGCCAAAGGCGCTCGCCTTGGTATCGGCGATATCGCTGACCTTGGTCTTGTAGACCTGACAGCGGTCGGTAAAGAACAGGAGATCGGTATTGTTGGTGGTCTCGGTGGTATAGACGATCTCGTCGTCCTCTTTGAGCTTTTGCTCGCCGCTCATGCGTAAGCTCTGCGGCGTGATCTTCTTGAAGTAGCCCTCCTTCGTGAAGAACAGGTGGACGGGATAATCGGGAATCTCTTCCTCCAAGTTAACGTCGGCGGGGATATCGTCGATATGGAGCAGGGGGCACTGTCTTTCTTTACCGTACTTCTCGGCAACCTCTTTGAGCTCCTTGACGATGATCGTCTTGACGCGGGCTTTGGAGTTGAGGATCGCTTCCAGCTCTTCGATATCCTTCATCAGCTGTTCGATCTCGGCGGTACGCTTGAGGATGTACTCGCGGTTGAGGTGACGCAAGCGTATCTCGGCAACATACTCCGCCTGGATTTTGTCGATACCGAAGCCGATCATCAGGTTCGGGATGACCTCGGCTTCTTCCTCGGTTTCCCGAACGATCTTGATCGCCTTGTCGATATCTAAGAGGATCAGCTTCAAGCCCTCTAAGAGGTGGAGCTTATCCTTCTTTTTGTTGAGGTCAAAGTAGGTGCGGCGGCGGATACATTCGATACGAAACGCGATCCACTCGCCTAAGATCTCCCCTACCCCGAGCGTCATCGGCACGCCGCCGATCAGTACGTTAAAGTTGCAGGAAAAGCTGTCCTCCAGGGTCGTGAGCTTAAAGAGCTTTTGCATCAGCTTATCGGGGTCGGTACCGCGTTTGAGGTCGATGGTGATCTTCATACCGTCCAGACCTGTTTCGTCGCGGATATCGGAGATCTCCTTGATCTTGCCGTTTTTGACAAGGTCGATGACCTTTTCGATGATGACCTCGGTGGTGGTCGTCGGCGGAATATGGGTGATGTCGATGCAGTTCTCTTTTTTGTCGTACTCGTAGATCGAGCGAACCTTGATCGAACCGCGTCCCGTGCGATAGACCTCGCGGATGGTCTCTTCGTTATAGATAATCTGCGCGCCTCCCGAGAAGTCGGGCGCGGGCAGGGTCGAGATGATGTCGTGATCCTTGTCGCGGATCAGCGCGGCGGTCGTCTCGCAAATTTCGCGCAGGTTAAAGGAGCAGATGTTAGACGCCATACCGACCGCGATACCTGTGTTGGCGTTGACCAGCACCGACGGGAAAGACGCGGGCAGCAGGGTCGGCTCCTTCATCGTATTATCGTAGTTGTCGACAAAATCGACGGTATCCTTGTCGATATCCTTGAACAGCTCGTTGCAGATGGGATCGAGCTTCGCTTCGGTATAACGCGAAGCCGCCCACGCCATATCGCGCGAGTAAAACTTACCGAAGTTACCCTTGCTGTCGACATAGGGGTGCAGCAACGCTTCGTAGCCGCGGCTGAGTCGCACCATCGTGTCATAGATGGCGCTGTCGCCGTGCGGGTTGAGCTTCATGGTCGCGCCGACGATGTTCGCCGATTCCACGCAGAGGCCTACGGTCGCGACGAGCGCTGCCGAGGCTGCAATCATTAGTTTCTTCATCTTTACCTACTTTCTCGGAACCCAGTCCGATTGAGTTTTTTATCTCGCTCGACCTTCGCACCTCCACGTTCAGTTCCCAGACTGACTCGCTTCCGCACTCGCTCTCACGAGGCCCTTGGAAAGACGACCTGCACGCGCAAGTCTACAATCCTCCCAAATGACAACGCGATTATACACTATTTCGGCTTTGCTTTGCAACCCAGGCAGGGGTCCCCCGTATGGGGTAATTTCAGGCCAAATCGCCAAAAACCCTTGATTTTATTGGGTCATTTCGATTTCAGCCCCGCAAAACGCCCCCTCAAAAAAAATTTTTTAGCCCTGTTTTCACCCCCGCCGCAGCCCGCCGCGCGCGGCCTCACGCACCCCCGCGCGCCCTTCCGCGCCATTTTTGCCCCAGTCTCACCTCCACGAACTTGAGGCGGTTTAACTCACTTCTCCGGCGTCCTGTACCCGAACATCTTGTCAAGGGGAGTAATGATGCCGTAGGCGCTTTGAACCGCCTCGGTAACTGACCTGACCTTGTTGTCGTCATCGAAGTCCAGACCGCAGACTACGCCGAGGCATACGCCCACGAGCGCGGGATATTCAAGGTAGGCGTTCCGCACCATCGCGAAGACGGGGCCGCCGCTGAAGCCAGGGGCAAGGCGGGCGTCTACGATGAAGGCTCCCTCGCTCGCGCCCGCAAGCAGCGGCGTGTCGTGACGAGTAGCGATCACACCAGCGCGAAGCGCGAGCGGTTGGCGCACACGCTCCTTCGGAACATTGCTGCGCCATAGCTCCATCGCCATGCCGAGCGCACGGACCTC
>CACWTM010000057.1 GCA_902763855.1 uncultured Ruminococcus sp. | reverse complement strand
CTCGAGGTCAAAGCGTACCTACCGGATACGCTTACCGAGAACGGCGAGCGACGACGCAACGCTATAAATGTTAAAGTGTTTTAATGATACTTAGTATTATACGGCGGATACTTTGCTGATTAGATAGAATCTCAAGATTGTCTTTATGACAGCACCATTCACCCAGAGCGTCTGATATACAAAACGAGCATAGATTCTCGATGCTGAAATCTATGCTCGTTTATTTTATGATAAGGTGACTGCAGATCACAAACCAATCATAACCCGTATTAATATCTGAACGTTTGCCGGCAATCGTCCGATACAATATACTCAGTCCTTCAGCCAATTGATATAGTCCGTTGTGACGGCGCTGATGGTCGTGTTCGAAAAGACAGCGATCACCAGCATCATATTGATCACTTGGAAGGTCAGCGAGTAACCGGCGATATATTCTACAAACACCAAAACCGCCAAAACACCGTGAACCGCCGCACCTGTCCTGCCTGACAGCAAAAGATCCGTCAATATCGCAGAAGAATAGACGATCAGGACGATGAAAATCCAAAATAATGTCTGTAATAGGCGTTGTAATGCTTCGGCACGATACGCACCTGCAAAATACCAACGAGACACAGAACGATACTGATAATCTGCAGAATGACATTTACCATGCTATCGCACCTTCCTCGTTATGCAATCATCATAGCATATCTGTTTGCAATTATCAACCGTATTGCACCCGGGGTTGACGCATAGGGTGACTGTAGAATTACAGCGCCAATTCCGTTTGCGCCGCTGCCGCGACAGCTTTGACAGTCTGCCAAAAGAGCCGCTGCAATGAAAACAAGCCAAGCAACCGTTTCCGTGAACAAGACGGTTGCTTGGCTTTTCATCCGATCGAAACCGGCAGAAAAAGTTCGATGATCGTGTATTATGAAATCTTGATAATGGTTTTGCCTCTTGAACGACCCGAAGCGACTTTCTTCATCGCCTTGTTCACGTCGTCAATGGAGAATATCTCATCCAGAGAAGTCTGCACCTGTTTCTCAGCAAAGATATCGGAAATCTTTTTCAGCCCTTCGCCGTCTTCGTGCACAAAGATAAAATGATACTGCTGATTGCGTTTTGCGGCGAGCTTATCATACTTCTTACCGACAATACCGAACGCCAAACGCTTAAAAAACGGCATACCCATGCGCTTGGCAAAGCCGCCGTTCGGCAAACCTCTGAGCGACACGAGCGATCCGCCGTCTTTGAGAATCTTGAACTCGTTTTCCAACTCCTTATCACCGAGGGTATCAAGGACATAATCAATGTCCGTGAGAATATCGGCGTAGTTCTCCTTTCTGTAGTCGATGAACCGATCGACGCCGAGTGCCCGAACGCGTTTCTCGTTCTCGGCGCTTCCGTTGGTGATAACGGTCAGCCCAAGGCTCTTTGCGATCGGGATCGCCATCGCTCCGACGCTCCCCGTACCTCCCGAGATAAAGATCGTCTTGCCTTTCTCGACCTGCATCAGCTCATACGCCTGCCACGCGGTCAAAGCGGTAAGCGCGGTACGCTCGCCGCTTCTTCAAAGCTCAGATAATCGGGAATCTTTGAGAGTGCTGACGCGCGCACTGCGGCGTACTCTGCGAATGCACCGATCTTGTCAAGCGGCATGCGGGCATAAACACGGTCGCCCTTTTGAAAGTCCTTTACACCGTTGCCGGCCTTTTCGACGACTCCCGCAAGCTCGTTGCCCATTACCAGCGGGAACCGGTACGGTACGATTAGCTTGACCTCGCCGCGTACGATCATGTTATCGAGCGGATTGACTGCCGCCGCCATAACCTTGACCAGTACCTCGTCATCCGTGATCTCAGGGATCGGGATATCCTTGACGACCAGATCTCTGCCGTCGCTTGCGTATTTCTCCAAGAGTGCTGCTTTCATGATTGACCCTCCGTTTGATTGATTCTCTTTTGCATATCGTTCATGCAGTCGCGCAGGGTTTTTGCGTTCATATCGCGCTGTGCAGTTGATTCGATGTCGCTGAACATCGTCAATAAAGTCGGCTGGATGTGCCGTCCGACGATACATTCATCGTTCGGGTTGCGATGGATATCAAAGAGATGTATCTGCTCTGTTTTCTCCACAGCGCAGTATACCTGCCACAAGGTCAGTTCTTCGGGCGTAACGGATAACACAAAACCGCTTCTTCCCTGTCGGCTGTCGATAATGTTCGCGTTTTTGAGCAAACCCGCGATCTTGCGGATGTAGCTCGGATTGGTGCCGACGCTCACGGCGATCTGCTCGGAGCTCATCGGCGTTTGAGCCTCCAATATCAGGATCAGCATATGGATCGCTGACGAAAACTTGGTATCCATTACTCTGTCCTTTCGTAACTGATGATATAGTGCGTATTCACAGGTAAGTCGATCTGCGGATCGCGCTCTGTATAGTTGCCGCTGTGACCGTTTTCCTTTTCGGTCAAGTCAAAATGTGCCAGAGCGATACCGAAATCCACCTTCTGAATATCGCCGAGGGGGCTGTCCTTCATCGTCTTGTACTCATAGAAATGGACGGTATCTCCGATCACGACCACGCGCCACGGCTGCTTGTTTGCCGCTGACGGAGCGAGCCGCGCCATTGACAACGGCTCTGAGAAGGCGTTTGACTCAGATAAGAGGCGGTTGAAATCGCCCTCGAAAAACAGCTTTTCAAAGGGGAGTCTTTCATCCGCTTTGATACCCTTTCTCATCAGCTTTTCCCTCATCGACTTCTTCTCTGCGGGATAGCCGAGGGGGCTGGCGACGGGCATGACCTCGTCCGCGCCAACCTCGATCGCCTTTTCAAAAGCAGAACGGTTCAGTGAAGCCGCAAGCATAACCGTACCGATACCCAGCGACAGCGCATACAGCACGCTTCCTCAAAGCTGTAACCCAGCGCGATCTCATAACGCGGTACACGCTTCACCTTTGCCGCAAGGTACTTTTCTTCGCCGAGGATCACAGGACTTGATAATTCGTGCTCCTTAGTATCGAGCAATCGGAACGCAACAGGCACGCCGAACGGATTTGACTGTGAATTGATATGCTGTTCAAGTAATTTAAGATGCTCCGAGCTCAGCGACCTGCCGTCAAAGGTGCGTACGCTCTTTCTCTTTTTGATTATTTCTTTTGCAGGATAAGTCATGAAATCGCCTTCTGTTAAAGTTGTATCAGTTACAGATACATCTTATCATATGGTGATCCCCCTGTCAATCATCTATGTGATGAAATATCATTCTCCGCAGAAAAAAGGAGCTGTGATCAACACAACTCCATTATAGCGCTCAGCGGCTCATGGCTTCATTGATCGCGCTGATGAAATCTTGCATAAAATGTTCTCTCGTTTGTTCATCCACTTCAAGAAGCGAAAGATAGGGATTGAGATCCTCGAGCTCTACTAACAGCAATCTGCCGTCCTTTGTTCGGCAGGCGTCCACGCGCTGGATACCTCTTGTGATCGTGTTCCACTCGATGAACCGCTTTGCGAAAGCGATATCGTCCTCGGTATACGGATACGCTTTCAGCTCCCAGCGTTTTCTTTTGTCGGGCGCGTACAGAGCATACTCGAATTTATCGTTGATGAAATAGAAGGACACCTCATACTCAAGATCGACAGCAGGCTGGATCAGCATTGTTCCGTCGGTCAGCTGACGGCTTTCAAGCTCTGCTCGCGTCAAAAATTCCAGACCGATCGAATCCGCGCCGTCCTTTGGTTTAATAACATAGCGAGCGATATCGGGCAGGATCGAAAAGTCATCCATTGTGTCGACCGTCGGGATCACGGGATAGTCCAGCCGAGTTAATTCCAGCAGATACTGCTTGCCCTTCATATCCGCCTTGCCGTCGAAAGAATTGAAGGTTTTGAGGTTGTTTTCTTTCACCCTCAGTACAAATGAATCGTAGATCTCCTTAAATCCGCTCACGCCTCCCGTGTTTCTGAAAACAATCAAATCGGCGTCTTTTTCAAAGCTCTCGCTGCATTTCGGATGGCACAGCGCAACACCGTATTGATCTTTGAGCCGTGAGGTGATATAAATATCTTCCTCGCAGTAGTTTCTTCCCTTTGCCCGGTATGCTAAATCTGTAAGGTATAAGATCTTTTTCATGTAGCCGTTCCTTTCTACAATACCTCTATCTTAACACACAAAATCAAAGCTATCCATAAAGCGGTCATGAAAGCAATTGAATCCTTGCGTCGCCTTGTCGCTTTTTGGTGCATAGCTCATTCAGAGCTGATGCCACGCTCTGTAGGCGCAACCACCGAAGTATCCTGTTCAATGCTTCATCTCTTCTGCTTGAAAATGCGGTCACCGAGTCTGAAGATCAGCGGGTACACACCGATGGTGACAAAAATAACCACACAGTAACGTGCCGCGCGCACCGCATAGGACGCCATAGTAGCGGCGTCAAGAAATTCCTTACTGAACGGGAGCTTTAACAGGGTGTTCAGTCCGAAGTAGACGCCTACGCCCAGCACCAGCCTCAGGATGCATCTCAGAACATTGCGCGTATTCTCAAATTTGATGAATCTGTTTTCAAATTCTACAGCGACGATAAAGCCGACGAGGATGCCGAAGGCAGTGTAATAATCGGCGCTCTTACAGTAGAACCATCCCGGAACGGCAATCAGCACCAGCAGGCCGTAGAAAAGCCAACGATTTTTGACAGCGCGCTGCAGTGCGGGCACAAGGAAAATGACAATCAGACCCAGCGCCCAGCCGCAGATGACATCCGTCGGATAATGTACGCCGACGCAAAAGCGTGAGATACCCACCAGCAGAGGAGCGATGATACCGATAATCATCAGAACCTTGTTCTTTCGATAGCGGCCGAGAGAGGTATACAAGGTCACGCCGTTGGTCGAGTGGCCGCTGGGGAAAGAAAAGCCCTGTGCCGAGATATCATAGATATCAGCGCCTTTTTCCACAGGCTTGAGGCATTGGATCCCGGAGTGATCAAAGTACGGTCTGCGTCTGAGAAAGATATTTTTTATCATGGGGTTGAGGGTGATACCCACCAGCACGTTCAGTCCGACATATTTGCCGTATTCTTTCTCCCAACACCAGTACAGAAAACCCAGTACAGCAACACACACCAGCTGTTCGCCCATCTCGCTGAATAGGGATGCGATCACCGTACCGACCGAACCGAGCCATGACTGGATCCACTGTATCAGCGCGACCTCCCATTCAAAATAAAACGTATTTCCCATTATCCTCTCTCCTTTTGATTATTGATATTTATGATAGATGCAGACAGACGGTCAAAGCGCTTACGCGTGTTAGGTTCTCTGCTTTGCGTCACTGTCTCTCAACAGCTTTGCTTTCATTCCATTTCAATTATAATGGAATCGTGCCCATGTATCAATAGTTTCTTTGCGTTTTGTCTGAGTTTTTCGGTTGACATCCTCTATAGGCTGTGATAAGATTCCATCGGTAATTCAGCATGAGTCCTTATATTACCTACTATCTTAGAAAAGGATGATTATGATGGATCAAAACCTGCTGGAACGAGTCAATCCGGTTTTTAACACCGCAAAAATGACAGTCTTTCAGTTGGCAGCGGCGGGAGATAAAGATGCCGCTGTGGTTGCAAAGAAGCTGAGCCTGACCTTTGAAGAAACACAGAACAGCGTTTCTACAACGGTCGCTCCCGAACAGATGACAACCAATGTAATTTTAGTGGAAACGCGCTGGCGTACTTGTGCCGCGATTGCGGAAGAAACAGGATGCAAAACGATCGTAGATTTACCGTGCGGATACACTCCGCGCGCTAAAGCGATGGCACAAAAGGGTATCGCGTATTACGGCTTGGATCTTCCTGCCGCGATCAGAGAGGCTGAGCCTGTGATCCTGCCCCTGATTGACGAAAGCCGGCGTTCCTTGGTACATTTCTGCGGTGTAGACGCGACCAACGGAGAATCCTTGAAGGCCGCGCTGAAAGGCGCCGAGGATCCTGTGTGTATTACCACAGAAGGCCTGTTGATGTATTTCACTGATTCCGAGGTCGGCGCGCTGTGTGACAATATCCGCATGGTTCTCAAAGAGCACGGCGGATGCTGGGTAACTGCCGATCCCGAAGCCGGAATGCAGTATATCATGACGATGCAGCCGATCGCCGGTGACCGCTTCATGGAGATCATGATGAAAAGCAAAACCACAGCGGAGGACAAGTCGGACGTCAACGTGGGCGTTAATTCCCTGAACGTCAGCCCCCAGGGTGATGTTGCTTTAAACATGAAGAAAGCGATGATGTTTTTAGCTCATCACGGATTGAAGGCGGAGCGCATAATCCTCGCGGAGCATATGCCCAAGATCAACAGTCTGAATACCGTTACACCCGATCAGGCACAGGCAATTCGGCAAAACATGCATCAGTGCGCCTATTGGAAGATCACGGTGACGGATACAGACGCTCCGATCGACACGGCTGATCTGAAGGCCGAAAGCTTTGATATGCAGGCATCTGTGTCAAGCGATACCTTGAACCTTTCTTTAAAAGGCAGAGTCGATACGCTGACAGCTCCTAATCTGCTGGCGCTTTATGAGCGCGTCAAAGCGGAGCATGAACCTTCTTCTGTTGAGATCAACTGCAATGATTTGGAATACATTTCATCGGCAGGTCTGCGCGTTCTGCTGATGATGCAAAAGGGATGTCCGGGCGGAGTAAAGCTGACCGCCGTCAATCAGACAGTGAGAGAAATACTGGAACAGACAGGCTTTGACTCTGTTTTGGACGTAGCCGATTAATTAATATCCAAACAATTTAAAACTGCCGACAAAGCTTCGATCAGCTCTGTCGGCAGTTTTTGCTTTGTTATTATAAAAGAATTGTTGACAGGTCAACGTCCCCGTAATCAGAGCAGAGAAATAACACTGTCAAAGCCGGTCACTGTAAAAATTTCCTTTACATCATCCGACGCGCCCTCAAGCGTGACGTTACCCTGTCCGAGCTTCTTGACCATAATCATCATCGTGCGCAGTCCCGCTGAGGAGATATATTCCAGTTCTTTCGCTTTCACTTTGACAGAGGAAATACCCTCACTGCACTCGTCAAACACCTTCAGGATCGCGGGCGCACTGATGGTGTCAACGCGTCCGATGACGGTCATCTCAAGCACACTGCCGCTTGTTTTGTAATCAACGGTGAGGTCTTCGATTTTCTCGGCTCCGCTGACAGAGGGCTTCTGCGCATAATCGGAATCGAGGGTCATTTTCCAGACGCACGCGTTATTCAAAAGCTCGAGATACTTTTCCTGCCAAGCCTCGGGGATCGCCTGCAACATCGAAAGGTTCTCGTCGCCATGGTAGAAGGGCAGCTTTTCCACCTTGAAGCCTCTGGCTTCGATAAACGCCTTTACCTTCTCACGATCCATACGTCCCACACCGTTGTTATAGATATCCGAAGTACTCATGGTTCTTTTTCGTGACGCTTCGTATGCTTCAGGAGCGCTCATGTTCGCCGTTGCGAACGGATCATATTTCACGCCCATATCAGAGGTCACAAACGCGCCCGAGTGCTTCTCCAGTATCTGACGGATCCCATCGAGAAACTGCTCAAATTCCGACAGTGAAAGATACCCTAACAGCCCCTCACATGAGATCAGCACCTCACCTTCAAGCCCATCGGCAGCAGCGGTAAGAGAGGCGGCATTCGTCGCGTCGCCGCCGTGATAGACCTTACCGAGCCCTTCTTTGTCGGCAAATTTCTGCAGCTCTTCCGCGACGACGGGAACATCCAGACCCGCGTAGGAGATGCCGTTGTTTCTGCAGAAGATCGCTCTGGGCGTATAACCGCAGGCAACATCCAGCAGATTCTTATAGCCGTCATTTTTCAGCGTTCTCGAAAGAGCGGCATAACGAGCCTCTATCGCTACCGTAACGCCTGTCATCAGGGCTTTTGCATCAGCCTCAGACATGAGCGTATCGGACGGATCTCTCTTTGCGAGCGTTTCCTGCAGGCCTAAGCCTGCGATCATCCTTTTTGCGTCCTCATTTCCCGCGACAGCAAGCATAAACACGGTACTTTTGGCGGTAAGATACGTCGGGTTTACCATGGTTCTGTAATCCATATTGTTCCTCCTGTTATTTATTAATATATAATACAGCTATCTTAAACGAGTATCAATTTCATCCGTACACAACTGCATCATACCATTGAACCGATCACTTTCATAACCGCTTCATACAACGCGTAATGCCCTTCCCGCGTCAAATGCTGACCGTCAACACCGCTCGCTAAGGCAATGTCCGACGCGGCAAGGAAAGCAGTTCCGTATTTGTCAGCCAGCTCTTTGCATCTTTGTTTCAGCTCTCTGCTTACTACCAGAGATCGGTCATCGTAACCGTAGCCGAGAGCGGCTTCACTAAGATAAATCGGAGAGATCAGCAGGGTGTTTTTGGGATTGACAACTTCTGTAATCTTTGACAAGCACAACTCCAGCCCCTCGGTGATCTCTTGCGGCGAAGCGCTGAAAACGCTTTTGCAGTCGTTGGTGCCAAGCATCAAGATCGCGATATCAAGCGGACGATTGGCTTTAAGTATCTCAGGTAGTGCGGTATAGCCGTTTGCTCCTGGTATTGATTTGTCGTCAAAGACCGTTGTTCTGCCGCATAAGCCTTCTTCAAGAAGCAACGCGTCCTTTCCGAGAGTCTTTTGGAGCAGACCTGTCCAGCGGATCTCTTCGGAATAGCGTTCAAATTTTGCGGGATCAAAACCCCATGTATTGGAATCGCCATAAGCGAGTATTCTCTTCATTCTTACCCTCTGTCTTTTCATTTTGATTGGACTCCTTGACAGGCGCCAGCCTGCCTGCGTCGCCCGCCGTGCTCTGCAAAATTTATCCCTAATATCTGATTAAATCTTTTTATTAAGGATTAGTATGAGACGTTATATCGTTTGCGTCTCACTGTCACATCTTTTTATTCGATCACCTTCATCGAACAGAGCTTTGCGCATTTTGAGCAGGAGATACAACACTCTTTCACCCGAAAACCTTTTGTGCGCATGGAACGCACTCTTCGCCGATCTCAATTTGCAGTGCTTGGGTTAGGAAATTCCTTGATTGTATATACTACAGACCAACGGTCAATTACCATTGTTATTTCACTCTTTTGAAAGATCGGTTCCGCCTGTGCAAAGGAACGACAGATTTTCCGATAATCTGATCTTTCAAAACTCTATGGATACAATTATAGCATGGTTTGGATTATTGCAGTCACCCTAACGATCATCGACAAAAAACGCTGATTGCAGCGGGCAGCCAGCGTTTTCTTTGACTTATACAGCGGATATCGGCGTATAAACCGGATAGGATTTACATTTTGACAGCAGATTTTACTCCGGTTTGGGGTAAGGTTTGACGGGACAGCCTGCCATTCATCCTCTTAAGCCTTTGCTTGCGCCGGTACATCTTTTGGTCGGCGCGCTCAAAGACACTGAGATAGCGCGTATCGGCGCCGCGGTTGTACTCGGACATACCTGAGGAAATCACGACCTTATCGGTGCGGAGATTGCTGTCTATTTGGGTCTCAAAAGCAGCGAGATGCTCGTTGCGGCTTTGATAAGATTCGCCCTGCAAAATCACCGCAAATTCGTCGCCTCCGATGCGGTAAACGGGACAGCGATCAAAAAACTCGCAAATCAACATCGCGGCATTATAGATATAGATGTCGCCGGTATCGTGTCCCAAGGTATCGTTGATAATCTTGAGGTCGTTGAGATCAAACACGATTACGCCGAAATCCTCGGCTTTGTCGTCACGGATCAGGACGTCGAGCGCGTCGACGTCTTCCAGATACGCCTGCTTACTGCCGACTCCGGTCAACGGATCGGTATAGATCTTGCGCCTCGCGTCGCCCAGCTCAAGACTCTGCTGTCTGGTTCGATCCAGCATCTCTTGCAGGTTTTTTCGATACTCGTCCTTTTCTTCCTCAACGACAAAGGAATGGAGCATACAGCTACTGAGCAAATAACCGATGGAGTACAGCGGCAGCATCGGATAAAAGAGCTGCAGGATAACCAGCACTGCCATCAAAACGCCGGACAAACCGACAGAGCGCCGCAGCCGTTTGGTCGCATTTTCGCTGGACGCCTTTGTCACAAAGGTATAGATTGACGTAACAAGAAAAAGCACAACCTGCAGCGCCAGCGTTACATAACGCGCACCGCCGGCATGATAGACGGCATGTTCATCAAAATAAAACTGGATGGGAACAAAGAAATTGATAATGAGAATCACGATCTCACAGGCAAAGAGAGCGACTCCTATCACAAAGAGGATGCGCCTGAACAGGCTGTGACCGTCGCCCTCCATATAGGCGGCGACATATCGCGTCCACAGCAAAAGCCTGCCATCATGGTAATGAAATAGAGGACAGTCACCACATAAAGCGGTACAACCAGCCTAAGGTCATTCAAAAAGCCCCACAATACATCTGCCACACAAAAGAACAGCATACCGAGAATATACTCGCGGTATTCTTTGTAGGAAGGGACGTCGGTGTAGTCACTGTAATGCCACAGCATATCACGGTTGATGATCAAATGAACCATAATTGCGATGATCCCGATGATAGAATACGACATAGAACTTACCCCCGGTTGTCGCTTTGTACCTCAGTTTCAGTTAATTCTTTCTTTTCTCTCAGGCCGAGAATAATGTGATCTCGGTCGTTTTTGATACGTACCGCCTTGAGGTTGACGGGAGTCATCTTGCCGGACACCGACGCCCGGAAGAACAGGACAAACGATCCCATCTCTTCTATCGAACGCAGGATATTCTCTTTGGTCAGTGCGCTGAGAAGCGATTCGAGATCCTCGGGCGCAACCTGAGCGCGCGCCGAGTTGCGGATATACGTGAAGAAATCGTCGCCGAAGCGCTCGGTTTCCAGCTCCTCCAACTCATCATTTGCCCGATATTCTACGAAATGCCCCGTGCGGATATTGGCATAGTACAGGGAGATATAATCGGAAGTCAGCGCCTTGGCAAGTTGGGTAAAGGAAACGGTGCTGTGGCTCTTGTCGGGATGGGTAATCGTCAGCACCGCTACCGCTACCGCGTTGGCGCCGGTGACGGGGTTGCAGGCAATATTTTTCAAAAAGACCTGCATCACGGTGCCGTCAGGGAGCCGATCTTCCAACAGCATCTTGCTGCCCTTGTTCGCACATTCGTGAAGCGCGTTCAAGAAGCCGCGGCTTGTGACGCCGTCGCCCTCCTGAAAGCTCACGCGCTGGCCGATCAGGAATCTGCCGACCAGCTGCATCATCAGCGAGCGGTATGTGGTGTTGCAGCGCACCAACATGAAATTCTCTTCGGTCGACTCGATGATCGCCATCGGGATCGTGTTGAAATAATGCTCAAATACAGCCTCGTCATCGTTGGAAAGGATAGCGAGATCGTACAGATTGATCTTGCCGATCGCCGCGTAATAATCGGATTCGTCGGGGTTCTCAAAGCCGATCTGGTTACCAGAACGGTATCGCTCGAGGATAGCGTCCATCGGGATCGGACGGCAGAAATAGTAGCCCTGCATCATCGTACAGCCTACCTCCTGCAAAAACGATACCTGTTCCTCGGTTTCAACGCCTTCGCAGATGGTATCCATGCCCAACGATATCGCCATGCGGATCAGCTCGGTCAACAGGATACGGCTCTTATCGCCGTTTGAGAACTCCTTCATAAAATACATATCAAATTTAATCAGGTCAAAATGGATGCTTTGCAGCATATCAAGCGCAGAATAACCGTTGCCGAAATCATCCATCCAGACATGAAAGCCAAGCTCACAGAAGCGGATGATCTGCGACTTCATATATTCGAAGTCCTTGCCGATCGTGCTCTCGGTTACCTCGATGTTTATCAGACTGCGGCTGACGCCCGCGGCGTCGACACGGCGGCGGATCTCTTCGACAATATCACAGGAGTCAAAGTCAGAACGCGACAGGTTGATGGAGGTAGGTACCACATACAGCCCCTCCTGCTCCTGTATCTTGATCTTCTCCAGCACCTGTTCCAAAACATAGAGATCCAGCTTATAGATCAGCTTGGCTTCTTCCAGCACTGGAATGAACTCTGCCGGGGAAATCAGCCCTCTGACAGGGTCGACCCAGCGAGCCAGGGCTTCTTCGTTGCTGACGCGGCGGTTCGCGGCGCGGATGATGGGCTGGTAGTAAACCTGAATCCACTTCTCCTTGATCGCGCGATTCAGGTTATCTATGTAATAATGGCGTTTTTCCGCCTGGGACAACATGGATTTATCAAAATATCGGAAACCGGAGATCCGGATGTTATGCAGGACGTCACAGGCGTATTTGGCGCGGTCGCACTCGGCGCTGACGCCGAGAATACCGTAGATCTCCGGATAGATACCGGCGCGCACGGGCAGAGAAGGTCTCGTCTTATCCGACCGGAACTCTTCAAAGATGTGCTCGAGGTTTTCTTCCAGCTGATCCGTCACGGTGAAAATGCAAAAGTGATCGGAACCGAAGCGACTGCAATTTTGCTGCCCGAACTGTCTTTCGAGAATCCCCGCAAAGCGCCGCAGCATATGGTCACCCTCTGCAAAGCCGAACCGACGGTTATAGTGCTTCATACCGCACAGATTGATGTATACGATCGCCGTATTGCCGTTACCGCCCCTGTGTTCGCGGCGCCAATGATTAACGAGATCAATAAAATAGGACATCGTGGGAAGTCCGGTCAACGCGTCATAGCTGCTGTTATCTGACACACCCTTGCTCTGCAGCGCGTATCGAATATCAAAATCTACCGCAAGCAAACTTTCGTGAGACTGCGCGGAATAAGGGCCTTCGTCCGTATACCAGACATACGCCAGCCGAGTACCGTCCTCGGCGTAAACGTGCTCACCGATCGCGTGCAGGATCCGGTATTCGCCTTCCGCGCGAGACCGCGTACGATAAACAACATTATACCTGCCTTCATTTGTCGCAAACTTCACCGCCGCTTCGGCGATATGCGATTTGTCGTCGGGATGGGTATCCTCGTACATATTATTATCCATCGCGTACACTGCTTTTTCTCTGCTGTCATAGCCCAACAGCTCAACAAAACCGTCGGACACCAATACCGTCACGACGCGTTTATTCAAAAACTGATAAACAGCAAGAGGAACACGCAGCTTTTCCAACGCCGTTCCTTCGGCGTCACCAAATACATACCTTTTCATCATCTACACTCCGAGTGTTTTTTCGGGTATATTGCACTGATTTTATAATACAAAACCACGATTCTTATGTCAATAAAAATCGACGATTCTTTTCATTTATTATAGGTTTTTTTGCTGTTTTTCTACAATCAAAGAAACAATCACTTTTTTGTAAAATATACAGGTCGGAACGCGAGGACATTATTCACAAAAACGTCAAGATTTTTTAGCGATTTTGCCTTCCTCCGCTTTATCAATCTTTGCCTGATCGGCAGGGCGCAGCGGCTTTGCGATCAACGTGGGTTCTACAGAAGCCACATAAGAGACAGTCAAATTGACGCACTTGCGCGAACTGTCCCGAAGTAGTATAATATCATTAAAATGTGAGGAGGTGCAGATCGAATGAGCAACAGCAAAAGCATCCGAATGGCGATCGTCGACCTGTGGAAGTTTATCGCCGCGGTGATGATTATGATCCACCATCTATACTATCTGGCGCCCGCCTTTGAGGGAAAAGATTACCCGGGATATTTTTCCTGGATCTATGTGGAATTTTTCTTTATCCTCACCGGTTATTTTACCTATCGTCATTTTGCAAGACAGGACAGCCAGGAGAATATCGTTCGGTCTTCGCTGTCGTACACATGGCGCAAATTCAAACCCTTCCTCCCCTACACAACGATCGCGGTCACCCTGCAATATCTGCTGTCGGCGCCGTACACCGAGCTGCTGCAGGGAAACTTCAGAAAGTTTCTCTACAGCTTTGCGGATTATCCGCTTGAAGTGATGCTGCTCGGCGAAACGCATGTTTCACAACAGCGGCTGGTACCGATCTGGTTTCTTTCGGCGATGCTCATAGTCTTTCCGCTGATCGGACTGCTGGTTCAGTTAAAAAACAAATACCTGATCCTATTGATCTCAGGCGCTTATCCGCTCTTTTATTACGGTAGGGTAACGCTGGGCAACCGCGTTTGGCCCGACGATCTGCTGAGAGCAACCGCAGGACTGCTGCTGGGTGTGTTCCTTTGTGTGCTGTGTGACATAGTTCGAGAGAAGCAAATGATTCCGCAGAGTCAAAACGCGGCAAAACTGCTGACAGCCGCCGAGATCGTGTGCATGCTGCTCGCCTTTTTGTTCATCATACGCGCGGACAAAAGCCTGTGGCGCGTGATTATCCTGCTGTTTGCCGCAGGGCTGAGCGTCATGCTGTCGGGGCGCAGTTTAACCGCCAAGCTGAAAAGCCCCGTGATCGCATATCTGGGCAAGCTGTCAATGCCGATGTTCATTTGGCAGTGGGTAACAGCGACCATCGTGATCCGTCTGGGTCAGCTCGTACCTCTGCCGACAGTCGTCAGCGTTGCGCTCTATTTTGTGGGTACTTTCGTTATCTCCGCCGTATCCTATCAGCTTGTTGAAGCTTTCCGCAAGAAATATCAAACAGCGTGAGCTTGCGTCGTTGCATCGACAACTCTTTCTGTGAAACGTCCCGGAAAGGCCGAGTAAAGGATCTCGGTCGACTTTAGCAAAAAGCCCGTTGCTCGAGCCGGCAGTCTCGGCAAAACCGTTGGAACAAAAAAGATGGTGTTGTTCTTATTTACAATCGGATTCTGTTATGATAGGATATGAGTATCTTATCCTTCAGGGGTGATATCATTGAATAATCTGAAAAAACTGATAGCGATAACGTTTGCCGTGATCCTTCTGGCAATCACGGCAAGCTGCAGCGTACAAGTGCCGAGCATCACGGACGCCAAGGGGTCGGGAGCCGCTTCTTCATCTCAGAGCGCCGACAGTGTTCAGCCGACAGAAACTGACAAAAAATCCGTCGAAACATCTTACACAATGGCGGATATCAAAAAGCTGAAAAACACCGAGCATTTCGCCAAAAATACGTTGGAGCATATTTTTGACGGTACCATCAACGGCAAGGGTAAGGCGACGGGATATCACTATACAAAGGTGACCGACAGCAAAGGAAAGATTATCGAGGGAACGCGGTCGGATACTGACGAAAACGGCGTGTTCACAGGCAAGGTCGAGGTGAGCGGAATCAAGAAAAACGGATTCAGCTCCTTTTTTCCCGAGAGTTGGACGCCCCAGAAGGTGGTAGACGCGATCAGCACTGCCTATAACGACGCGATCAACAACCCGGAAAACCCAAAGGGATCGCTTTGGATCGGTTATTGCGGCGATCTGGAGATCGACATGTACCTCGATTCCAATAAAAAAATCACCACCGCTTACCCGGTTTACGAAGGAGACTGAAGATGAATTACGAGATCAAAATAACAAAGCACAAGCATCCTGTGCCCTATGTGGTTTTTGAGGATGAAGCATATAACTTGCTGGGCGAGTTTTTGCTTGCTGAAAGAAGCTTCAGACGTGAAATTTTATCCATCACGAACAACGCGGATTTGGGGTTTTCCGAATCGGAGAGCTTTACGGGAAACGTGTTTTCGCTTGACATCAACAAAGACGCCTGCAAGATCACGAACGACAGCGACGGCAGAGAGCTCAAAGTAGCCACCCGGGATTTTAAAGCCGTCCTGCTTGATTATATCTACGCTCTGCGAGAAATTAAGGTAAAAGAAAAGATGGCGTCGGCAGAGCATCACCACGACCATCACCATCATTAGATTTTTGCCGGTTTTACCGTTCATAAACAAAAGAGCAGGAACCGCAGTTGATGCGAAGCTCCTGCTCTTATCTTATCCGAGGGACGGCCAAACCATCCTTTTTTTATCTCTCGCTCATATCGTAAACAAATACCTCACTGATCTCGTGGTCGTAGCCGTCGTAAAAACCCTTGGGCATACCCAGCACGATACGCGCGCCGCGGTTGTAGAGCAACAGCAGCTGGTTTTTGGCATGGTCAAAGGTCAAGCCCTCGATCTCACCCTGGAGGGTCACGTCGTCGAAGGTGCGCTCCAGCGTCACGATACAATCGGTCGCACCGTCTTTGATCGTGGTACGATAGAGGTGATCCGGCTCTTTGTCGTCAGCCGTACCGTCGTCGGCAGTCATGTAGAAACAGCCGTTGTAGTAGGCGATACCCTGCAGCCACTGCGGAGGCATCTGCATATGCACCTTGCCTTTGTATTCGCCCGATTTCAGATCATAGCTGTACAGATAACGACCGCTCTCCTCGCCGACCCAAGAGCACATCCATACGGTGCCGTTGTCGGGATTGACAGCAATTCCCGAGCACTCGAGCTGTCCGCTCTCAGGCTCAAAGGGGAAGGTGCGCTTAAGCTCCAGCGTATCACCGTCGTAGACAGCTACCTGAATGTTCTTGCCCACGCCATCCATAAAATACTCTGCGCCGATATACAGCTCATTGTTGTAAACGTCGATGTCGGCGATATGGTTGACCTCGATCTCATAGCCCTTGAACGGTTCTTCATTCAGTTTAATCAGATTCCAGTCCTTGTCGTATTTTGCCAGTGTTGTCGAGCCGCTGACCCAGTAGTAGTCGCCCTCACTGCACACACCCTGCCTGCCCTTTACCTCATGGGAACCGTTCAGGGTGTAGCGATACTTCGGCATCATCACCTCAGCGTTATCCTCGGGGCGCGCGGATGTGACTGCCGATTCGTCCTTGGTCGCTGCTACGGGTTCGGTCGCTGTTTTTTGCCCTGCACCGCACGCGGTAAGCAACAGGATCATCGTGCTCAGGAATAAGAGTAGGATTTTTTTCATGGTGATTCCTCCGTTAAAAAATATTATTTGAGTGATCGTGACCGCGCTTCTGATTTCTTGCGACAAATGTCTGCTCCGCGTCGCGTGCCTATCAGCGCCGTTGCGGTTTCGATCACACTGTTTCTTTCTCAAGCCACAGCTCAACGTAACATATGGCGATAACACATTTCTTTAAGATTGATTATAGCAAAGGTATCGGCATATTTCAAGAACAAATACAGATATGATAAAAATACACCCACAACAGTCGCTGTTGTGGGTGTTGTCCTTATTTGTACGCGGTAAAAATACCGTTGCGATGTTCGTATTTAGTCGCCGTAATACTCGTTCATCTTCGCGCTGAGCAGGTCGAGATCATAGAAGTTCGCATAACGGTTCTCTCCCTCGACAGTCAGGTCAACGTCGATCGGACAACCGAAGTCAACGCTCTCGCCGGAATCGCTGACGATCTTAGCGGAAGCGGAAGAGCCGGCGAACTCGATGCCGGCGGCAGAAGAGATTCGAATCGCACAGGCGCCGCCGGAAGTCTTCTCACCGAGGATCATCGAATTATGCTCGTGCATAAACCACGGGTAGGCGTTGCCGCAGGAGAAGGCATAGTCGCTGGTCAGCACGCCGTAGTTGTAATCGGTGTAGGGGCTGACGTCGTTCTCATCAAACACGCCGTCAAAGTTCATATCGAACTGAGCACTGGAAATTTTGACACGACCGGTATGCCGGTTGGAATAGCGGATATATCCCTCGCCTTTCATCAGCCACTCAATCGCCTGCATTGCCGCAGAATCTCCGCCGCCGTTACAGCTCATATCAATGATGATGTTCTTGATTTCGGGGTTCTGCTTAGCGCGCTCGAGACCGGAGAGAACAACGCCCACGGTATCATACTTTGTGCCTTGCGCATCCGTATAGATCAGCGGACGCTCACCGGTTCCGGCGTAAAAATCCTTCCAGCCGGTGTAGTCTACGGCAAAGGCGTCAAAGTGAATCATGGCAGTGTCGCCCTTCTCGATATAATAATCGTCGCCGTAAGCGGCGTTGCGAACCTCGATGCGTTTATTGGTATCATTCCTCTTGTAGTACGTCTTATTGAAGTATTTTTGGGCGTATTCCGAGTTAAGCATGGAATTTAAAACCGCTTCCATCACTCCTATATCATCACTCAGCGGAGAAAGGGCGGTTGTATGTCCGCCATCAAAGAGCAAACCGTTGAGCAGATGGTTCATTCCGGTGAAGTAAGTCAAAACGTCGCCGGACTGCAGCATCGCCTTGATCTCGGGATACTTTTCTGTCAGAAGCTCATCAATCTTTTTAGTCTCAAGATCGTCGTGAACCCATTCCTGACCCGGCTCGCCATACCATGTATCAAGATTGAAGCAGAGCTCGCGATAGGTAAAGTCTGCCAGATCGGCAGGGTGATCCTCACGGATCGCGTCTGTAAACGCGGGATCGGAATCCATAGCGGCAGACGGCTGATTTGCCCTTGATAACTCTTTTGTATAGATCTTATCTTTGACGCATACTACATAGAAATTCTCGGGAGTCGCAAAAATATCACTGATGGTAGCAACAGGCGCATAAACGCCGGTATCGTCGCCGCGAAGATCAATACCGTATTCACTGAGATTGAGCGTGAGAGGCGTGGGATCGACAGGATCATTTCTTTCATCAAGCTTGATAAAGGGATAGTTGGTACTTACACCGCTCGTTTGGGCAACCAGAATGCTGTAAGCAGGCATCGTAAAGCTCTCAAAATCAGGGGTATAGATAGTATCTTTATTGATATCAAAGGTTGCGGTAGTTCCCGCAATATTAGTCAAAGTATACTCATTTCCGCTTTGGATGGAGGTCATGCCCTCTGTCAAATCGGTGCTGAACAAATAGAATTGATTATAGAAGCCAGCGACATTCATATAAGGCACATTCGGCTGATCGGCATAGCGGCGAATTTCTGCGGTCTCTGTGCTGTCTAAGCTTTCACGCAGGACAGGGATCGCCTTTGTCGTGTAGACCTCGGACAAGAGCTTACCGATACCCTCGGGAGCTTTCATTTCATTTAGATAACGCTGTACCCACGTCACGTCGATGACGGTAATTTCGCCGTCGCCGTCAACATCGGCTTTCAACAGCTGTTGATCCGTAAACTGAATCATCTGCGCGTTATAACGGCTGATGAGCGTAGCGTCTGCGATCGTTACCTCGCCGTCGCCGTCAACGTCGCCCAGAATCTGTTCGACCGTCTCGGTCGCGGCTCCGGCAGACAGCGGCACAGCCGTGAACGCGCCGACGATCAGAACAACCGCAAGCAGTATGCTCGTCATTTTCTTCATACTTCTTTTCATAAACAGCCTCCTGAATTTTTGATAGATAATCCAAACCTACGATATTGTCAACGTTTTGCCTGCTGCCGCCTGAGATGCGCGCAGACCACAGGCTATATTCCGTTCCGCTATTATACTAATTGTATGCAAAGGAGCATAAAAAGTCAATATTTTTAAGTGCTATATGCAAGCCGTTCTCAGCTTTTTTATAAAACCAATGAACAAAGGTTGTCTTCTGTATCAACACATGGTATAATAGAAAAAATCTACCGAAGAGGTGACACAGATGAATCAACCGCTTTTCACCGAACACAGATCCATGTACTCTTCCACCAGAAAGCATCCGACTGTCATCAGGATCAGGATCCGCATGCGTGATCTGATCGACCCCGACTGTATGCGGTCGGCAGTCGATACAACCATGAAGCGCTATCCGTACCTTTGTGTTGAGCTGAAAAACCGCGAGGGTAACCGATGGGAGTTTATCGACAACGAAAGGCCTGTTGTCATCACCGACTCGCTCAGCGGCGTAGAATTAAATTCGGCAGAATCCAATTTTCATATGATCTCGTTTTCATGGCAGGACAACTGGGTCGTGATGGATGTTTTTCACGCTTTGACCGACGGCACAGGCGCGTATGAGGTTGTTCGGACGTTTCTGTATTATTACTGCTCAAACCGCTATCACGCGGTGATCTCTGAGGATGGTGTTCGTCTGGCAGGTGATGTGATCGGAGCAGAAGAATGGGACGACCCGGTGTTGAAAGCAACCGATCTGCCGACGCCGCCGCGTAACGATATGCCGACCGCGCTCAACCTCATTACCGCCGCCCGTTTGGAAGAGGATACCGATTCAACGGTTTACAGCATCGCTGTCGATGAAAAGGAATTTATGCGCTTCAACATCGAAAACGACGGAAGCCCCGCAACGATGATTTCTCTGCTGCTCAGCCGCGCCATCGCAAAGCTCTATCCCGACCGCAAAGACGTTATCCGTGTCACGATGACGGTCAATCAGCGCCGTGCGTTAGGCACACCCCTGGCACATCAAAGCTTGGTCGGCGGAGCGTTTTTGGAGTATACAGATGCGCTGAAGGATTGGCCGATTGACCGTCAGGCTACCGCTTACCGCGGGATGGTTTTCGCACAATCGAGAGAAGAAGCCGTTTTAGCGGGAGTAGCCTCCATGAAGGGTATCGCGCAAATGCTGATGTCGAAGGAAACCGATCAGGAACGGCTCGGAATTGTCAAGATGATCGGAGAGATGACCAACCGCCTTGTGACGGCAACTGTCAGCTATGTCGGCAAAGCAGGGTTTCTGGATTCGGAGGATTACATCCGCGATTTCCGGCTTTGGACAAGCGGCACGGGAACATTCCTGTTGCTCGAGATATCTGCGGTAGGCGGCAGATTCACGATTGATTTTCTCCAGTCCTTTTCCTCTCCGATCTTTGTCAACGCATTCTTGGCGGAATTGGAGGAAAACGGTATCAAGTACGATCTGCAGGACGTTAAAAAACTGGAGCTTCCCAACGTTCGGCTGCCGTGGAGCCAATAAAAACCATTTTATACTAAGTAGCAATAAAAAGCTTTAAAAAGATATTAGCGGAGAATTTCGCATAACAAGGCGGAGGGCGCAGGCAGGCTGGCGCCTGTCAAGACTGACAACGCAGTTATGCGGAATTCTCCGCAATAGATATTAAAGTGT
>CACWTM010000056.1 GCA_902763855.1 uncultured Ruminococcus sp. | reverse complement strand
CTCTGGAGAGCATAGCATACGACCAATTTGTATTTCTATCATCTGCATGCCTGCTATTCGATATTTCAAAATTTCTTTTGTGCAGGTATACAATTTTTTATCGTTCTGAATAGTTACAAAATTCTTATCAATTCTATCAAAAAGTATACGTTTTATTCTGACCCCTGCCCTGCACTTCAATCAGACCGCTGTCGCGCATTTCTTTGAGGATCACATACGCTCTTGTACGCTTGACGCCGAGCAGATTTTGCGCGGTCTCCTCGGTGATTGCGCCGTTTCTTTCGATATATTGAAGGATCGTTCTCTGTTGATCGTTCAATGCTTTCTCTTCGGATTTATCTGTAGAATAATAGTTTCGGTTCGGGAGAATGAGCTTAAAGGTATTTGGGGTAACGATGATCTCCGGTTTCTTTTCGCAATCCCTATACAGCGTGAAAATACGCCGTATTCCGGTTCCGTAGGATTCAATCAAACGGAGTCTGTGAAAGACTTCCGCGAGCTTGGGATTACGCGGCTGCGATATCCCGTTTTGAATATCCTCGGCAGAAAGTCCTGGGAGCAATCCACCGAGTGAAATAAACTCGATCTGAGATTCATTGATGTTGATGATAATGCTTCCGCTGAAGGCGTAGTCACGATGTACCAGCGCATTTAACAAAGCCTCTCTGAGCGCCTCCTGCGGATAAGAATAGTGCTCTACCCTTTCAAGCCCCTTGAATTCGGCGTTATTTCGGTTATTCAGCATCAAATAGGAATACGCATCATCAAGCTGCCTTAATATAGAGCCGGTGAATTCCTTACTGTCCAAAAAGCTCGTGTTATCTTCGTCCGCAAAAACAGCCGCCTTTATGCTGTGTTTGCATTGATCGGATAACAGCAACCCCAAGTTTGTGTACAGATCATTTGAATCGGTCGTGATACCCAAAACCCTGTATTTATTCTCGGAGAATTCAACACCATATTTCTCAAAGGCTTGTTTTGCCGACACAAAGGTCAACTCCTGATTTAATGACCGAATACCCTCAAAGGAATCTCCGTCCGACATTTTGATCATCAACCGTATCTGATCCTCCGAAGCGGGTACACTTGAAGCGCCTTGACGCACATATACACCGCTGGGCTTGATTCCCTTTGACTTCAAATAATAGGGCTTTCTCGCTCCCTCGGATATTTCAATTTTTATCACATTGTTTTCATTCAGTGAGTATTTGCAGAACACCGTAACATCCGGTGAGATCGCGTCACGTATCCCGTTCGTGAGCCTTGTATACGTCTCGTCAACATCTGCAACACCTATCTCGTTTCCGTTATCATCGACTCCGATATAGATGACACCGCCGCCGTTGTTGGCAAACGCAATGACTTCTTTGTAAATATCTCCGGTTAATGCCGACTTGAATTCCGTATTTTCGTTTTCATACAGCATTTTTCGTTCACCTCGCATTCAGTATAGTCACATTATAAACTGAACATTCACTTTTGTCAATGAATACGAATGAATTAATTCAGTGCCTTCGGTATTCCTCCTCCGCTTCTTCTAATGTGAAGTTGGAAAACATGGCATTGATGGTATTGATAAAAGTATTTATTTCTTTATCAGAATAATCAAGCGCCTTGCAGGTCTTGATGGCGTAGCCGATGCAGGCGGCGTTTGACCATTGGTTTGCAGATAACAGAATTAAAAAATCGTCCCGATTCATACGATCACCTCTGAAAATGATTGTACGCTGATCGGGACGATTTATTTGTTGTTTTATGTCAGCATGGCTTCCTGTTCCAGACGAACTTTATTATTGAGCATATAGTCGATACAGTCAAGGCAATCTGACAGACGTTCCTGCTCTTTCAGCTTTTTCAGTTTTTCCGCGTAATCCTTTGAGAATGGTTGGGTATATGCCTGATAGGTCTGCAATTCCGCAACACTCATGCGGTAGGGCTGTACCGTCGGCAGGATTTCAGTCCGCACTCGCAGAAGCATACTAAAGCCGCCGAGGTCGATGTCTCCCCAATGGTACCACTGACAATCCGCCGGTATCGCAGCGGCGAGCTTTTCAAACAGACGTCTCTTCGCCGGACTGTATTGACCGCCGTGATAGACGACTAGTTCGTTTTCTGCATTTTGATATGCAAAGAAATTGGCGCGGTTTTCGATCGTTAAAATGCGCTCAACGGTTTTAGGAATTATGATATCCGCGGATTCGATGTCGTTGGAATAGATACAAAAACCGTTTCGGAACACACGCATATCATTTCCGTTGATGATAATCTCTCCGCGCAGCTCGAGCGGCTCGGGATAGCGCGAGATGCCGATCATTTGCAGCAACTCTGCGTCCGTTAGCTCGCGGCTGACATATTTGCGCATGACCGATAAAAGCGTCGGCTTCATGCGCGTTTCAAAGGCTTTGGAATCGCCGAAGCACTTTTCCGAAAAGATTCGCTCGGTCAGTGATGTAAAAGATTCGCTGTCGATGAACCGCAGCATCCGATACAAATCGGCTCGTTCCGCTTTGTCGGCGGAAAGGCGGCTGCCTAACCGACATTTCGTTTCCAAATAGTCTTTTGTCTCGCTGTAAAACGCGACGATCCAGTCGGTGTTGACCGCTTCTATCTCATGCTCCAGTTCCCGAACGACCGCTGTAACAAGCAGCTTTGACGACTGCCTGTTGACAGTTTGATACGCCTTGTCGAGGTTGGAAAAATCCAGCCACACGCGCTTGATGATGTGATTTTGCTCGCCGCGCATCCACTCAAAACCGACGAGTTTTTCAGACTTCATAGCGGTCACGGTTTCATTGATCGCTGTCCTGACAACATGATCGTCGATGTCATAGGCGGAAAAATCCGTTTTGCCGGAATCATAGAAGCGCAGCAGCACCCGTCTGTCGGGCAGTTCTCCCTTTTGAAAGGCGGCGGTGCGCTCGTATTTATCAAGCAGAAGATTCAAAATCTCCTTTTGCCAATGCTCATTCATCGGTCAGCTCTCCTACCCTGTCCTTATCGAACACCGTCACCTGCGAGGTCTTGCCGCTGCGCAGCACCAGCAAAATACGGTCGACCCACGGCGCGATGTCGCCTGCCTTTTCGGTTGGCGTAGAGAGGATCACCTGAAAACCAATTTTCCTCAACAGCTGAATGCTTTTTTCGATGCGCTCGCCGTCCATCTTGGAAAACGCCTCGTCAAAGATGATCAGCCGCGCGGTGTTGGCTTTTTTGTCGCGTCCCATACGGTAAAGCTGCGCGAAGGACGCCAGTACCGCGATATAGAACGGCGTTTGCGTTTCACCGCCGGATTTCTTGTCGATGGTGCGCGAAAGGCGCTGGCGCTCTCCGTCCTTGTTGATGACTTCGATATCAAAGGTGAGGTACGTCCGATAATCGGTGAACAGGCTGACGCGCTTTTCGTATTCGCTCTGGTCAAGCGCAGAATTGCCCTCTCCGGTCATCACCGCGAACAGCTCACTGATCTCCTCGCGGTATTTTTCGTTGAACTGATTTGTCATCAGCGTGTAGCCGCCCATCAGCATTTCATCGGTGATCATTTTGTAATACCGCTCATAATTGCTGTTCGGCTCGACTTTGAAGCTGTAGGTGTCCTCACCGAAGGAGGCGGACGAGATCGCGTAATTCAGCTCCTTGATATCGCGCTTGACGGAGCGGATCTTGTCGCTCAGCTTGCTGAGGAAATCCTCTTGGAATTCCTCCATCGCCTTTTTCTTGGTGTCCTCGATCCGCGTCAGGTAATCGGGCAGGGTGTTTTCATTGATGACGCGCAGCGCTTCGGAAAACTCCCGGTTATCCTCGGCGTTGACGTCGTAACCCATCTTGTAATCGTGATTGAATTTGGTGCGCTGACCAATCAAGCTCTCGCGGAAGCGGCTGACCGCATTGGCGGCGCGGCTTTTTTCACGCGGAAAGGCTTCTAAAATCTGTTTCGCCTGTCCGCGCTTACCGATTTCAATCTGATAGCGCGGCTCCCCTGTTTCATCAATCCAAACCGATTCATATGACGCGGTCAGAGCTATTCGACTCTCCCGAATCTCCTGTACCGCAACCGGGATCCGGTCATACCGCAAAGCGCCCAAAGCGCCGCGAACCTCGCCGACCTTCTCCTGCAATTCGGCGCAATCGCGCTCCGCTTCCTTGACCTCCTGCTCCTTCTCCGCGACTCTTTCGCGCAGGAGGAACACGTTGGCGGTGTCCAAGGTGGCGCGTTCCTGCTCCAATACCTCGATCTCCTGATGATGCACTGCTCTGCCGATGACCTGCTGTGCCGCGTTGGTCAGCCTCTCCGCGTCGCTTTGCGAATAGCCCTCGGTATCCTTGCAGGCTGTCGCGCCGATTTTCAACGAGGAATAGGTTTCGATCAGCCTGTTATTTGCGGTAATTTCGCGCTTGATCTCATCCAGCCGCAAAATGATCGCGTTCTGTCCGATCGCAGGATGCTGCCAGAGCTTCGGGTTCAGCGCGCGGACGACATAATTCTTGTACAGCAAGCCCTCGTCGGTGATGGAAATCGGATAGTCGCGGATATATTCGGCATGATCGCACTTGATGACTCTGCCCAACAGATAATCCATATAGGCGCGGACGTTGGGATTATCGGTTTCGATTTCATGCGCGAGGCTGTTTTGCTCCGCACGCGGATGCTTTTTCAATATCTTTTCGGTATCGACGATGCCGGTGTCGTAAACCGCCTTGTCGCGTTTGATTCGATCAAAGACCTTGACGGCGGGCCGTACATACTGCGGCGGCACGATGATGTAGTATTTCTGGGTATTCAGATAGCCCTCGATCGCGTTGCGCCAGCGGTCGTTTTTGATCTCCGAGGCTTCCGCCACCAAGACGACCTCGGCGCTCTCGTTGTGCTTTGCCTTGATCTGCGACAACACCGCCTGCTTCAAGTCCAGCGCGTTCTGCGGAAATTGAAATCTGCCCTTTTCAAGGCTTTCCTGCTCCTTTTTCAGCGCGCGAAGCGTTTCGCCTGTCTGCTCCAAATCCTCCTGCAATTTTGCCAGCAGTACCGCCGCCGTTTGCTTAAAGCCTTCGAGCGATTCAGTGATAGACGACAGTTCGGTTTGCGCTACTTCCGTGAGTTGTTCGGGTGTCAAATTCTCCGTTGCACTAAACGCCTGCCGCAGTTGTTCAGTCATAGAAAGCATACTGTCAAGATGAACTGCGGCGGTCGCTTCTATCTCACCGGTATCAAAGCGGTTTGCCCTGTCAAACAGATCGTTCGCAGCGCGGTCAAAGCGCATTCGGACTCGCTCCAACTGCCCCTGCGCTTTCTCCCATTCTGTCTGCGTGTGAGTGATGATCTGCTCTAATTCCGCAATTTTCCTTCCGATCTCGTTTAACCGCCGCTCTGTTTCGTCATTATGCAGTTGCAGGCGAAAATCCTCATATTGCTGCCGCAGGATATTGAGATTATCCGATTCCATCCGGAGATTTTCCTGCAAATTCAGCAATTCATCGGCTTTGGCTTTCTCTTTTTTTCGCAGCTCAAGAAGCTCCTCCTCCGATAATTGAATGTTCGCGCGGTCGATCAGGTAGGAATAAAGAGTGACGCTCTGCCGGCTTTTTTCGCAATCCTGAAAACACTGCTCAATGGATTCCAGCGCCGCTTTTTTGCGTCCCAGCTCGTCGGCGGTGCGTTCAAGATTCCTGTAGTTGCGGATATTATCCTGCATCGGCGCGATGTCGATGCCCGCGTCACTTTCGCAGATAAACTCGGTGATGAATTTTTGAATGTCGTTATCGGGATTGAAGGCGACCGCCTTTTTCAGCAGGTCTCTGAATTTCTCGCGCAGTCCGCCCAAGAGACCGTAGATCTCGTCGCGGTAGGCTTTCCCGGAATCAAAAAAGCGAGCTTCCCTGACGCTGCCGCGCTTAAAAAACTCCCTCAGCTTTGGGATGTCCAGCGGCACACGCGATGCGATAAAATGATCGTCGGGGATTTGTCCGATATACTTAAAGAAGCGTGCGGTTTTGTCATTCGTCGAATACACATCGAAGACGCCGCCGAAGGTCAGGCTGCGGCGCTTCACGTCGTCATACCACTCCGTCACTACGTAGCTCGTGAACCGCCCGCTGCGCAGATAGCGGTAGCCGCCGTCGGCGTTGTCGCTCAGCTCTCCGCAAAGATAGCTGTCCAAGGTGCGCGCGCTCTTACCGCTTGCGGATTTATTGAAATACCTTCCTGCCGTATCGCCGAACAGCACCAACTGCAGGGCGTCGATGATGGTCGATTTTCCCGACGCGTTGACGCCTGTCATGTAATTGAGCTGTTCAAATTCGATCATTTGGTGCGAGAAATAGTGCCAGTTAATCAGCAGCAGTTTTTTCAGCAGTTTCATCCCTGTTGTCCTCCGTGAGCTTCATCTCGTCAAGCTCCGCCTTCATCGCGTTGATGCTTTGGTTGCTGATGATCGTCAAAATCGACGGCAAAATCAAAATATCGTTTCCGTCTCCGCTCCACGGAAAAGATGTCATTTTTTGGATGATATTAAAATGCGCCAGAGCACTCTGCGCGTCAAGACGCTCTTTTTGATTGGATTTTCCGCCCTTGAGCAAGCCGAGGGTCTTCATCTTCTCGACCACGGACGCGGTGTCGGTTTTCACCACATGATAGCTGTTCTCGTTCTCGCGGTTTTCCTCGTAAATCAGGCGGCAAACGTAGAGAAACAGCGTCGTGAAGCGGTCGAGCCGAAAACGGTTGTGCTTGTATTCGCTGATCAGCGCCACCACGCCATAGGTATCGTCCTTCGTCAGCTTCCAGCCCGTCACCTCAAAATAGTCGCGGAAAATGTCAAACAGCCGCATCACCATATTGTAATCCGCGTTCGGCAGGGTCGTTTCCTCGCTCGGGTCGTAGGTAAAACGCACCATGTAGGTATGCGAGAGAAGATAGTTTCCCAAGCGGCGGAACTCGCCCTTTTCATACGCATTCAGGTTTTCATATTGCTCGCTCCACATCAGCGTTTCCCTCCCTTTTTCAGCACGAACCGCGGAATGCGGTACACGCCCTTTTGCACATAACCGTCCGTGATCTCGATGCGATACCCTCTCGTGCCCCTGTAGGCGCTGACAACGGAGAGCAGCGTCAGGATATAATCGGTGTCATTCTCAACGGAAATTTCCCCGCTTGCCACTTCCGTCCTGCCGTTTGCAAACAGGCTGTCCATATATGACTTCACACGTGCGTCGGAATAGCCGCTCCTCAGCTTGCCGACCACGGCGGTCAGAATCTCCTTTTCGATATCGCGCTCTTCCTCAATGGGCTGCGGCGGTTCATCGGAGCGGCGGCTTCGGATATTTTTGTGATACAAAGAACCCGCGTCGATATATTCCTGTCGGTTGACGGTGATCCCCTCTTCGAGCATATTCATGATCTTCGGCGACTGCTTATCGTCCGCAGCGGCATAGGCTTTGAGCAACTCGACCAGCTTGCCCTTGATCGTCTGATCGGCGGACATCACATAGCGGATCTTGTCGATCGACTGCTTGGTCATTTTGCTGTGCTTGATGTCGATTTCATCGAGCAAAACGGAAACAGCGCCGTAGGAATCCGTGATCGCTTCAATGGTCGTCAGGATATCCTCGTGCGCTTCGTTTTGATCCGCATATTCTTTTGTCGCCATCGCTTTCGCCGCCATTTCATCGAGCAAGGCGTCATCAAAGCGAATATCCGTCAAAATGCCGCGGATCGGTCCGGAATAGCGCGTAAAGGAATCCATCGTTTTGATCGGGTGATACACACGATCAAGCGCCTCCTTGTACGCTTCAAAATGGTTTTTCAGCAGCAAATTGACGTCTGTATTTTCTCTGATTACTTTTTGATAGCCGCGGATGCCATAATAGAAGGTACGCAGCTTGAAATCTAATTTTTCGGTGTTGTTCTTCGCGACGATCAGCGCCTCATACATACGGTCGCGGTTGTCGGTGTACGCCTGATTGAGCGCGGAATAGGTGGAAAACACCAGCGAATCATACTCCGCGACGCTCTCGTCGGTCAGCTCCTTGAGCATACGCATCACGGTGATGGCGTAGGTGTTTGGAATGATGATCTCCGTAAAGGAGCCGTCGAGGAATTCGCGGTCGATCCAGCCGGTTTTTACGAGCCTGCGCACGACTAAACGCGCTTTGCCGCGCAACGAAGAAGGCTCCGAATCCTCCGCTTCATCGCCTTCCTCCAAAATATATTCCCGATCCTCCAAAAGCAGCTCGACCTCCGCCAAAAACGCCTTCAAGCGGATGTTGATCTCACTCTGGAACATCTCATAAAGCTTCATCAGCGCGTCCGCATAGATCTCACGGTTCGGCGAAACCAAAACCGAAAAGAAATCCGCAGGCACGATCTCAAATACTTTCAAGAAAAACACCTTTGTACCATATTTATAGTTTTATCATACATCAACAGGAGGGTGATTGCAAGAGGTTTGGAGATTATTTTGCAGAATATTAGGAAAAAATTGGATAATGAAATATTTGACATCCGGTGCGGTTGGCACAAGGGTGGATTATACATCTTTTGAAGTAAAGTCGGCAAGAATAATCCTATTGCTCGTGAAGAATTGCAGCTTTGTTAACGTATAATCACCTAACGGGAGCCGACATTGACACTGCCCTGTTATCACTACGCGGATTCTTACCATTATTCTCAAACATCATCAGTAAAAATGTCAAAAAATGGTATCTTCTCTTGCAGGTGCTGTTGTCAAGGGTTATCCATAAAAAATTTTTACGCCGATTTATTCTCCTCTTCAAACGTCAGTATCTGCTCAAGCGCGTCAAGGAATTTTACCTTAATCGTGATGCGGTTATCCTCGTGCACCAAAATACTGTCAATCAATTCAATCAGCATGGGACGCGTGAGCTTATCGATGTTTTTATATTGCTTGAAGTGCTCAACAAATCCATTGCATTCAAGCGCAGAATCATCTTGTGACTGCTGCAGCTTTTCTATCTCCTCATTGAGCTTTTCAATTTTATCGTTCAGGTTTGCTTTCAGCATCAGGTATTCTTCCTGCGTGATAATGTCCGCTTTCCAATCAGGATATAAATCCAACTTTGCTTTTTGACATCTTTCGAGTTCCTCTTGTTTTGCCTCAAGCGCCTTCCGCACATAATCTCTTTGCTGCGCTTTCTGACCGGTATTGAGCTGCTCTATTACTTTATCATATTCCACAGCCAATTTTATCATCGTTTGCAGATAGGTTAACACTACGTTTTCAAGCTTATCGATCCTGATCGTATGATTGGTACATTTTCCCCGCTTGCGTTTGGTGGAACATCTATAGTAGCGGTAGGTGCCGTACGGAAGTTTGTTTGTCTTTTTGCTCATTACCGCACCGCAGTCCGCGCAGCGAACCAAGCCTGAGAATAAGTCTGTCTGCTTGCTGACAGGTGAAGATCGGATATGCCGATTGAACAGCGACTGCGCTTTATCAAAGGTTTCCTTATCAATGATCGGCTCGTGAGTATTCTCCACAACTATCCAATCGTCCTTCGGCACCGCCTTGCATTCATGCACCTTATAGCTGACAGTTTTATTCACTCCCTGCACCATATTGCCGATGTACATCTCGTTCTGAAGAATCCTACGCACGGTTCTGTCACACCACAAGCCGTCGTTTTTACCGTCACGAGCATGAAAATTCAATCCCTTTTGCTGCTTATACATTGTCGGATTCGGGATCCCGAGAGAGTTCAGCTCCTTTGTGATTCCAATCAGACTCATACCGCCGATGAACTTTTGATAAATCATTCGCACAACCTCCGCTGCTTCATCGTCGATGATAAGCTTGTGGTTATCGTCGGGATTTTTCATATAGCCGTAGCAGGCAAATGCACCGATAAATTTTCCCTGCTTTCGGTGGTTATTAAGCGTTCCGCGGATAGACACGCTCGTCATTGCCGAATAACTCTCATTGATAACATTCGTTACGCCGATTGAAATACAGCGTGTGGCAGCGTTCATATGGTCATCAGCGGTATCTACTCCGTTGTTCAGAGCAATGAAGCGCACGTTCTTCCGTGCAAAGTAGTTATCGATCAGGTCGCCGCCGACAGTGTAATTCCTGCCGAAGCGGTTCAGATCCTTGACGATAACACAGTTCACATATCCGTTTTCAATGTCTGTTTTCAACCTTGCCCAAGCGGGCCGGTCAAAGTCTGTACCAGTAAAGCCGTCGTCAATATAGATATCAAACAGCTTCATCTCCGGGTGTTGCCGCAAGTATTCCAGCAAAATCTCACGCTGGTTCGTAACGGATACGGATTCGTTTTTCTTCTCCAAATCCTCTTTGGAGAGTCGAATGTAAAGGGCAGCACTCCAAGCTTGTAACGCTCGCTGAGGCTGCCCTGCATAGTCAGAATATTTTTCTATCATTTCAGCCTCCGTGAATAATTGGACGGCGGCTGTTACATCATCAGAGATTATACCACACCGCCGTCCGAATAGCAATAAGAAAATATTGGTATCAGCTCGCTTTGAGCACGCTAACGAGAGCATCGGAGAGTGATTTGCCGCCGCAGTATTCGACCCTGACAGCGATATCGTCCACCCTGAACAGGTAAGGATTTTTCACCTGCTCGGCAAAAATCAACGCGCGAACGGCTGCAGGCTTATCAGTTTTGATTTGAATATTTTTCAGATCTGTCAGCTCAGCCTTTTCACACGAAGCTATACTCTCCTCTTTGTATTCATTTAATAGTTCTATTTTTATAGGCAGTCACCTATCCTTTCAAAATTATTGTTAATCAGAAATGTCTGTTTATTCTTTGCGTCACATTAATCCTCAGGCATACAACAGGCTCAGAATGCCAAGCTGCTGATTCTTCCGGCCGGGTTTTACTGTCGGAGAATGATTTAAAGGGGTGCGGGCCTTGCCCGCATCTGCCTTCGCGGCCGCCGGAAACCGGCGGTCGTAATACGAAGGCGAAACTGGCAATAAAGTAAGAAAAACCGAGGCTCGGAGCCCTCAATTAACGACCGGCGAGGACTAAGCTGTGGAGTTGCCCAAAGGCAACGGAACAGATTAGACGAGTGGAAGTTAATTGAGGAACAGCGGAGAACAGCGAGGCTAGACATCTGAAAAGTCAGCATAAAAACTTCCCCTCGCTTCGACAAAATCCGCATGAATTTGATATGCGGTTTTCATAGAATATGGGTACTGAATTTTTCGGGGGATTAGGGGGATAATGGAAGAAAGTCCGGATTCCATGAGGTTTTTGAGAAATCGGCTCGGGGAAGTTGAGGGGAATTTCTCACCCAAAACTCACCCCGGGAGAAAGAGAAGAATCTTCAGCGTTCAAGCCGTTTCCGAAACCTTATCCCCTGTATCCCCTCTTATTCGGACAAGGCTATGATTTGGTCGGCTTTCTCCTTGTCAATGCAGAGCAGCTTGATACTTCCCTTTTTTCCGTAGACGCTGACAGACTTAACATTTTTGTCTTTGTCCGAATCCAGCAAGCCTTCATCCGCCAGTGCTTTGATTAACTGGTTCTTTTTGAGGGTAAAGAATTCGCTCTGATCTTTGCACAGCTGCACGACCGCCTTGTGAGCCATGTCCGCGTTCAGGCAGTAATACTTTTCATCTTCATATCCGATAAAGTTTACCGGCATATACTCGACCGGTTTCGTTCTGTCCAGCACAACCGCCTGTCCGCTTTCAAGAAGTGAGTAAAGCTTCTGAATGAACGTTACCACAGGATTGTCCTGCTCGATGCTGTCGCTTTGACTCTTCGCTAAATCAAATAGAATTTCGCGATACTCCCGCAGAGCAGATTCCTTTTCCGTCTCTTTAATGATGCTGCGGATATACAGAAATTCCAGAAAGTATTTCATACCGATCGTCAGCCATGCAACCATCTCGGAAACTCTGCCATGACTGTGACTGTCCTTTTTAATGAACTCGTCGCGGTAGGCTTCAAAGCTCTCACTCAAATCCTCAAACAAAATTTCCTGTGCGGATTCATTGTGCAGGTAGATGCCCTTAATCCACTCCGTATATGAAAGCAGACAACTCATCAGCGTTCCGTTTTTCGCTTCACTCTGGAAGTAACTGAGGTTTTCTAAGTTGACATCTCCGCGCTTTATCTCCAGCGTAAAGGTTCTGGCGGTGCCGCTCTCGCCGACGTCGGGAACGGTCTCGCCTGTCACGATAGCGTTGCCCTGCGGAGGTCGGGCTTCCATCGGCGTACAATCGGAAGTCAACCGTCCTTTTCCGATGCGGTCTCCAAAGGCACGGTCAATGCCTTGGGCGATGTTGGTATCCCTTTTCTCGGCTGCCCGGGTACCGGGGTGGAAGTCGTCGATGCAGGTCAGCACATCCTTGAGCGTATTGATATTGGTGAGAATGCTGTTCAGCGTATCGCTGAATGACAACGGCAAGTCC
>CACWTM010000055.1 GCA_902763855.1 uncultured Ruminococcus sp. | reverse complement strand
AGCCATCTCATAAAACTGTTCAGGCTCAGAACGCGCGAATGAAGTTAACCTTCTCAGATTACTGAGTATGATTTCTTCAATAACATTTTGACGGATGTATCCTGTAACGAAGATACACTGCAAGAGAATACCTTCGCTACAGGATACTTTCATCTCTCAACTAACCTACATTCATTCACTCAACTTGTATTCAGTTTTATTTCAGCCTATGTGTCACGCAAACCGCGACGCCTTGGATCTGCAGATCCTCCGGATAGATGTCAGGATAGGTTTCCTTATCCTCGTTGCAGGAGCGGAGGATATACCGTCCGTCCTCTTTGATAAGCTGCTTCAAGTTGTTCTTGCCCTCGTATAAAGCAACGACATAATCGCCGTCATTCGCGCCCTTTTGCTGTCTGACAATGACGTAATCTCCGGGGTGGATAAATATAGCGTTAACGCCTATCAATTTCTGGAGGTATGTAATGAAAATCTTTTATAAAATGATTGCGACAATAGTGTCCGCTTTTGTCATACTGTCGTGTGCTGTTCCTGCGGCGGGCGCCGCACAGACCGCGCCGTGTCCGCAGGTCAAAGTGATTCGATGCGACGGCGGGGATTGCTCCAACATTAACGAACTTTTGGAGAAGCTGTGCAGTGAAAACGGCTTCTGTCTGAATGACATTCTGAGAGCTGCAGGCAGCTATTGTCCCGACGGGAAGTGCTACGTCAATATTCCCGATACGCCCGCTCAGCAGCCGACGGAACCTGTCGTGATCCCCGCTCAGCCTGAAAAGCCGACCGAGCCGGCTGTTGTACAGACCGAGCCGACCATTGAGCCGACCGAGCCTACCGCTCCCGTACAGCAGGAATCCTCTGAGTTCAATACCGATTATGAAGCTCAGGTACTGAGATTGGTCAACGCCGAGAGAGCAAAATACGGTCTTTCTTCGCTGAGCTTGGATAGCGGCGCTGTGAAAGTCGCGCACCTGCGCGCAAAAGAGATCGTACAGTCCTTCTCCCACTCAAGACCCGACGGACGCTCCTGCTTTACCGCGGCGAACGACTTAGGCGTATCCTACCGCGCGGCGGGTGAGAATATCGCCTACGGCTATGCAACGCCCGAACAGGTAGTGAACGGCTGGATGAATTCCGAGGGACATCGAAAGAACATCCTGTCCGCATCCTTTACAAAGATCGGTATCGGCTGTTACAAGAGCAACGGCGTATTATACTGGTCGCAGTTCTTTATCGGATAAATACACAACATGACACAAATGCTCCTTTTCGGCTTCATGCTGATAAAGGGGCATTTTTCTGTTCTAAAAATTCACTTGACAAAACAGAATACTTATTATATAATTTACCTACTATGTTAACAGGCAATAGAGAGGTAATTATGAACATAAAGGCTATTTTCACCATGATGCTGATGGGCGGCAGTTGTATGTCGTTTTGTTTGTCATGTCAAAAATAGCCTCTGAACGAAAACTGTCTGTTTATTGATCCGGGGCGTGTATGCGCCTCGTTTTTCTTTATATGGTGAATTATCATGTGCGAAATATATGGCTTCTCGGGCAACCGGGAAAAAGAACTGAATACCGATCTGCGAGAGTTTTATTCTCATGCAAACGAGCATCCCAACGGCTGGGGATTGGCGCTGTTCGGGCGGCAGGAAACGCAGATCATGCGTGAAACAAAGCGCGCGGATCAGAGCGAGTATCTTCATGAACTTTTGTCTGAATCTATCGTTGCCAAAACTGCGCTGGCGCATATCCGTCTGGCGACGATCGGCAACGTGGAATATGAGAATTGCCATCCCTTTGTCGGGACGGACAACAGCGGCAGGAGTTGGACGCTGATCCACAACGGTACCGTTTTTGAGAACGACAGGCTGAACAAGTATGTCTTTCTGCAAAAGGGAGAGACGGACAGTGAGAGAATACTCCTGTATATCCTTGAGAGTATCAACGAAGCATCTGCAAAACTCGGACGACCGCTGAATGCGGAGGAACGTTTTCAGATACTTGACGGTATCGTCAACAGCTGCTCGCCGAAGAACAAGCTGAATCTGCTGATTGATGACGGCGAGCTCCTGTACGCGCATACTAATTTCCGGGATTCGCTGTATCTGCGAAAGGACAGCTTTGGCACGACATTTTCCACACAGCCATTATCTGAAACCGGTTGGCAGCCCGCTCCGTTTATGACTTTGACAGGCTGGCGTGAGGGTAAGCTTGTGTTTACGGGAGCGCAGCATCAAAACGAGTATTTCTTCAACGCCGACAGCTACAAGCCGCTTTATATGGCTTATTCGGGACTGTAAGAAAAACATAAGGGGAAAGTATATGAAAACAGCAAACGAACTGATCTTTAATCGTTTTATCTCGCCTTTGCAAAAACCCCGCGCGAACTATATCGGAATCGAGATCGAAATGCCGATCGTCAACCTGACCGGAGAGAAAACCGAAAAAGCCGTCAGTATCGCCGCCGTGCAGAAGGCGATCGAACACTTTGGCTTTACGCCGAAGAAATTTGACGACGACGGGATCTGTCACGAAGCAGTATGCGAGGATACCTGCGACATCTTTTCCTTCGACTGCTCCTATAACAACTTTGAGATCGCTCTCGGACGCGTCCGCACTCTCCATGAGGCACAGGCGAGATTCAAAGATTATGTCAGTTTCATCAACGAAGAACTGAATCGAAATCAGCATACGCTGACAGGTCTCGGCGTGAATCCTAATTACAAAATCAATGATTTCAACTTTGTACCCTCGCCGCGATACCGGATGCTGGAAGGTTATCTCAAAAAAGCAGAAGTGTGGCAATACACAAATGTATCTGCCGGCTTTCATCATTATTACGGCTACGGGACATTTTCAAGCGCTTCTCAGGTTCAGCTCGATGTGAATGAAGAAAACCTTTGCAACGTCATCAAGGCGTTTTCACTTGTCGAGCCGCTGAAAGCGGTGCTGTTTGCCAATTCCTATCTGCCGGAAATGCCGGAGTTGCTCTGCGTCAGAGATTATTTCTGGGAGCGTTCGGCTCACGGAATCAATCCGAAGAATCTCGGCTTCTTCGAGCCTCTGCCGCAGTCGGTCGGCGAGATCACGGACTATCTGAGCAAGGCGAGCATCTTCTGCGCCGAGCGCGACGGCAAATACCTGTTTTTCTATCCGATCCCCTTTAACGAATACCTGAAACGCGAATCCATCGAGGGCGAATACTACGACGGAGAGTATCATCCGTATCGCTTCACCCCGAAAGCGGAGGATGTCGCGTATCTGAGAACATACAAGCAGATCGATCTGACCGCGCGCGGTACGCTGGAATTCCGCTCCGCCTGCACCCAGCCTTTGTCGCAGGCGATGACGGTTGCGGCATTCCATTTGGGACTGATGAATCGGGTAGCGGAATTGACGGCACTTTTGTCCCACTCTTTTCTGTATCGTGACGGCGGCGATCCCGACTTGTTGCGCCGCCAAATGAATCGCAGGGATTTCCTGTCCTTTGTCGATCCCGACGAGCTGAGGATGCTTCTGACCGAAATTTTGACGCTGTGCGCCGAGGGACTGCGCGAGCGCGGCTATGCGGAGGACATCTACCTCGAGCCGCTGTTTAAACGCGCCGAAACGCTGACATCGCCGTCAAGCTATCTGTTGCAGAACCAAAATAATATTGATAAGGTGATTCGCGAGTACGCGAGTCTATAGGTGAACTATGCTGAACCAACAACTTTCCACCAAGCATATAACGGGCGGAACCTTCGGCTTGGAGTGCGAAACGCTGCGCGTTACCGCCGAGGGCTATCTGTCGCATACGCTCCATCCTTTTCCCGACGACGCGCATATCGTCAAGGATTTCTGCGAGAATCAGGCAGAGATCAATACCGGCGTCTACAACACGGCGCAAGGTGTGCTGAAAGAATTGCAGGAGCAATCCGACCGACTGAATAATGAACTCAAAAAGCACAGGGAGATCATCTGGCTGTATTCCAATCCTCCGTATATTTTGAGCGAGGACGATATCCCCGTTGCGCTGTACGAGGGCGATCAGCAAGGCAAGCACAGCTACCGTCTGTACCTCGCCGAAAAGTACGGCAAGTATAAGATGACGCTTTCAGGTATCCATGTGAACTACTCGCTTTCGGAGCAGCTGTTGATCACTGCTTTCTCTCAATCCGAGCTCAGCGATTTTACGGAATACAAAAACGCCGCCTACCTGCGTTTGGCAGAGGGTATGACGGAATACGGCTGGATACTGAATCTGTTGTTGTCGGCTTCACCAATCTGCGACGGTTCGTTTTTCAATCCCCGTCGCACCGGTGAAACGGTGATCACGGACTATGCCTCTCTGCGATGCGGTATGAATGGGTATTGGAATGATTTTACGCCGATCCTGCAATATGACAGCATCCTTGCCTACGTCGAAAGCATCCAAAAATATCTTGACAGCGGAGCCCTTGCCGGAGTAGGCGAGCTGTATTATCCCATCCGGCTGAAGCCGAAGGGAGCGAACCGCCTGAACAATCTGGTGCAAAACGGCGTGAACCACATCGAACTGAGAAACATTGATATCAATCCGTTTTCCGAGACAGGGATGGATGTGCGCGATCTGGAGTTCATCGAGCTGCTGTGCATATGGATCTTTGCCATATATCGGGATCGGCTGACCGAAGCCGATCAGCTCCGCTCAGTAGAGAATTTCAAAACGGCGGCGCTGTTCGATATCGACAGCGCTCTTCTCCAGACAAGGAACGAACAGCAGGTGAGCGTCAGAGAAGCGGGACTGCGCGTTCTCAGAAGCATGACCGACTATTATAAAGGGAACGAAAAGGCTCTTGAGCTTTTGAACTATCAGCAGAAAAAATTGCAAACACCCGGCGCGCGCTACGCCGAACAGGTGATCGATGCTTTCGGTGATAAATATGTCAGAAGCGGCTTAACGTTATTTAGGTGAAAAGGAACGAATACAAACTATTTATCGGTTGAGATTGCCACAGGACGCATATAATTCGTCATTCCGAGGAGGAGCAAAGCTCCGACGTGGGAATCTCAACCTTAACTAAATGCGTCCTTCGCAATGACTATTAAAATAAACAGAACGGAGCAAGATAATGAAACGAATCCTCGCTTTCGGCGATTCCAACACATGGGGTTACGATCCCGCGACAAGAGAACGATACGACAAAGAAATCCGCTGGACAGGATTACTGCAAAACGCCCTTGGGGATGATGCACTGATCCTCGAAGAAGGCTTATGCGGCAGGACGACCGTTTTTGACGATGCAAACAGAGCGGGAAGAAACGGCTTTGCCGCCCTGCCATCCATATTGAAAGCGGTCGAGCCGATTGATACGGCGATCATCATGCTCGGCACCAACGACTGCAAGAGCGTTTTCGGCGCGTCAGCCGAGGTGATCGCGGCAGGCATGGAGAAGTGTATCGCTAAGCTGACCGAATATGTGAAGCCCGATAACATCCTGCTGATCTCTCCGATCTTTCTGGAAAACGCCGCTCTGAACAGTTCTTATGACAGCCGTTCTTTGGCGGTCAGCCGGGAGCTGAAGCAGGCGTATCGGGAGATAGCAAATTCATACGGGACAGCCTTCCTCGCTGCGTCGGACATCGCCAAAGCAAGCGAGATCGACGGAGAGCATTTGACCGAAGAAGGACACCGAGCTTTGTATGAAGGTGTTTATAATACTATTATGTCGATGGGTAGGTGAAACAACAGTGCTGAATTTATCCGAGATCATTGAGCTTAAGAAAGAGCTTGACAAAGTGTACCATACCGATCTGCATTATCACGACGTTTGCCCGAAACCGTTTTTTACCTTGGAACAAACAGACAGCGAAATCCAAAGCTGTATTGCGGATTTCCTACAAAAAAGAAGTTATTCCCCTCAATTTTCCGATGACGGATTACAATTTACTGTAGAAAGAGGACTTTGATGTTAAACCAGTTTTCAAGGACACAGCTTATCTATGGCGAAGATAATATGAAAAGGTTTGAAAATGCACGCGTCGCAATATTCGGGATCGGGGGCGTCGGAGGTTATGCGGTTGAGGCGCTTGCTCGTTCGGGGGTTGGAGCGCTCGATCTCATTGACGACGATCGCATTTGCCTGACCAATCTCAACCGCCAGATCCTCGCTGTTCGAAGTACAGTAGGGCAGTATAAAGTGGATGTTGCCGAACAAAGGATCAGAAACATCAATCCCGCCTGCATCGTCCGCACCTACAAAACCTTCTATATGCCCGACACAAAGGATGAGTTTGATTTTACGCAGTACGATTATATCGTAGACGCTATCGACACCGTCAAGGGCAAACTGGAACTGGTCATGAACGCAAATGCTGCGGGTACGCCGATCATCAGCTCGATGGGTGCGGGTAATAAGGTGAACGCCGCAGCGTTTGAGGTTGCAGATATTTATAAAACCTCCGTTTGTCCTCTGGCAAGAGTCATGCGGTACGAATGCCGTAAGCGCGGTATCAAAAAGCTGAAAGTTGTATATTCCAAAGAAAAGCCTATACGACCGCTTGAGGATATGTCCATCAGCTGTCACAAGCACTGTATCTGTCCGCCCGGTACTGCGCGCAAATGCACGCAGCGGCGCGATATCCCCGGCTCGACAGCCTTTGTGCCCTCAGTGGTTGGGCTGATCATCGCTGGTGAAGTGATCAACGACCTGACCGATACCAACCGATTAATCAAGAAGCAGAGGTATAATTATGAGTAAAAACAGAACCTTAACGGTAAACGGTAAGAGATGGATCCCGTCCATACAGGATTGGTCGTGGATCATTACACTCCTTTGGATGACGGCGGCAAATTTCTATCATCCTCTGGGACTGTTCGGATTTTTGTGTATGTTCACTCCAATCATCATCGCTCTGTCCGGTCGCGGCAAAATGCACTGCGCCCGCATTTGTCCTCGCGGTTCGCTGATCGGTAAGATCGGAAACGTATTCAACCTCGGTCTGAATCGTCCGAAGATGTATGGTAAAAAATGGTTTCGTCCCGCGTTGTGGGCGGTTATGATGGGCAGCTTTGTTGTTCTGCTGATTCTCGTGTTTCCGCATGGCATATCCGCACTCGGAAATGCAGTGCTGATTTTTATGGAGATCGCAACCTTGCTGGCAATCACGAACGGAATTCTGTTTACACCCCGTCAATGGTGTACGATCTGCCCGATGGGTTATACCTCTTCCAATCTGCGCGGTCTCAGGAAAAAGCTGGATAACAGAATTGCAGGAAAGAAAGCGATTCAAGATATGTGAGAAAGGAAAGCGTCATGAAGATCATTGAAACAAAATACGCGCCTGAGGCAGTCGGACCCTACTCGCAGGCGATCGTCGTCGGTCGTACTATCTATACATCCGGTCAGATTCCGATTGATCCGATCACGGAACAAATCAAATCGAATGATATCTCGGAGCAGTCGGAACAAGCTATCCGCAATCTCGCCGCCGTCTTGCAGGCGGCAGGCAGCGGTCTTGACAGGGTGGTCAAGACGACCTGCTTTTTGAACAGCATGAACGACTTTGCCGCCTTCAACGAGATTTATGCAAAGTACTTTACGAAAAAACCAGCGAGGAGTTGTGTCGAGGTGTCTGCACTGCCTAAGGGAGCGCTCGTGGAGATCGATGCGATTGCGATTGTGTCCGAATGATTTTCTGTTCCATGCCGATAATAATACGTAGGTATCGAATGACATAATAGATAAAAAAGGAGATTGACGAGATGAAATCCATACTAATCAAGGATACGACAAGAGAAGAACGAGAGGAGATCGTCCGCCGGGCGTTGTGGGGAAGCTGCGGCGCCGAGTGTGAGTTCTGCTCCGGCTGCGACAACCGAGGCGGCGGCAGGATCGAGAGCCTGTATCAGCCCTATATCGACGGCGAAAAGGAGATCAGCGAGATCAACGCGGAGTATCGAGCGCCGTTTGTGAAATGACAGTATTCTCTGATTTGCTTTTTAATTTGCGTGCTTGATTTGAGTCGAGATCATCTCGGCTCTTTTTGTTTTGCGGATAATATCTTGATAAAGGAAAAGGCAATTGAAAAGCGGCTGTAAATCTACATCAAATTAGTGAGATAAATTATCTGAATTTGTAGCGTAGAATAGCTCTAAAACGTCCGGAATTGAGCTGTATCGCATTTTTACGGATAGGTAGGGTAATTTCACTATGATTTTTGATTTTGGTTCCGAAATGCTGATAAATAGTGCGATTATAGCTTAGAAAGCCAGTGTTTAAGCCGTTTTTTTGCAAAGATGGCGGTGCTTAGTTTTGTTTCAAGGTTAAACATATTTGTAGGAGCCTGATTTGTCTTGATCTACATCAGAAAATGTAACGCTTTTGGGGTTAAAAACGGCTATATATCTGCCTTTGGACGCTTCAAAATCCATAAATAGGGTAAATATATGTTTATTGCGGTTTGGGGGTTACACATAAAAAATCAAGATATATTTCAGTAAAAGCACCGCATACAGGTCAATAACTCTGTATGCGGTGTAGGATTATAGTATGATGTTATTTATATGATTGGCCTGACGGTATTAAGCTTGCGAATCAAAAAAGCGCAGAAGCCGATCATGGAGATCACAACGCCGTCGTTGAGTTTGAAGTCGACCTCCTGCGTTAAGCCATAAGCTCAATAGTTTTCCGCGTTGATTTCAAAGTAGCTTTGCGGATGATTGCAAGTCGGGCAAATTTCAGGAGCCTTTGTGCCGACGACGATATGACCGCAGTTGCGGCATTCCCATACCTTGACCTCGCTCTTTTCAAATACCTGAGCTGTTTCAACATTGTTGAGCAGCGCGCGGTATCTTTCCTCGTGATGCTTTTCGATAGCCGCAACAAGTCTGAATTTTGCTGCCAACTCGGGGAATCCTTCCTCCTCGGCGGTTTTGGCAAAGCCCTCGTACATATCTGTCCACTCGTAATTCTCACCGTCAGCGGCAGCTTTCAGATTATCGGCGGTAGAACCGATGCCTTCCAGCTCCTTGAACCACATCTTCGCGTGTTCCTTTTCATTGTCCGCGGTTTTCAGGAACAGCGCCGCGATTTGCTCATAGCCCTCTTTCTTTGCCTTGGATGCGAAGTAGGTATACTTGTTTCTTGCCTGAGATTCGCCTGCAAAAGCAGCCTCAAGATTCTTTTCTGTTTGTGTACCTGCGTATTTTGACATAAATAGTCCTCCTATATTTTTAGTTTTTCCACAGGCTGTGGAGATTGCAGTAAGCGTATGCGGCTTCGATCTTTTCACCTTCACACAGCGCAAAGCACGCCTTTGGCTCGTCGCCCGGTTCGAGCTTCTTGCGCTGGTTGCCCTGATCGGTGCTGATCGCGATCCACTCGATGTAGTGCTCGGGAGCCATCGGGTGAGCGATCTCGCCGACCGTGACGATCGCCATATTGTCCTTGATCTCAACGACCGGTACATGCTTTTCTACGGCGGCGTCGGTGGTACCCGGGACGATCCCGGTCATCTTTTCGCCGCAGCAGGAGATCGGCGCTCCGCTCGCTTTGACGATGGCGACGATGTTGCCGCAGCGCTTGCATTTGTAAAACTTCAATTTCATGAATAATCTCCTTAGAATGTAATACCTTATGGTTGAACTTACGGCAGATATTCTCCTGACACAAAATATAGCCGATACCATTCGCTGTTTATAAAGAGTATATCATTTTGCAAGTCAAAAGTCTATGATAATTATGAAAAAAAGTTTATTTCGTTATCAGATCGCCATATCCGGCTCGGTCGGATATAACTCAATGAGATTATCGGACGGCGTAAGGCTGAGGATCTGACTGCTGATGAGAGAGCCGGTTCTTAATCTTCTGTCGCGGATCTTTTCTCTGCGGAGCTTCATGTAGACAAGCTTTCTGTTTTGTGTTAAAATTTTGACTAAAATAAGGAAAGGATTTGGGAACATGACAAAGGAATTGAAGTGGGCGGTACTGGGCACCGGCGTGATCGCTAACGAAATGGCAGCAGGCTTGCAGAAAATGGGTAAGTCGCTTTACGCCGTAGGCAATCGTACCTATGACAAGGCGGTTGCTTTCGCCGAAAGGTACGGTATTCAAACGGTTTATAACAGCATTGACGAGATGTTCACGGACGATGATGTAGATATCATCTATATAACAAGCCCTCATAATACGCACTACGGTTTTATGAAGAAGGCGCTCAAAAACGGCAAGCATTTACTTGTGGAAAAGTCGATTACATTGAATTCCAATGAACTTGACGAGATGATCGCCCTTGCCGAAAGCAAAGGCTTGATTCTTGCCGAAGCAATGACGATCTGGCATATGCCGCTGTACAAAGAATTGTGGCGAATTGTGAAAAGCGGAGAGCTTGGCAAGGTACAAATGATCACCGTCAATTTCGGCAGCTTCAAGGAATACAATATGAATAACCGCTTCTTTAACCGCAGTCTTGCGGGCGGCGCGATGCTCGACATCGGCGTTTATGCGCTGAGTATCGTGCGCAGCTTTATGAGCAAATCGCCCAACAGTGTTATCAGTCAATGGAAGCCTGCGCCCACAGGGGTGGATGAACAGGCGTCGATCCTCCTGCAAAATGGTGACCGACAAATGGCGACCGTTGCCCTTACAATGCATTCCAAGCAGCCAAAGCGAGCGATGATTAGTTGCGAAAAAGGATATATCGAAATCATGGAGTTTCCTCGTGCTGACAAGGCGGTTATCATTGACGCCGAAACAGGAGAATGTACAGAGATAGCCGCAGGCAAAACCGCTGACGCTCTTTATTACGAGCTGACCGATATGGAGAACGCAGTCCTTTCCGCAGACGACAAGGATATGAAGCTCACTTATTCCAAAGACGTGATGGATATTATGACGAAGCTGAGAGCTGATTGGGGATTGCACTATCCTGAAGAAGAATAATCATTAAGTATCCGTAGCGGCATCAGCAACGGTTCAGGCGGCGGAATCCCTCCCGATAAGCCCGAATGATTACACACAAGTATTACTGCTTTTTCATAAAACCTCTTTCATCACAAACGGACTGCTCATGACGAACAGACCATTTATCTTTACAGCATGAGTGCTTCACTGGGATCAGCGTCGTCAGAAAGTAATTCATTGACTTTTCAAAGCCCTGCCGTTATGATAATGGCAGGGCACTTTTTGAAAGCAGGCGATAGTTATGACACAGACCGAAAGAAGATTGTACTTAATTGAATATCTGCTCTCCGAACGCGGTGAGAGGATCGAAATACCGAGGGATGAGTATAATCAAAAGCGGTTGCTCCGCTCCTTATTCAATATCCGTATGCCGAGAGAAACAAGCGAAGAATTCCTGCAAATCCAAGACGCGTATTTGCAGGAGGAATCTTGGCGCAAGGGTATCACGAATATAGCGGATTTAGAGCCGGTTCAAGATGGTATTTATCTTTGGCAGGGCGATATCACGACGCTGAAATGCGGCGCGATCGTCAACGCCGCCAACTCGCAAATGCTCGGTTGCTTTCAGCCCTGTCACGGCTGTATCGACAACACGATACCTTACTTAATCACACACAGACCTATCACATCATTCAAGGCAAGTGCCTGATACATTTAGTATATACTTTCAATCCGTTACAACTGCAAAAGGATTATTGCCATATTATTCGGCATTACCGTGAGGCGCACGGTATGACGAGAGAGCAACTGAGCGCGGCGACAGGGATCCCGGTTGGGAAAATCCAAGATTATGAATGTAACAATATGGCGCTGCATTATGAATCCGCAAGTATAATCGCCGACGCTTTAAACATCAAGAGCGCATTACTCTTGGATGAATATACTGAGTTTTGCAAGCCCGGATATGGTAAGCGTATCCGAACCATCCGAATTCAAAGCGGCTTAACGCAGGAGCAGTTTTCGGAGAGGTTAGGCTTTACCCGCTCCAATGAAAGCACATGGGAGGATGAATTAAATAACCGTCGTCCAAGCCGTGAGAGCTATCGGCAAATCAAACGAATGGCGATCGAAGCCGGTTTCGATGTCAGAAAGCTGATAGATGACCCTGATACCTATACGGATGAATATGCTGTCTTTATCGAGCGCGATTGCGGAAAGAAGATACGGCAGATCCGTTTAGCGCATGGCGTTGTGACGAAGGTGTTCGCTGAAAAGATCGGTTGTGATTGGCAAACGCTTGAACATTGGGAGATCGACCGTGCAAAGCCTCTGCGCAAATACTATGAACCAATCAAGCAAGCAGCGCGAGAAGTCGGAATCGATTTGGATATGCTCAATGTTGAACCCGATTACTTCGTCAGCGATTATCAAGGCTTTATCCAAACTGATTGCGGCAGGAAGATCAAAAGCATCCGCATAGCTTGCGGCTGCGGCTTAAATCAATTTGGCAGGATACTCGGCTGTACGGGAGAAGCAGTCGCCA
>CACWTM010000054.1:15896-21423 GCA_902763855.1 uncultured Ruminococcus sp. | reverse complement strand
AAAGGATATGCAAAAAAGATATATCCCCGAAAAAGCCCGATTTTATCGGGTTTTTCACGTTTTAGAGGCGTGATATTTTTGTCACGAAATATGGATGTAAAACGGATATTTTCAAGACTGACAGGAACTGAACTTCCGTAGAACAACAGAAAACAATAATCAGGTGAGCAGGCAACAGAAAATGTTGTCTGCTTTTTTTGAGCCAATCGTTTAGAAATAAGCGGTTGGCTCTTTTTTTATTTCTCAAAAAGTAAGGAGTGTGAAAACATTGATATTTACAGAAAGCCGGTATGACCGCAGCATGGAACAAATGATGAAGGGCATACCAAACTTTTACCCGAGGGGCTCGGGAATCGTAGTGACCGGCAATTTTCGCTATACTGCCGAAATGTGCGATTGCGAATACTGCGGTTACTATGGCGGAAAGAAAAAAGGATGTTTGGTTCCAAAATGCGTTTGCTTAGAGGAACGGATTTCCGTTGGCATGGCATCTGTCAAAGAAATCATGACCGAAACCATGTCTGAAATCAAGCATATAGTAATAATACCATAGACGCAGAAATACCCCTAAACCGTGATGGCTTAGAGGTGTTTTTGTCATTGTTGCCGCTCCCCGCCGTCCGTGATGGCAGTACGCAATTCCTGCACCTTTGACTTAAGATTATTATGTCAGTATACGCTTTTTGAATCGATGATACAGTACACATAGCCATGTGCAGGATACAGCAGTACACAGGATATAGATCACAGGGTTTCCAGTACTGATACTCTTTCCAATCTATGTCGCTACAAATCACTCTGTCAGCGGGATTCCTTTATTTTTTACTGTATTATCATAAGCAGCATAAGTGAGGTCGTCAAACAGCACCCATTCGATAAGATCGAATGACCCCGGATTATCTTCCAGATACTGCCTCACCGCAATAACGGCTGTTTCTGCCGCCTTATCTAATGGATAATGAAACACACCTGTTGATATGGAAGGAAAGGCTATTCTGCGGATACCGTTCTCCTGAGCCACCTGCAGTGAATTCCGATAACAGGCCGAAAGCATTTCCGGCTCGTCTTTACCGCCGCCATGCCAGATCGGCCCAACCGTATGGATCACATATTTACAGGGTAGATTGTAACCTTTTGTGATTTTTGCGTGACCCGTTTTACATCCATGCAGCTTAAAGCACTCTGCCCTCAGTCCTTTACCGGCAGCACGGTGGATTGCCCCATCAACGCCGCCTCCACCCAGAAGTGTTCTATTTGCAGCGTTCACGATTGCATCAACATCCGTAATTTTCGTGATGTCTCCTTTGATTAAACGAATCATAGCTTACTCCAATTCCGCAAATACTTCATCGCATTTTTTCCGGATGTTCAAGAAGGAACAGGAATCGAATTGTGTATGTTTGGGATTGATCTGTACAATCCTGGCAGAGGAACTGATTTGGTTCCAGTACACGCCGCCATAGTTGCCGATCGCACCGACCACAATAACCAGTTCGGCCTTTCGTGCCCATTCCTGTGCTTTCGGGACATCATCATTATAAAGGCCGACATGAGCATAGACCGGCCAGCAGGCATAGAGTCCTCCGCATTCGCATCTCGGGGCTTTCCCCTGATTCCAGATATTCACATCGTAGTTCCGCTTCCCGCATTTCAGACAGGCGTTGACCGCAAAGCTGCCCTGTATCTCCGCCACGTTTTTTGAACCGGCGAGACTGTGCAGGTTATCCAGATTTGTCGTGATGATTCCCTGTACCTTACCTTTTTCCTCCAACTCCGCCAGCTTCTTATGCGACAGACTGGGGCCGTTGTCGAATATGGCATCCAGAAAGGAATGTCTGGCAACCCTGTAGTAGTGCTCCGGCGTTACTTTAAGCACAGTTGTGGAGGCAAACTGCAGCGTCTCCGCCAGATTTAAACCGTGCATGCTTGGAATACCGGATGCAACGGAAATACCCGCTCCGGTAATGACCAATGTGAACTGGCTCTCATCGATCATCTGCTGTAATTGTATGATCTGTTCATCCATAAATCACACCCACTCAAAATTTTCTTTTCCTGCACCCAGTTCAAAATGATATTTCACGAGGCCGGTATCCACACCGCTGAAGATTCCGTTGTCACAGTCGATATGCACGGTACTGCCTTCACCTTTTATAATGAATGCCTGCTTTGCCAGTGCCGTCGGAGCAAGAAGTGCGGCATCCACGCCTTCTTTGAACCAGTCAGGAACGTTACCAACATAGGAACTGACTGCATCTGCCGTTTTCGTTTTATGCGGCACACCCTGCGTCTGGCCGTATCCTACAGCAATGATTCCGACCGGAGTTGCTCCTTCTGATTTTTCAGCCGCACCCTTGCGGTTATAGGTGCCGCCGACCCACCATGTGTTAAGCCCAAGTGTCTGAGCGTAGAGCATCAGATCTGCACCGCAGTATCCAAGGTGCTCATCCGCTCCCTCGGGACCTGCCATGATGAAAAAGTTGTTCACACCTTTGGCAAGGATCAGCTTGATCACACCCGGTACAGCGCTGCCGTCATTGATCATAAGCTTAATGGAAAGGCCATACTGCTCATTGTTCTGCTTTACCCGGTCATTCAGCTTTGCCACAATATCTGCCGGGATTGCTTTATCCGTATATTTCCGCACCATATGGCGTGCTTTCATTGCCTCTTGCAGTGTCATATCCGTCCCTCACTTTCTTGTCATGAAGCGATTGATAACAGCCCCTATCCCTTCTGCCGGAGGAACACTGTCGAGGCGCCGCATCGTGTCTTCATCAAATCGGATATCGCCTACCGCAACATTCTGCTCCAGGTGGCCAATCGATGTAGTCCCCGGAATGATGAGCGCATTTTCAGAGTGCTGCAGGATCCACGCCAGTCCCACCTGGACTGGAGACAGATTCATTTCTTTTGCGACAGCCTGTACCGTTTTGTCTTCTGTCACCTTCGCAGAACCGGGCATACCACCGCCAAGAGGAAAATACGGTACCCATGCGATTCCTTTTTTTCTGCACAGATCAAGTATGCTTTCCTGGCTGCGCGACGTAATATTGTACTGATTCTGAACACAGACGATACCGGCAGGCAATGCGCTCTGCAGTTCTTTCAGGCTGACCGTAGAAAGCCCGATCGCCTCTATCTTCCCTTCGTCACGCATTTTAATGAGCTCCGCCATCTGGTCGTCAAAATTCACCTTCTGGCTCGGTTTTAAAGGAAACGTTCCCGGTGCGATTCTGCGGAAATTGACGATTCCCAGATGATCCGTCTTAAGGCTCCTGAGATTATCCTCTATGTGCTGCCTAAGTTCCTCCGGCCTCTGTGCGGGTATCATCGGCATAATGCCATTGCCGGGCTTTGCGCCGATCTTGGTTACGATTACCGCATCCGGCTCCATGCCGATTTCATCCGACAGGCATCTGTTTGTGAACCCGTCCTCATAAAAATCAGCCGTGTCAAAATGGTTCACGCCAAGCTCGTAGGCCCTGCGGATCACCGCCCTTGCCTTCGATTCATCCTTCAGCTTCGGCAGCTGCATGGTGCCGTATCCTACACGGGATACTTCTTTACTGCCCATCACGTAGGTTCCGCCCGGTCTGTTGTCCTTTGAAAAATTGCTCATATGAGTTTCCTCCTTTGTGTTTGCCGTTTATTATTTACCCTGTAAACAGTAAGCTCTTATTTTGCAGGCCTTTTTCGGCCTGCAATGGATTTTTTATTCGTTCATCAGATGAAACACCCGCTCCGTCAGTTCAACAAATTTTTTTGAATCTTTCTCTCCCAACTCTTCAAACACATGGGAAACGATTTTATAGCATTCCTGGAGTTCATTTGTTACATAATCCCTGCCGGAATCCGAAAGCGTCACGATAATGTTTCTGCGATTGTCTTTGTCAATCTCCCGGTCAATGAAGCCTTTTTTTTCCAGCGAATTCAATATGGCTGATATGCGTCCCTTTGTACTCTTCATCGTTTCGCTGATCTCGGTAGGCGTTGATGTACCATTGTTAAACAATAGAATCTTTAGTACAAAAATCTCGCCTCTGGATATCCTGGTAATTCTTTCAAAGACGCTGAAATTATCGCTTGTCAGTATTTTTTCCAGAATAGCTATGGACTCATTCACATATCCGGGAAGGGATTCATCTATTGGTAATTTCACGATTTTTCTCCTTTTTCTTAATCACTGCTTATATTATACAGTGTAAACCATTCACTGTCAATACCCTTTTTGAATTTATTTTGCTGCTGCAATCATAATAAGCCTCACAACTGCACCAATCACCACAATGTATATCCCGGTACCTCCGCTCCCCACCGTAGATGATGACGGTGCGGCTCTCATTTTGAGATTTGCACCCCCTGCCTGTGAAATGCACCCCCTGAAATGGATTTGCACCCCCCTTGATTTTCAGGCAGCGAGGCTATCGTTGAATTGTATCAAACTCTGCACTTTGATTTCCTCATTGCCCACTACGATAAATCCCCAAGAAGCAAGTCGCTCGAAGAAAGGCTTATAGTTTCTTACACGAGTGTTGCTGGCATTTACGACCATGATCATTGGCCAGTTCTTATCTGAATTATCAAGTTCGGCTGGATATCAGGCAGAGATTTTAGATATGCTTTTGTTGTCAGATTTGTATTCAACCACAGAAACGGTATAGGAGCCAAGTCCTGCATATTTCTGTTCTAACGGAGAACTGCTCTTAAAGTCATTATAATATGTGTCGCTGACATAGGGCTTATTTGAATCAATGATATTCTTGATAAACAAGACCGCCAGCAACGAAACATGTTTCGACGTTTCACTTGACATTGTATTGAGGTTCATATACAATAGAAATAGTAAAATCGAATCGCGGTCATTACTGAAGTTTTCCAAGGAACAATCAGGATGTGCAAGTTCAGTTCTATACAGATTTTTTGCAAAACACATCTTTTTTGCTCATCCTTGACAGTGTGAGTGTTCATAACGGATTTAAGTTATGGACACTCATTTTTTCAATCTGTATTACGATTACGGAACTTCCGTACAAATTCCCTGCTTGATATAGCATAAGACAAACCATTGTATTTTGCAGCGTAATGTGTTACAATAACTTAAACGGAGGTGTTTTTTATGATGTACCCTTATCTTACCCTTGATGATGAAACCGAGATTGTTCACTCGGAAATGCTTAGTGACAATACAGTTAAGGTATATATTGAAAAACCTGATGAAAAAGACGGCTTTCACTTTGCAAGCTGTTTTCTGCCGAAATATGAGTGGCGGGAAATATTCGGATTTACTGAGGACGAAATCAAAAGGTATCAGTCAATCATTGAGAATAATGCGCATTTGATTATTGAGCTTTCGCAAAACGGAGGATTTGACAATGCCTCAGGTTTTTAAAATCGGCTCCTACTGGGTTTATTTTTGGGCGAATGAGAATAAACTTCCCCGGTGCAAGCACTAAAGTGTCCGCCGGACACTTTACCCTCGCTATGCTCGGGCGGGGTATTAGCCTAAAAGGATAAATCCTTCCCT
>CACWTM010000054.1:0-15868 GCA_902763855.1 uncultured Ruminococcus sp. | reverse complement strand
CTGCAAGCAGCGGGGTATTTGACCCTTTTAATCGGTTGAGATTGCCACGGGGCGCATTTCAGATTGTCATTGCGAGGAGGAACATGGTTCCGACGTGGCTATCTCTACCTTTTCCTTTGCGCCCCTCGCAATGACTATTTTAAATAAACCTCTTGAGCCTGTTCATGTGCACGTTTCAAAAGGCAAACCTACGGCTAACGCGACAAAGTTTTGGATTACGAAAACCGGGAAATGCCTGTTGGCTAACAACAACTCAGATTATGACAGCAGGACGCTCAATTATTTAAGTAAAGCTATCGAAGCAAATAAGGATATTGTTATTAATAAATGGCTGTCTTTCTTCGGAGAGATTACCTACTATTGCTGATAATAAGTCCGTTATGAACACTCGCACCATACCGACAAAGGGTATCCGAAAGGATGCCCTTCTTTTCTTTTATACAAATCATCATCAATTTATAATCATGTTTATTATCCTATAATGTTGGTTCTCAGGCAATCGACAAAAGAGATAAAGAGCATAAAAATGCTATGGATATTTAACAAAATTCCTCGATGTATTTGTAAAGCAGCCAAGCGTAATCCAACAGAAAAAGCTCCCTGAAAAGCGCGGGAGCTTTGACAACGGCATATTTTCTTTTGTCCTGTGCAGTCAGCCCGCGATCAAAACTTATGCTTCGGCGAGCGGTACTTCAAGACGCGGCGGGCGTCGTGCAAAAGGCTCTTCGGATGGGTGAAAACGCCCTTGATGGGGCGATAGACATAGAGCGCAGGCCTTCGATATAGCTTTGATCCATATCGGGATGTTTTCTGAGATACACATAGAGATCCGCAAGTGAGCGCATCCCCGTGCCGTTGTGGCTGAAGTGCTTGTATTCATGCGCCAGCAGATAGATGTAAAAATCCTCGTCAGAAAAGCGATACTCATGATCGCCGACGTTTTTCAGCCTGTTGATAATATCCGCGTAATAGGCGTCAAGCGCGGGCATCTCGCTCTGCATAAAGAGCTTGCGGTGCATTTCAAACTCCAGACAAGGCTCTTTCTCATACATATCATGGTTCCAAACGTCAAAGCTCGTGCAATGATATCCGAGGTTTTCCATCACCGTCCTGACGTCCTCCATCCGCACAGGATCACAAAGGATATCGTTATCGGTCATTTCACGCATGCCGAACTCGGGGTAATCATCCTTGAGGATAATACCCTTGAGCGGACAATACCAAATGTTCGCCTGATCCAGCGCTCGATAAATCTCCCCGCGCTCGATATCGTAGAGCGCGAGCTTACGCAGCGCCTTGGTCTTGGCTTCCTCAAATTGCGGATGATAAACGCCCAGACGGTTGAGCGCAAAGGCGGTGATCGACAGCATCGCATGCGCCTGAGCAAGCTGATAAATCTCCTGCGGAGCGGTCTGCATCAACAGCGCTTTATCGGGCGTTTGACCGTTCAGGGCACAGCGAACCAGATGGAGCCATGTTCTTTGTAAGGTGGACAGTTCTGACATTCTTTCAAATCCTATCTCTGAGTTTCAGCCGCAGACGGCGCAAGAAAAGCCTTTTCTCATAGCGGCGGTAATAGGGCGAGTCGAGCTCAATTGTCTTGCCGTCGCGGATAAGCGCGGTCAGCACGCCGAGGATATGTCTGTCGCAGATACCTGTCTCTGCCACATAACGGTTGTCGCCGCAGATGACGTAATCCTTCTCACGCACCTTAATGACGCGGTGCAGGATATACTGACCGTTGTCGCGCTTATAAAGCGGGATATCGTACTTTTCAGCCGATTTCCGTCCCATTTCTTGATGACGAGCAGGTCGCGCGGACGGATCAGCGGATACATGCTGTCGCCGACGTTGGTATAGATCAGCTCTCCCCTGTCGCGCAAAACATCCTCAAAGGTCGACTTATTCATCAATCGCGCCGATCTCCTTGAGCTGAGCGATCACGCTCGCAACGTCCTCGCGCATATCGGAGAGCTCACCCTGATACTCTTTGCTCATCGCCGAGACAATCTCTTCCTCGGTCGTATCCTTGCTCAGGCAGTTCAAAATAAACTCCACCGTCGGGTTGCCCTGCACCAAGCCGTGGAAGGGCGCCTTGGCTGTCGGGACGAGCAGGGTTTCTTTCCCTGTATTATGTACTACAAAATTCGGATTCAGTTTCATCTTATCACCTAAAGCGGCAAACGCCGCAAAATTCACACATATTCTCTGATTTGATTCATACTAAGTATCAGGTATCAAAAAAGGCAAAAGCCCTGCGGTAAAGCACAGGGCTCACGGTTTGTTCGGAACAAACGGCAATTCGTTTTCGCCGGGCTGATACCAGTTGGTGGTCGCCTCAGTGTGATCGGCAGAACGGTGAACAGAGAGCATACCATGACAACTGCGTTACCCAACAAATTATTATCATTCTACCAAATTCATTCCATAGAGTCAATAGATTTTTGATAATAATCCCTTTTCTTATCCTAAATTTTGTGCTATAATGCGAGTATTCTGATGATTCGGACGGTCTTGAACACAATTATTCTATAAAACGCATCATCCTCGGGGCGTCCGTTTCAACTATCCCTCACTATTGCTCGGCGGCGTCGCAGGCATCGCGACCGACGGCATCCCTCATCTAAGGTGGATATCGTCGCCTTCATGACCGACAGTTACGGCGAGGACATTTTCCTTGACGGTGTGTATCCCGGATTTAACCTTTGCATCAGCAACACAATCAACGAGTCCAATCCCACCGCGTGGCACAGAGACTGGTGGGGTTCCTTACGCATGCCGGGGTTTGACATTGAGTAGCGTCAGCGTCATCGTCCCGTCTATAACACAGAAAAATACCTTCCCCGCTGTATCGACAGCCTGCTCGGTCAAACCTATACCGACTTTGAGATCATCTTGATCGACGACGGCAGCTCCGACAACAGTCTCTCTGTATGCAGCGCCTATCAAGCGCTCGATAGGCGCGTCAGGACGGTCTCGACCCGGCATGTCGGAATCGGCTCGGTCCGCAATCTCGGTCTCAGCCACGCAAGCGGCAGGTATGTGATGTTCTGTGACAGCGATGATTATGTAGAACCAAACTGGATCGAAACGCTGTATCGCGCCGCGCGGGAGCACCCCGATTCGCTGTGCAACTGTGAATACGCGATGGCTAAGCCCTCGGAAAAGCTCGTCGAGCCGCAGCTGCTTCCCGGGCTGACCAAAAGCCAGGTTATCGAGAAAAAAGCCTTCTTTCCCCTCTTATATCACGGACAGCTCATGCACCTTTGGACGCGTATTTTTCGCGCGGATATCATCCGAGAAAACCACCTGCGGTTCAGGGATGTTTCCACCGAGGGTGAGGATATGATCTTTCTCTGCGATTATCTGAACTATTGCGAGAGCTTTTACTTCGTTCACAAATGCCTGTATTACTGGGTTGATAATGACGCATACTCGGTTACCAGGGGATTTCAGGCGCATTACTTCGAAGATATGAAGCAAATCTATCTTGCCCGCAAGCCTCATGTAGCGCCCGAGTTTTTGCAGGATTTCTACGACTACTCCTTTGTGCGGTTCCTTCGATGCCCGGAGTTCGTTTGGAACGCCGAGAACACCGAAAGCGACTCTGAAAAATTTCGCTACTGTGAAGCTATGTTCCGCGACCCGGTGTTTCAGGAAACCGTAAAAAACGCAAGCGATAAGGTTTGCTCAGCAAAAAAGCGTTTGATCCTCATGACAAAAAACTATCGGCTGTATCATGCAGCTATGAAACGGATGTGATAATATGGGCATCTTCAAGGCAGCCGCAGGCTCGGTCGGCGGAACGCTCGCCGATCAGTGGCTGGAGGTCTACAGCTGTGACGGCTTTCCGCAGGGTATCCTCGCCTGTCGCGCGAAAAAGATGACCTCTGACCGCACCGCGAACACCAAAGGTGAAGAAAACCTCATCACCGACGGCTCCACCGTCATCATCCACGACGGTCAGTGCGCTTTGGCGATCGACAAAGGCAAGGTTATCTGGAGCAGCGCGACGCCCGGAGAGAACACCTTTCACAGCGACCGAACCGGCAGTATCTTCCACAAAGGCGGTCTGAAATCCATCGCCAAACAGAGCTTTGAGCGTTTCGGATACGGAGGAGTAGCGGCGATCTATCAGATCATCATGTATCTCGACCTCAAGGAACATATGGGCAACTCCTTTGAGGTAAAAATTCCCATCAACCTCACGGAACGCCATACCGGCGCGAGCATTGACGCAACGGTCACGATGACCGGTATGTTTTCCTTCAAAATCGCCGATCCCCTCACCTTTTATCAAAAGCTTTGCGGCAATACAACTGCCGAAATCCCTGTCAGCGCTGTCATTCCCCAAATGACCACAGAGCTTTCCGCCGTACTGAGACAGGCGCTCTCTAAACGCTGCCGGGAGGGCATATCGGCGTATGAGCTCTGCGCTTACGGCGATATCCTGATCGAATCGGCAGAAGAGCAGATCAACAGAGAGTGGACCGCGGAGCGCGGCTATTCTCTCTCCTCTATCGGCGTCGACGGCATCTTCCTGACAAAGGGCGATAAAAACCTGTTGCAAAGCATCGAATACGCAAAGACACTCACCGATCCCCGCCTTGCCGCGGCTACTCTGGTCGGCGCACAGGCTCAGGCGATGCGGGACGCCGCGAAAAACGCCGCTCAAAGAGGGATTTTCATCGGAACGCCAAACAAATAAGTTGTTAATTTACACAAAAACAGCTCACATCTTTTGATAATGTTGATAAAAATTAATTTTAATTCTTATACAGAATATTAACAGATAAAGTTATGGTATATTTATCTTGTTGCAGAATGCAATAAATACTATATTTTCAAAGGAGAAATCAAAATGAAATTTGAAAACGCTGCAAAAGGCGTCAAGAAAATCTTCAGCGCTCAGATCCTTTCTCTGATCGCGGGAATCTTTACCGCCGTCGCGACTATCCTTATCATCCCGCTCGCTGTATCTGCTAAGGCGGAGAGCGGCGCAGGTCTGCTCGCATCCGGCTTCGGTATAGTCGCTCTGGTTACAGCAGCCGCTGTCCTCGGCATCATCGCCTTTATCTTCCACATCATCGGTATCTCCTCCGCCGCGAAGGATGAGCCCAGCTTCAAGACCGCTATCATCTTCCTGATCGTCGGTATCGTTGCTTCTATGGTCTCTGCTTTCACTCAGACGGGTGTTCCCGTACTCTCCAGCATCCTTGATGTTATATCCAAGATCTGCAGCCTGTGCGTGACCCTCTTCATCATCCAGGGCGTCATCAACCTTGCTGAGCAGATCGGCAACAATGAGCTCGCTAACAAGGGCAGAAACCTCTTCAAGATCATCACCGCTATGTATGTTCTCATGCTGATCGCTTATGTTCTGGTCGCTGTTTTCCGCGCTAACCCCGTTACCGCCACCATCGCGATCGTAATGGTCGTCATCGCAATGGTCTTGAGCGTTATCCAGTACATCCTGTTCCTGATCTATCTTTCCAATGCTAAGAACATGCTCAACGATTAATCATTTGTTCCGTATAAAACTTACCGGCGTCGGTTTTTCCGACGCCGGTTTTTTTGTACGCCGTCCGGCTGTCCGATCGAAGCTGTCAAAGCGAACGGGCCACGCTTTCTTGTTTCGCGGTTTTGTTGCTGCCAGAACAGAACCGTTATTGCCGGCAGTGCATTTCATACTAAGTATCAGAACCGTTCCTTAATCTGACAAAAAACAGACTGCCGTTCACTCACAGCAGTCTGTCTCGTTATGACTTCTTTTCAGGAAGGAAATCTTTCAGTTTTTCAACCAGCTCATAATCCTCCGAAAGCTCGGCGACGTCAGGCGTACCCATCAAGCTCTCATTGTACTTCACATAAGCCTCATAGTAATCCGCGCAAATTTCCCACTCATCGGTCTGGCTGTCGGTCAGCGTATGTGAGGACACCGAATAATGTTCTTTCAGGTAGTCGGTCAGAAAAGCCGTGAACTTTTGCTGGCCGTAGACGTTGAGGTGATCGGGGTTGTAAAAATCCTTGTTTTCATCCAGACCGATCAAGGCGACATCCCGCTCAAAGTTGAGATAGTCAAAGCCGTATTCCGCGACGATATCCCCCACCGTATTGCCGCGCTCAAAACGCTCAAAAGTGCGTTCGGTCACGATATGCGGAAATCTTGCGAATACAACATTTGTAAGATTCTCACTGCGGCAGTATCCGAGCAGATCTCTCAGAGCGGTCTCGGAAAGCTCCGTGAGCGGCAATTTGCTGTCGCGTGACGCGGCAAGCGTACTGTTCAGGGACTTCTGGGGGCTTCTGAACTGTACAGGCCAGTTTACGACGCCTTTCAGATAATTGAACCCGCGCATCTGATCGTCGACGATTGTCTTGCGATACTTTTCCTCTGCGCCGAGATCACTCCAGATTCCGTGGTACTTCATGATCGGAAAAACATACTCTGCCTGATTTTCCTTGATGTTCTGAGCGATCCATTCCGCCTTGGTGAGATCAAGCGGTACATTATCGCTGTAGTTTCTGAGGTTGGCTTCTTTCGTCACATCCTCATCGTCTTCGTATACAGCGCCGTTGAGCTCGATCACGATCAAAGCGTTCTTCTGCCGGCTGAGCACGTTTTTCAGCTGGCTTTTATAGTTGAGCATGGAGTTTGCCTGCGTCGCAAAGATGTAGCTCGTAATACCGTCGCGTCGGTAGGTATAGCCGGGGGCGATATCCGAGTAGACCTCGCTTGCTCCGAGATAAACGACGTCAAGCGACTCTGCGTCCTCTCTGTAAAACCCTTTGACGCGTTCGCGGTTATGATCGGCATGACACAGAACATATTCCTGCAGCAAGCCTGTACAAAGCGCAACCGCCAGGATAAAACAAAGTATTTTAACCGCTCTTAACAGATAACGTTTCATTCAACTTTCCTTTCGCACCTGTCATTATCCGCCGTACAGCGGCTTATATGACATTAATTATCTTAATAATACTTGAATTACGCCAAAATATCAAGTAGTTTAGAACATTTTAGAGCCTGTCTCAGCGCTAGGCGAACGCTGTCTCTACCCGAATTATCATTTATTTTTGTTATTTGCCGATATTTTGTAATAATTTGTAATTTACAATTACCGCTAAATATGGTATATTACTATAGGTACATTGGGGTAGTATCACTTTTACCGCAAAGGAAAAGCCGGTGCTATCCAACCAGGAGGTTTATGATTATGTTAAAGAGAAGCCTTTCGCTAATGCTTGTGCTTGCTATGCTGCTCGCGGTCTTTACGATCCTGCCTGCTTCCGCTGCTCAGGCTGACGAAAACATCTCAACGGTCGGTACAGCCGACAAAACAACGGAATATAACGGCGGCACGCTCTCCTATGTGAGCGATAACGGTCAGATCACGATTACCGCCTCTGAAAACATGAGCGGAAAGATAACCATCCCCTCATCTATTGACGGGCTGCCCGTGACTGCCATCGGCAGCGAAGCGTTCAAAGATCAGACGGACATCACCGATGTTGTCATCCCCGATAGCGTCACGGAAATCGGCGCGAGAGCGTTCTTGAACTGTGTTCTGCTCGGCAGCGTCGAGATACCGCAGACTGTCAGCGTGATCGGCGACCAAGCTTTTGGCTATACAGCTGAGGGCGCCAAGATTAAGGATTTTGCCATCTACGGTTATAAGGACAGCGCAGCCGACAGCTACGCGGCGTTTAACGGCTTCGTTTTCATCGACGAAACCCCTGTCACCTATCCCGTTATCACCGACTTTGAAAACACCGAGGACGGCGTGCAGATCAGCTGGGATTCTTTTGATGGCGCTTACTTATACAGAGTATACTACAAAGACGGCTCCGACTGGAACCGTATCGCTCAAGTGAGCGGCACCTCTTACACCGATACCTCCGCAAAGGACGGCGAAGAGCGCGTCTACACCCTGCGCTGTGTCGACAGCAACTATGATTTTTCCAGCGACTACAACACCGAAGGCTGGGCGCATACCTTCTACGCTCCTCCCGTGATTAAAAGTATCGAAAGCACCGTTGACGGCGTAGAGCTCAGCTGGGATCGCGCACCGGGCGCCGAGGACTACCGCGTCTACCGCAGAACAGCCGGATCGTCATGGACGCGTCTTGCGCAAACCAACGAAAGCTCCTATACCGATACGACCGCACAGAGCGGCGTCAGGTATATCTACACCCTGAGAATGATTACCGCCGACGGCGAAAAGTTCATGAGCGATAACAACAGCGGCAAGTCCATCACCTATGTCGCGGCTCCGGTCATCAAAAGTATCGACAATGTTGATGGAGGCGCAAAGATCACCTGGGACGAGGTTCCCGGCGCGGATTTCTACCGCATCTACTACAAAAACGATAACGGCGGCTGGACCAGGCTTGCGTCAAAGTATCTGCCGGAGTATGTCGATACTTCCGTCAAAAGCGGCGAAAGCCGCACCTATACCCTGCGCTGTCTGAACGAGGACGAGGATTTTGTGTCCGACTTCTACCGTGAGGGCTGGAGCAACAGCTTCATCAACGCGCCTGTCATCACCTCTCTGACAAGCGTTCAGGACGGCGTCGAGATCAGATGGGGCGCTTGCGCCGGCGCGGAAAAATACCGCATTTATTACAAAAACGGCAATGGCAACTGGGTCAACATGGCAGAAACTACCGAAACCTCTTTTGTTGACACCGACGTGACCTCCGGTTATCATTACACCTACACCGTCAGATGTGTCAACGCCGACAGCACCCGCTTTACCAGCGGACACAACAGCGGCAAAAGATGTCTGTATGTTAAAGTTCCCGAAATCACTTCTCTTGAGAGCGTCGAGGACGGCGTCAAAATCACATGGGATGAGTGCGACGGCGCAGACTTCTACCGCATATATTACAAGGTCGGCGACAACGACTGGGAACGTCTCGCGTCAAAATATCTGACAGAATATACCGATACCGATATCAAAAACGGTGAGACCCGTGTTTATACGGTTCGCTGTCTTGATGAGGATGAAGATTTTGTATCCGACTTTAATCGTGAGGGCTGGAGCCACACCTTCTATGCCGCTCCGAAGATCGCCTCTGTCAGCCCCTCGGGCAGCGCAAATGTCATCAAATGGGACGCGGTCGAGGGCGCCGCAGGCTACCGCCTGTACCGCAAAGAGCTCAACGGCTCCTGGAGCAGATTGTTTGACTCTACCACCGACACCGCCTACACCGACAAAACCGTTAATAAAGACGTGATCTACGCCTATACCCTGCGTGTGCTGGACGCTGACGGCAACACCGTGAGCGATTATATCGCCAACGTTCGCCACTACAAAAACGGCGTCAAGCTGGACGGCAATATCTACTACAACGGCACCTACGGATTCAAAGACGGCTACCAGCTCAAGGGTCTCAACCGTGTGAACGGTCTGCTGCGTTACTACAACAGCGAAGGCAGAATGTACCGCGACACCATCCAGAACACCTCTTCGGGCTACTATTACATTGACGAAGACGGTATCTGCATCGAGAGCAAAGAGATTCGCCTTGCGGCTGAGTATATGGATAAATACTGCGAGGGAGATACTTTGCAGGAGAAGATGAAAACCGGCTTCCTTTACATGGCAAAGAACTATCCGTATGTACGCGTCTATAACGACACCCCCTCTGACGAGGATGACGTTCCTCCCTTCGCGATCGAGCTGTTTGAGTACAAAGCAGGCACCTGCTACCGCTATGCCGCGGCGTTCGCGTGTCTCGCTAAGATCGCCGGCTACCGTTCGCGCTTCTGCTTTGGCTATGCGGGCACCCTTGTCCACGGCTGGACAGAGGTCTATGTCGACGGAAGATGGCTCAACTGCGATCCCGACGCTCAGCTGCCGAGCTACGGATTCCCCGACTATTATCCTTACATGACGGTATCCCATGTCTGGTACGTCAACAAGATATGGTACTCGGAGCTGAGCTTTGACGACGGCGAAGCTGTCTGGGGCAGAAAAACCTATTATTGATCCGACATCAACCGGCGGGCGCAAATGCTCTGCCGTTGCATAACAAAAAGCAAAAGGAGGCCAAAATGAAAGCAAAGAATTTGATGAAAGCTATCTGTCTTGCGCTGATTATCTGTTTTGCAGTTTGCGGGCTTGCCGCCTGCGGCGCAAAGGACATTAAACTCACGGTCAAAGATATGGGCGAATCGACCGAGATCAACGCCTCTACCGGAATGACCGTATCGGAAGCGCTGGAAAAAGCCAAAATCACCCTCGGTGAAAAGGATGAGACTGAACCGGAAAAGAGCACAAAAATCAAAGATGATCTGAAAGAGATCACCGTCAAACGCTATGCGGAAGTCACTGTCGTTTACGGCGACGAAAAGAAGCAGGTCAGCATCGTCGGCGGAACCGTAGAGGACGCCGTTAAGGAATCCGGCTTCAAAATCTCAGACGATATCAAGCCCGACGCGCCTTTGACCGACTACCTCAAGGACGGTATGACAATCAATCTTGTCAAAGGTATCAAGATCAAGCTGACCGCTGACGGCAAAACCACCGACGTCACCACCTTTATGTCCACGGTTGAAGCGATGCTGAAAGAGCAGAAGATCACCCTCTCCGATGACGACACGGTCAAGCCCGAGCTCTCTGAAAAGATCAAAGAAGATATGGAGGTCATCGTTGCCCGCATCACCTACAAGGAAGAGACCGAGACCGAAAAGATCAGCTATGAGACCGAGGAAAAGTACAGCGACAGCATGGATCAGGGTACCAGCGAAGTGAACCAGCAGGGCGCCGACGGCGAAAAGACCGTCACCTATAAGGTGAAATATATCGACGGTAAAGAGGACAGCCGCGAGAAGATCAAGGAAGAAGTCACAAAAGAGCCCGTCAAGAAGATCGTTACGCTGGGAACGAAAACCGCATCCGGTTCCGACAACGGCTCTGACAATGGCTCCGGCTCTGACAGCGGTTCAGGCGGCGGTTCAGACTCTGACAGCGGCTCAGGCTCCGCGGGCGGCGGCAGAACCGAAGTCTCCAGACAGGATATGCCCGACTGCGACGGTTCCGGTCACGGCTACTACATCGTCACCTACTCCGACGGTTCCGTTGAATATGAGGATTATTGATCCGATAAAGCTATCATGACAAACAGCAGAAAGCTGTCACCGTAACAAGTGACAGCTTTCTTTTTGTCTATTGCAAAAATGATAATATCCATCGTCCTGAGCCCCTGCGACAAACGGCTGCGAAAGTGAACTCAAAAGAATAATTGCTCCCGATAAACGGGAGCAATCGGACAAGTCATTATTCCTTGTTCTCTTTTTGCTTTTTGATGACCTTCAAGCGCGAAAATTCCTCTCGATCCTTTTCGTCGAGCGCGTCGGTAATAAACTTCACATCGCTTTCAAATTTCGGGATCATGATGTTCTTCAGTGCGTTGGCGCGCTTCTGGGTCTGTTTGATAGCGATCGCCAAACGATAAACGCTGTTCTCGATCTCCGCCAGCTCTACGGTCAGGTACTTTGCCTGCATAAATTGGGCGACAGCCTCGTCAAAACGCGCGTTGGTATACTGCAAGCCGTAATGCAGCTTGCTTTCCTCGGGCTTGTCGATAGAGAGAATGGGTATCTCAACGCCCATGATCGAACGCGAGTCCATCGTGACAGAGGTATCAAAGGGAACGGTTTTGGACAGCTCATCGCAAAAGCCGAGAGTGATATTCGCCTTTTCGAGCGACTTGTAGGCGCTCGCGAACGCGTCGTCGATTGTTCCCTGGATCGCCGCGGCGCGGTCGATCAGCGCCATCATTTCGCGGATCAGGATATTGCGTTTTTTATCCATCAGCTCATAGCCGACCTTGGCGAGCGCCAGCGACTTTTTGGTCGCCATAAGGTTACCTTTTGTCGGTACAGCATGCTGTGCCATCGTATCACTCCCCTCTTCAATGTATCATGCAAAAAGTATTCTTACTTGCCGTAATATTGATCCAACAGTTCGTCATCAACCCTGTCAAGCTCCGATCTCGGCAGCGTTGACAGCAGCTTCCATCCGAGATCAAGGCTCTGGCTGATATCGCGGTTTTCATCAAATCCTTGGTTGATAAAGGTGCTTTCAAACTGTCTGCCGAACTCGAGATACTTCTTATCGGTATCCGACAGCTCCTCTTCACCGATAACAGAAGCCAGCGAACGCGCGTCGATGACCTTGGCATAGCTTGCGAACAGCTGGTTAGACAGCGCCGGATGGTCGGCTCTGGTAAAGCCCTCGCCGATACCGTCCTTCATCAGACGGGACAGAGACGGCAGAACGTTGACAGGCGGATAAAAGCCCTGGTTCTGCAAACCGCGGTCAAGAACGATCTGACCCTCGGTGATGTAGCCGGTCAGATCGGGCACCGGATGGGTGATATCGTCGTTCGGCATGGTGAGAATCGGAATCTGGGTCAGGGAGCCTGTCGAACCCTTTATCATACCGGCTCTCTCATACATGGACGCGAGGTCACTGTACAAATAGCCGGGGTAGCCCTTACGTCCGGGTATCTCACCCTTGGAGGATGAAAACTCACGCAGCGCCTCGGCATACGAGGTCATATCCGTCATGATGACGAGGATGTGCATGTTCAGCTCAAAGGCGAGGTACTCGGCAACCGTCAGCGCACAGCGCGGAGTCAGGGTACGCTCGATGATCGGGTCGTTAGAAAGGTTCAAGAGCATGGTAACGTGCTGCATAACGCCGGCATCCTCAAAGCTCTTCTTAAAATAATCGGCAACGTCGTTTTTGACAGCTCGTTGTGCTTCATACCCGAGCCGGAGAAGATCGGCAGCTTCTGACCGCGGATAAGCGTGGACAGGGTGTCGATGCTGGAAATACCGGTGTTGATGTAGTTCTGCGGATAGATACGCGATACCGGGTTGATCGCCGTACCGTTGATATCACGCTTTTTGACGGGATAGATATCGCCTCTGCCGTCGATCGGTCTGCCCGCTCCGTCAAGGATACGTCCGACGATCTCGGGAGCAAGCGGCATTTCCATCGGATGACCGGTCAAACGGGTAGTGGTGTTGTCAAGACCGACGTCGCGCGTACCTTCAAACACCTGTACCACAATGCGATCGCCCGCGATCTGTACGACACGTCCCTGTCGGACGGTACCGTTGTCCAGACGTATATCGACGATCTCTTCATAGCTGACGCCCTTAACGCCGTCGATGACAACCAGAGAGCCGTTGATTTCTTTCACGCCTACATATTCGATAATCATAAACGGCCCTCCTTAGCTTAATATGGATAAAATCTTGTCGTCGATATCCCTGATGTATTCGTCAAACATTTCGGGCTTATCGTTCGGGATATCGTACTTGACTTTTGTGACTTTTTCAAACAGTCCCGCTTCGATGATCCGCTTGATCGGAATGTTCGCCGAGACAACCGCCTTTGCCCTCTCGTACAGATGCAGGATAACCTCCATCATGCGCTTTTGCTTTTCGAGCGGCACATAGGTGTCGTCCTTGTGGAACGCGTTCTGCTGTAAGAAGCCGACGCGGATGATCTTCGCGATCTCAATAATCAGCTTTTGATCGTCGGGCAGGACGTCCGAGCCGATCAGCTTGACGATCTCCATCAGGCGGTTTTCCTCCTGCAAAAGCGCGGAAACGCTGTTGCGGTAATCGACAAATTCTCTGCCGTAGTGTTCGACGTAGAACGGATCAAGATCGGTGAAATACTCGCTGTAGCTGTCCATCCAGTTGATCGCGGGATAATGACGCGCATACGCGAGTGATTTATCAAGCGCCCAGAAACAGCGGGTAAAACGCTTGGTGTTTTGGGTAACAGGCTCAGAGAAATCGGAGCCCTGCGGCGATACCGCGCCGATGATGGTAACGGAGCCTTCTTCGCCGCTGAGAACATCCGCGCGACCGGCGCGCTCATAGAACTCGGACAGGCGCGATGGCAGATATGCCGGAAAGCCTTCTTCGGCGGGCATTTCCTCCAGTCTGCCGCTGATCTCACGCAGAGCCTCTGCCCAGCGGGAGGTAGAATCCGCCATGATCGCGACGTCATAGCCCATATCGCGGTAATACTCCGCAAGGGTGATACCTGTGTAAATCGACGCTTCACGCGCCGCGACCGGCATGTTGGAGGTGTTGGCGATCAGGGTAGTTCTGTCGGTCATGGGACGACCCGACTTCGGGTCGATCAGCTCTGAGAACTCCTGCAAAACCTGGCTCATCTCGTTGCCGCGCTCACCGCAGCCGACATAGACGATGATATCCGCGTCGCACCACTTCGCGAGCTGGTGCTGGGTCATGGTCTTGCCAGTGCCGAAGCCGCCGGGGATCGCCGCCGTACCGCCCTTGGAGACGGGAAACAGCGTGTCGATGACACGCTGACCGGTAATCAGCGGAACGGAGGGCGTCAAACGCTCTTTGACAGGTCTGGGGGTACGGATCGGCCAGCGCTGACAGAGGCTCAGCTCATGAACCGTGCCGTAGGAATCTTCCAACTTGATAACGGTATCGTTAAGCTTGTACTTGCCGTCGGGCTTTGCTTCCACAACCTTGCCGCAAAGCAGCGGGGGTACCATCAGCTTGTGAGTAATAATCTGTGTTTCGGGACAGGTGGCGTAGACCTCGCCGCCTTTGAGGATATCGCCGACCTTCACCGTCACGGTTACGTCCCATTCCTTTTCGGTATCCAGCGAGGATACCTGGGAGCCGCGGCTGATAAACGCGCCGACTTCCTTTTCAATCTCGGCAAGCGGCCTTTCGATGCCGTCGAAGATGTTGTCGAGGATACCGGGGCCGAGCATCAGATTCATCTGGGTATGGGTGCCTTCGACAGGATCGCCGGGTCTGAGGCCGGTGGTTTCCTCATAACACTGGATGGTGGTATACTCCGAGGTGATACCGATGATCTCGCCGACAAGACGCTGCTTACCGACATAAACCATCTCCATCATGGAAAAATCGGTCGCGCCCCTGACGGTAACGACAGGGCCGTTGATGCCGTATATTACATTTGCCATCGTTACACCACCTTCAAACCGGAATTTTCGTTGAACCACGCGTACTGGTCGCCCAGTCTCACATCAAGCGTATCGTCTAGCGTAATGCCCTTCGAGGGACAATGCACCCTGATACCGCCGATGAGGATATGATTGTCGGCGGCAATCTCAGCCTGCGGCAGCAGGGATTTGATGAAATCGCTTTTGCTCTCGTCCTTCGGCGCAAGATAAACAACGCACCGCTCCGCGCCGACGACGTCGGCAACCTCTTTTAACGAACGCTCCAAAAACGCCGTATAGTCCTGCGTCCCGGTAAAGCTTTTGAGCTTTTGTGTCGCAGCGGCAAATACCTCGTCGCGGATTGACTGTCTTTCGTCAAACAGACTGTTGCGCAGCTCTATTTCCTGTCTTGCCACGTTGTTAACGATCTTTGAGGTGCGCTTGGTCACGTCCTCACGGATCAGATCATAGGCGTCCTGCAGGCCCTGCTCGGTCGCCTGTTCGATCTTTTCGCTTTTGTAGTTCTCGATCTCCTGCGTAATCTGCGCCATGTGCTCGGCGGCGTCGCGGTTGATCGCGTCGAGAAACTTCGACTCCTTCGAGATCTGTGTGACAGAGGTCTGCTTCCCCGAAGAAGCGCTCATCGACTTCTTTTTATAGTCCTCAATATCCTGACGAATCTGCTCCTTTTGCTGTTCGGCACTTTTGTAGATCGCGTCTAGAAATTTGGAATCTTTGTTTTTTTCGTTCATAGTTTACCTTCTCTCAGGTATTTCTGCTTTTCATACTAAGTATCCATTAAACGCTTTAACAAATTTGTTAGCGAGAAATTTCGCAGAGCAAGGCGGAGGACGCAGGCATACTGGCGTATGTCAAGGACGAC
>CACWTM010000053.1 GCA_902763855.1 uncultured Ruminococcus sp. | reverse complement strand
TGTTGCATGGGTGTTGTTAGCCAAATCAAAGATTTGGACAACACCTCAAGCCTGCCTGCGCCCTCCGCCTTGTTATGCGAAATTCTCCGCTAAGATCTTTTTAAAGCTTTTTATTGCTACTTAGTATTGACAATTGATTCGATTGAAACGAAAGCGTTTTTCCGATGAAAACGCTTTCATTTTTTGCCCGAAAATACGCCTGTCTTCTTAACGAAATTAACAAAATGTAAATTTTGCGCGAAAATGATAAAATTTCTGCTATATATATGTAAAAAACAATTGCAAATCCTACAACAGTTTGTTATAATATTGTAGTCTTTATAACTATATCATGTGTTAGTATGGGCTTTTGCGGATAATCGCAAACCGATACCGGCGCAGAACAGGAAGATATATGAGGATCAGAAAAAAGAAATGGGCGGAGCCGGAGCTTTCGGAGTGCCGCTACTACACCAACACGCCCGAAAAATACCGCGGGCGGTGGAAAGAATTTTTTGGCAACGATTATCCCATCGAGCTGGAGATCGGCTGCGGCAAGTGTACCTTTGTCGCCCAAAAAGCAAAGCGCAACCCTGACGTCAACTACATCGCGATGGACATCAAAAGCGACATGCTGGGCGTCGGCAGACGCAATATCGAGCGCATTTTTGAAGAATCGGGCGAAAGCCCGAAGAACATCGCGCTGGTACGGTGCAACGTCGAAATGATCGACAAGGCGATCGCCCCCGAGGACGGGATCGCGGTGATGTACATCAACTTCTGCAATCCGTGGCCGCGCGAAAAGCACAAAAAACGCCGCCTGACCTATCCGAAAAAGCTGCGCATGTACCGCGACTTTCTCACCGACGACGGCGTCATCTACTTCAAAACCGACAACGACGAGCTGTTTGAAGAAAGCATCGGCTACTTTGAAGAAGCAAAGTACACGATCCGCTATCTCACGCGCGATCTGCACAACAGCGATATCAGGGACAATATTGTCACCGAACACGAGCAGATGTTCACCGACGAGGGGATCCCGATCAAATATCTCGAAGCGACCGTATAACCCGGTCATCACAAAAGGAGGCTTGACATGAGAATACAGCGCCTGTTAGCGACAGCTCTCGCAACCCTGCTGCTGTCGGGCTGTACCTCGCTGAGCCTCAGCGGTCCGGATATCCTCGCGCCGCCCAAAGCGGCAGGACGCCGCGCCGAGATCCAGAGCCTGATCGAAAAGGACTCAGGCGGCGCCTACGCGCTGATCTATCCCACGTCGGGCAGCTACAAAAGCGGTATCGTGATGATCGACACCGACGCCGACGGCACCGAAGAAGCAGTCGCGCTGTATACGGCCGCCGACGGTACGCCGCGGATACTGACGGCTCAGGAGCAGGACGAACACTTCCGCTCGACCGGCGCCGTCAAGCTTCCCTCCGCCAATATCACCGCGATCAGCTTCGGCGACTTTAACGCTGACGGCGTCAAAGAACCCGTCGTCAGCTTTGACGGCGGCACAACCCATACGTCGCTCAAAGCGTATCTTTCGGGCGACGAGCTGACCGAGATCAGCGTTGCGGACGGATATATCGACTACATCACCGCCGATTTTGACGGCAACTCCGCCGACGATATTCTGCTTTTCAGACCCTCCGGCGAGAAAGCGCCCGCCAAAGGCTCGCTGATGATTTACGAAAAAGACGGTTTCGTCGAAAAGTCCTCCTGCGAGACCGACGCCGCCGTCACCTCCTACCCGCAGCTGCGCTATGACAAGATCAGCGATGATCTCAAAGGCGTGATTGCCGACGGCAAACGCCCGAACGGCGAATACACCACCCAGCTGATCTACTATGACAACGCAGCGAAAATGCTGGTCAACCCGCTGTTTCTCAACAACAGCTACCGTGACAGCGCGCGCACCGTGCCTGTCATGTCAGCCGACATCGACGGCGACGGTATCTTTGATATCCCTCTTTGCAGCCTGACAGGTCACACCGAGGACGAGGATCTCTCCGCGGTATGCAGCAGAGCGCGATGGAACAACTATGATCCCGAACAGATGGCGCTGGCGTTCAAGCAGGATTCGATCCTGTGCGAAAAGCTCGGCTTTCTCTTGAAATCAGACGCCGGCGTGCTGAACAGCGTTACCGCGCGCTACACCGCCGAAAACGCGGTGACACTGTACGCCCTGAGCTTCAAGGACGGCGATCCCGTAATCGGCGGCGAGCTGCTCACCGTCAAGCGATACGGCAAAAGCAGCTATGACAGCTCCCGCACCGCGGAAGCCGATCTGTTTGAAAGCAGCAACTATATTTACACCTATGTGCTGAGCGAAGGCTCACCCTTCTCCCATGACGACGTCAAAAACAGCTTCGCTTTAACGGGAGCTGAAACAATACAGTAATACATCCTGAACGGAGGTTAAATGATGAAAAAGATTCTTGTGTGTGAGGACGAAGCCGCCATCCGCGACTTTGTGGTTATCAACCTCAGAAGAGCCGGTTACGACGTAGTAGAAGCAGACTGCGGCGAGATGGCGCTCGAAAAATATGAAGAGCAGGGCGGCGACTTTGACGTAGCCATCCTCGACATCATGATGCCGGGCATCGACGGCTTACAGGTTTGCAAGGAGCTGAGAAACAAAAACTCGGGCATCGGCATCATCATGCTGTCCGCCCGCACCCAGGAGATGGACAAGGTCACCGGTCTGATGCTGGGCGCCGACGACTATATCACCAAGCCCTTCTCTCCCTCCGAGCTGACCGCGCGCGTCGACTCGCTGTACCGCAGAGTCTCCCTCTCCGAGCAAAAGAGCGAGAACAACTTTAAGGAAGAGCTGCAGAGCGGTATCTTCACCCTCAACCTGAGAAACCGCGCTCTGATGAAAAACGGCAAGATGATCGAGCTGACGCAGGTAGAGTTCCAGATCATGGAATACTTCTTCTCTAACCCCGGCGTCGCGCTTGACCGTACCGATATCCTCAACCACGTCTGGGGCGAAGCGTATGTCGGCGAAGAGAAGATCGTCGATGTCAACATCCGCCGTCTGCGTATGAAGGTCGAGGACGAGCCCTCTAACCCCAAGTACATCGTGACCGTATGGGGTCTGGGCTACAAGTGGGACACCGTATAATCAGCAGCCCGCTCAAAAACAATCAGCGACGAGTGAATGATGAAAAGTGGATTTTGAGATTAAATAATCAATCCGGGTGAGGGCTCAGCCCTCCCGCCACCGCTCGCCGTTCACCGTTCACCATTCACCAAAAAGGGGGTGTATAGTTATGTTCAAAGGAATCAACCGACGCTGGCTTATCAATACCTTCGGCGTCGTGTTGGCGATCATCATTATTCTGGTCATCTTTTCGTCTGTAGCTGTACACTCGCTGTGCTACTCTACGGTCGAAGCCGCGCTGAACAACCACAGCGAAGGCCTCCACACCGTCTTTCCCGACGGTATCTCAGACAGCACCGACACCTTTGTAGCGACAGCTTCCGCCTATGCCGATGACTTTGCGTACAAAGACGAGATGGAGATCCAGGTGCTCAACGCCACGGGACGGGTCGTCACGACCTCGACCGGCTTCGGTGCTGAGGACGTCAAAGCGCCCGACTTTACCGACGCGCTGAAAACTGAATCCGGTTTCGCGCGCTATGTCGGACGCAACGAAGCGGGCGAAAAGATCATGGCGCTCTCTAAGGTCATCCGCAACGCCCAGGGCACGGAGCTGGGCGCGGTGCGCTATGTGTCCTCGCTGCGCAACGCGGACATGAAGGTCGCGGTTTACACGCTGATCGCGATTGCGGTAGGACTGATTATCATCACGGTCGTCGCGCTGTCGGGCTACTATTTTATCCGTTCGATAGTCAAGCCCGTACGCCGGATGACCGAGACCGCCCAGCAGATCGCGCAGGGCGACTTTACTGCAAAGGTCGACAAAATGTACGACGACGAGATCGGTGATCTGAGCGACACCATCAACGATATGGCAAAGGAGCTGGACGCGAACGAGAAGCTCAAGAATGACTTCATCTCGCGCGTATCCCACGAGCTGCGCACACCGCTGACCGCTATCAAGGGCTGGGCAGAGACCATGCAGTACGGCGTGCCCGACCGCGTCACGCTCGAAAAGGGTATGTCCGTCATCGTCAAGGAAAGCTCCCGTCTGACCTCGCTGGTCGAAGAGCTCCTTGACTTCTCCAAGCTCCAGAGCGGCAGACTGACCATGCAGATGGCGCGCATGGATATCCTCGCCGAGATCGACGAAGCGGTCTATATGCTCAAAGAACGCGCCCTCTCCGAGGGCAAGCATCTGCTGTATGACGATCCCGAGGAGATGCCCATCATCTACGGCGACCGCAACCGACTCAAGCAGGTGTTCCTGAACATCATCGACAACGCGCTGAAATACACGCCCGAGGGCGGTATGATCGGCGTGCAGGTCTATCAGGACTATAAAGATCACACCATCAAGGTCGTTGTCGCCGACAACGGCTGCGGCATCAACGCCGAAGACCTCCCGAAGGTCAAGGATAAATTTTACAAAGCGAATCAAAAGATCAACGGCTCCGGCATTGGTTTGGCGGTAGCCGACGAGATCATCAAAATGCACAAGGGCTCGATCGACATCGAAAGCTCGCCCGAGGTCGGCACCACCGTCACCATCACCATCCCGATCTTCAACGAAGCGGCGGCGCTGGATGACGACAGCCAGCCCTTAGGCGGCATGACGCCGCCCACCGCGTAAGGACGGCAAACGGTCGCCCGATTGAAATAAAGAAGGTATGTTATGAAAAAACAAGATATGAAACAACAGAAGCACATCACCTCCATCGGCGGTTCCGCCCTGATCGAAGGCATCATGATGCGCGGCCCCAAGCGCACAACGGTCGCTTGCCGGGTCAATCAGGACACTATCTACACCGAGGACATCGAGGTCAAGCCTCTGTTCAAATCAAAATTTTGGAAGCTGCCGCTGATCCGTGGCATCGCCGGCATGGTTGACAGCATGCGCCTGAGCTACAAGGCGCTGGGACTCTCCGCCGACAAAGCGATGGAAGCCGGTACCGTCGAAGAAGAGGAGCCGTCCAAGTTTGAAAAATGGCTCGACGAAAAGCTCGGCGACAAGCTGATGAACGTCATCATGGTCATCGCCTCCGTCCTGGGCGTCGCGCTGGCACTGGGACTGTTTGTATTCCTGCCCGCCGCGCTCTTTGACTGGACGCTCGGCGGTATGTTCCAGACGACCGATCCCGAAACCGGCAAGGTCATCTACACCGTCGCGGGTCAGTTCGTCAAATCCGCTTTTTGCGGTGTGCTGAAGATCGCGCTGTTCATCGGCTATATGCTGCTCGTCTCACAGATGAACGACATGAAACGCGTGTTCAAATATCACGGCGCGGAGCATAAAACCATTTTCTGTTACGAAAACGACGAGGATCTGACGGTCGAGAACGTCCGCAAGCAGACTCGTTTCCATCCGCGCTGCGGCACCTCCTTCCTCGTTGTCACCCTTTTGGTGAGCATCGTGGTCGGTCTGTTCATCCCCGTCGCGCCGTTCGGCGTCAAATTCCTCAACCCCGTGTTCCGTCTTCTGCTTCTGCCGATCATGGTCGGTCTGGGATACGAGTTCATCAAGCTTTGCGGCAGACATGACAACGCGCTGACGCGCGTCCTCGCGACCCCGGGTCTGTGGGCACAGCGCATCACTACCAAGGAGCCCGAAGACGAGATGATCGAGTGCGCGATCGAAGCGATGAAAGCGGTCATCCCCGACGACGGTTCAGATATTGTCAATGATTGTTCCTGCGCTCCATAACGCCGTCAAAAGCCTTCTCTCGCGCGCGGGAGTTGATAATCCCGCCGGCGATACGACGGAAATTCTGTGTACGGTTCTGAAATGTGACCGCACACAGCTGATTTTGCGACAGGACAAACTCCCCGAAGCGCTCTGTGAAAAAGCCCTGCAAATGGCACGGCGGCGCGCTGTCGGCGAACCGATCCAGTATGTCATCGGCACATGGAGCTTTATGGGACGCGACTATAAGGTCGGCAAAGGAGTGCTGATCCCTCGCGACGACACCGAGGTTGCGGTCGGTGAGGCGCTCAGGTTGATAAAGTCCGTTCCCCATCCTCACATCGTCGATCTATGCGCCGGTTCGGGCATCATCGCGATCACCCTGTACAAAGAACTGCCGGGCGCAACCGTTTCCGCTGTCGAAAAAAGCGGCGAAGCATTCGCCTATCTCGCAGAAAACGCACAGCTGAACCAAGCCGACATCCGGCTGATCCATTCCGGTCTTGAAGACTGCGCCGACAGCTTCGCGGACAGCTCGCTTGACATGATCGTGTCTAACCCTCCGTATATTCGCACGGACGAGATCGCCGACCTGCAAAGCGAAGTACAGTATGAGCCCGGTCTCGCGCTGGACGGCGGAAAATCGGGTTATGATTTCTACGAAATGATTCTTGACCTGTGGTCAAAGAAGCTCAAAAAGGGCGGCTTCATCGCCTTTGAGATCGGCGAAGGACAGTTCGGCTATATCGCCGCTTTGCTGAAAGATCACGGCTTTGACGATATCGTCGGCTATCCCGATATCCAAGGGATCACAAGAGCGGTCACCGCAACATATACCGGGCAAAATTAGAAAAATTGTTCGAAAAAGATTGATTCTTTCGCACATATATGCTATCATATTACCGTTAAATTACAGAAACCAAAGGAGAATGAACAACTATGGCTGTTGATAAGAACAAGGCGCTGGAAACCGCGCTGTCACAGATCGAAAAGCAGTTCGGCAAGGGCGCCGTCATGAAGCTCGGCCAGAACTCCCATATGAATGTCGAGCATATATCGACCGGCTCTCTGAGCCTGGATATCGCGCTGGGTATCGGCGGTCTGCCGCGCGGCAGAATCGTCGAGATCTACGGACCGGAAAGCTCGGGTAAAACCACCCTCTCCCTGCACTGTATCGCCGAGGGTCAGAAGAACGGCGGCAACGTCGCATTTATCGACGTAGAGCACGCGCTCGACCCCGTATACGCGGCGGCGCTGGGCGTCGACGTCGACAGCCTGCTGGTTTCTCAGCCCGACACCGGTGAGGACGCGCTTGAGATCGCCGAGGCGCTGATCCGTTCCGGCGCGATCGACGTCATCGTCATCGACTCGGTCGCCGCGCTTGTTCCCAAGGCAGAGATTGAGGGCGAGATGGGCGACAGCCACGTCGGCTTGCAGGCGCGTCTGATGTCTCAGGCGCTGCGTAAGCTCGCCGGCGCGATCAACAAGTCTAACTGCGTCGCGATCTTCATCAACCAGCTGCGCGAGAAGGTCGGCGTCATCTACGGCAACCCCGAGGTCACCACGGGCGGCAGAGCTTTAAAATTCTACTCCTCCGTGCGTATCGACATCCGCCGTATCGAGACCTTAAAGGTGGGCGGCGAGATGGTCGGCTCCCGCACCCGTGCAAAGGTCGTCAAGAACAAAATCGCTCCTCCCTTCAAGGAAGCGGAGTTCGATATCATGTACGGCGAGGGCATCAGCCGAGTCGGTGAGCTGATAGACCTGGCGGTCAAGGCTGACGTCATGCAGAAGAGCGGCGCATGGTTCTACTACGGCGAGATGCGCCTCGGTCAGGGCCGCGACAACGTCAAAGAGCTGCTCAAAAACGACGACCGCCTGCGCAACGAGATCGAGTCAAAGCTTTGGGAGAACGTCGACAAGCTTTCGACCCGTCCCAAGAAGCCCGCAAAATCCGCTACTGCCGCTATCCCCGCGGCAAAGGCAGCTCCTGCTCCCGCAGCGGCTCCTGCCGATAAAAAGAAGAAAACCACCTCGAAGATCGACATCCTTGTCGAAGACTGATACAGCTGATGCAGATAACCGCTATTGAGCCCCGCCGCAAGGGGCTCTCGGCGCTTTATATCGACGGCGAGTTCGCCATGAAGCTCGATACCGAGACCCTGCTCGCCCAACGCTTTGACGTCGGACGCGAGATCGACGACGAGGCCCTTCACGAGTGTATCAGGGCGTCGGACGCCAAGCGCTGCAAGGATAAGGCGCTGTGGCTGATCGGCTACCGCGACCACTCGCGTCGGGAGCTGGTCGATAAGCTGCGCAGGGATTATCCCGAAGAAGTTTGCGAAAAAGCGGTCGACCGTCTCGAAGAGCTCGGGCTGATCGACGACAGCCGCTTCGCGCGGCGCTACACCGCCGATCTGATCCACCTAAAGCGCCTTTCCGAGCGCGGCGTGCGCCAGAAGCTTCGGGAAAAGGGTATCGACCGCGATCTGATCGACGAGATCATGAACGAATTTGTCATCGACGAGGACGACCAGATCCGCGCTATCATCGAAAAGAAATACGCGCGTTCCCTCTCGGACGAGAAAGGACGCCGCCGCTGTGCCAACGCGCTCGCAAGGCTGGGTTTCAGCTACGCGGGCATCAAAAGCGTGATGGCAGAATATACAGAGATAGAGGAATACTGATATGCCAAGTGTAGGTATCGTATCGCTCGGCTGCGCGAAAAACCGCGTGGACGCCGAGCTGATGATGTTTCAACTGAATAAGGCGGGTTTTCAGCTCAAAGAAGACCCCGCGATGGCAGACGCTGTCATCGTCAACACCTGCGGTTTCATCGAGAGCGCCAAGCAGGAAAGCATCGACGAGATCCTGGAGCTTGCCGAGCTGAAAAAGGAAGGCAAGATCAAAACGATCATCGTCACGGGCTGTCTTGCCGAGCGTTACAACAGCGAGATCATGAAGGAGCTCAGCGAGGTCGACGCTGTCATCGGTATCGGCAAAAACGCCGACATCGCACAGGTCGTGCAACAGGCTCTTGACGGCAATAAGATCGAAGCCTTCCCCGATAAACTCAACCTGCCCCTCGACGGCGGCAGAGTCCAGAGCACCGAACAGCACTGGGCGTATCTCAAGGTCGCCGACGGCTGTGACAACTGCTGCACCTACTGCGCGATCCCGCTGATCCGCGGACGTTTTCGTTCCCGCAAGATGGAGACGATCGTCGAAGAAGCTCAGCGTCTGGTCAAAAACGGCGTCAAAGAGATCAACGTCATCGCCCAGGACACCACGCGCTACGGCGAGGACAACTACGGCAAGCTGATGCTGCCCGAGCTGCTCAGAAGGCTGTGCAAGATCGAGGGCTTACAATGGATCCGCATCCTGTACTGCTATCCCGACCGCCTGACCGACGAGCTGCTTGACACCATCCGTGAAGAAGAGAAAATCATCAAGTACATCGACCTGCCGCTGCAGCACTGTGACGGAAAAATCCTGCGCGCGATGAACCGCCGCGGCGATAAAGAAAGCCTTTTGCAGCTCGTACAGCATATCCGAGAGAAGATCCCGGGCGTTGTGCTGAGAACAACCCTCATCACCGGCTTCCCCGGAGAGAGCGACGAGGACTTTGAAGAGCTGAGCGACTTTGTCGCAAAGACCGGGTTTGAGCGTCTGGGATGCTTTGCCTACTCGCGCGAAGAGGACACCCCCGCCGCGCTGATGGAAGATCAGATTGACGAGGAAATCAAGAATCGCCGCGCCGAAATCATCACCGAACAGGAAGCGCTGATTATGGACAGCTGGTGTGAACAGCAGATCGGAACAGAGATCGACGTGCTGGTCGACGGATTTGACCGCTATGCCGACTGTTTCTTCGGACGCTCCCCCTATGACGCGCCCGAAGTCGACCCCTGCGTGTTCTTCACCGCTCCCGAGCGCAAGCCGCGCTCAGGCGAGATCGTCCGCGTTCGTATCACCGACCACATCGACTGTGACCTGACAGGAGAAATGGTCGAATAGCCGTCGAGAAATATACAGAGGAGCTTGCTCCTCCCAATCACACTGATGACATTATGGAACGTTGCGAGAGGTGCAAGTCCCTCCCCTACTGTCATGAAAGGCAAGCCTATGAAAAAAATGAATCTGCCTAATAAACTGACCTTACTGCGTATTTTGCTGGTGCCGCTTGTCATCGCCGCGATCCTGATCGAGTTTCCGTTCCATCACCTTGCTGCGTTAATCCTGTTCGGCATCGCCGCGATCACCGACGCGCTCGACGGCAAGATCGCGCGGCGTGACAATCTCATCACCGACTTCGGCAAATTTGCCGACCCGCTCGCCGACAAAATCCTTGTGATCTCGGTGCTGGTCTGCTTTGTCAAGCTGGGTCTGTGCGGCGCGGTACCGCTGATTATCATCATCTTCCGCGAGTTCGCGGTCACCTCGGTGCGGCTGGTCGCCTCAGCCAAAGGCAAGGTCATCGCCGCCAACATGTGGGGCAAGGTCAAAACCGTCACCCAGATCGTCGCCATTGTCGCGATCTTTCTCATGCAGACTGCGATGGATATCATTACGATGACGGTGATCGGCACAACGCAGACAACAGATGATTACAGTGTTTTTAAGGTCGCGATCAACAGCGACTCGCTGTATCACGACATGTACAACATGTTCTGCATCTTTAATTATATCGGTCAGGCGCTGCTGTGGATCGTCGCGATCATCACCGTGATCTCCGGCGTCAAATATCTTGTGGACAACAAAGAAGTGATTTCCGATATGTAGGTGTTGCAAAACAAGCAACTTTCGTATATAATAGGATAGATATGTAAAGGCACTGAGCAGGAAAAGTATCTGCGCAAAGGCTACCAGAGAGGACAGCGATTGCTGGAAGCTGTCTTAGCGGATGTACAGAGAAATGCGCCTGTGAGCCCGCGGTAGGAAATGACCGCGCGTGTGTCCGCGTTAAGGACGTCGAGAGTATTGATTTCAATACTGAATTTGGGTGGAACCACGGCGCTGTCGTCCCTATGGGATGGCGGCGCTTTTTATACTAATCCTTGATAAAAAGATTTAATCAGATATTAGTGATATATTTCGGGGAGACGCAGACAGGCTGGCGCCTGTCAAGGAGCCCAACAAAGCTATACGAAATATAGCGCAATAGATGATAAAGGTTTTTATTAAGGATTAGTATTACATGCAAGGTATAACGAAAAAACCGATCACAGGTCACTGACCGATGATCACTGACAGGGTGATATTATGTTTGACACGATGAAAGCCGATCTCGGGGCATATCTTCAGCGAGACCCCGCGGCGCGCAACAAAGCGGAGGTATTCTTCCTCTACTCCGGCTACAAGGCGGTGCGCAAATACCGGCGCGCCCACTGGTTTCAACAGCATCATATGAAATTTATCGCACGGTGGCTCAGCCAGCGTGCCCGCCATAAGACAGGCGTCGAAATCCATCCCGGCGCGACCATCGGCAAGGGACTGGTCATCGACCACGGTATGGGCGTCGTCATCGGCGAGACGACCGTCATCGGCGACAACTGTCTGATCTACCAGAACGTCACCCTCGGCGGCACGGGCAAGGAGCAGGGCAAGCGTCACCCCACCCTCGGCGACAACGTCATGGTCGGCTCGGGCGCAAAGGTGCTCGGTCCCTTCAAGGTCGGCGACAACTCGCGCATTGCGGCAGGCGCGGTCGTTCTCTCCGAGATCCCGCCCAACTCCACCGCTGTCGGCGTACCGGCGCGCGTTGTGCGCGTCAACGGTATCCGTCCCGAGTCGCTCGACCAGATCCATTACTCCGATCCCGTCGCGCAGGAGCTGTGCCGTATGCATAACGAGATTCAGCAGCTGAGCAACGAGGTACAATATCTGAGAAAATCCGTCAACCAACCGGTCACAAACAGCGCATATAAAGCGCCTGACCGATCCGATACAGGAAAGGAAGTCAAAAAATGATCTTATATAACACCTTAGGCGGCACCAAGCAGGAATTTGTCCCCCATGAAACGGGCAAGGTCAAGATGTACACCTGCGGCCCGACCGTCTACCACTATGCCCACATCGGTAACCTGCGCACCTACATCATGGAGGATGTGCTGGAAAAATACCTGCGCTACGCGGGCTACGACGTTCTGCGCGTGATGAACATCACCGACGTGGGACACCTCAGCTCCGACGCGGACACCGGTGAGGATAAGATGCTCGCGGGCGCAAAGCGCGAGCACAAAACCGTCATGGAAATTGCGCAGTATTACACCGACGCCTTCTTCTCGGACGCTTCTAAGCTCAACATCAAAAAGCCCGACGTCATCGAGCCCGCGACCCACTGTATCCCCGAGTTCATCGAGATGGTCGAGACCTTGATCGACAAGGGCTACGCCTATCTCGCGGGCGGTAACGTCTACTTTGATACCGGTAAGCTCGATAACTACTATGTTTTCGGCAACATGAACGAGGATGAGCTGCAGGTCGGCGTGCGCGAGGACGTCACCGAGGACACAAACAAACGCAACAAAAACGACTTTGTCCTTTGGTTTACCCAGAGCAAGTTTGAGGATCAGGCGCTCAAGTGGGAATCCCCGTGGGGTCTGGGCTATCCCGGATGGCACATCGAGTGCTCCGCGATCTCCATCAAGCACGCCGGCGAGTACCTCGACATCCACTGCGGCGGCGTAGACAACGCTTTTCCCCATCACACCAACGAGATCGCCCAGTCGGAAGCCTACCTCGGCCACAAGTGGTGCAACTACTGGTTCCACGTGCTTCATCTCTTAGACAAGCGCGGCAAGATGTCAAAATCCAAGGGCGGTTTTCTGACCGTATCCCTGCTCGAAGAAAAAGGCTACGATCCCCTCGCCTACCGCTTCTTCTGCCTGCAGTCCCACTACCGCAAGCCGCTGGTGTTCAGCTTTGAGAACCTAGACAACGCGGTGCAGGCGTACAGCAAGCTGATCGCGCGTATCGCAAAGCTCGACACAAACGGCGCACAGCCCGACCTCAACGCGGCAAAACCCTATCAGGACAAATTCAAAGAAGCGCTCGACAATGACCTGAACACCTCGCTGGCGGTCACCGCGCTGTATGACGTATTCAAGGGCGACCTCTCCGATGCGACCAAGCTGTATCTGATCGCGGATTTCGACCGTGTGCTGTCGCTGGGACTGATCGAAGCCGCTCAGGCGCTGAACGCCCGATCCGCTCCCGCGGCTGACGTAGACGTCGCAAAGATCGAGGAGCTGATCGCAAAGCGTACGCAGGCGCGAGCCGACCGCGACTGGGCAACCGCCGACGCCATCCGCGATGAGCTCAAAGCCATGCACATCGTCATCAAGGACAGCAAAGACGGCGTGACTTGGGAAATTGAACAGTAATACTAATCCATAATAAAAAGATTTAATCAGATATAAGGTTTTAATTAAGGATTAGTATAAGCAAAAAAACGATGCCCTTTCCGTACGGAGAGGGCATTTTTGACGATTCGCGCGCATATTTTATAGCGGTGATAGTATGCGATTTATCTTGTTAACCCGCCGCAAATTGGCGATATTGTTCTCCTGCGTGCTGATCGGCGCGATCTCACTGATAGTGGCGACTACAACAGCGGATCAGGTGGTCGCGACCGTCAGCGAGCCGCGCGAAATCCCGATCTACTATGTGGACACCGATGAAAAGGTCTGCGCCCTGTCCTTTGACGCGGCATGGGGCAACGAACAGACAAATACCCTGCTCGATATCCTTGACGAATACGAGATCAAAAGCACCTTTTTTCTCGTCAAACAGTGGGTGGATCAATATCCCGATGACGTCAAAGAGATTGCCGCGCGCGGTCATGACGTAGGCAACCACAGCGCGACCCATCCGCACATGGCGTCGCTGACCTCGGACGAACAGATCAAGGAGATCGGCGACTGTAACGCCGCTGTTGAGGAGCTGACAGGCAGCCGCCCGACGCTGTTTCGCGCCCCGTACGGCGAGTATGACAATAAGCTGGTGCAAAACCTCAGGGACAACGGCATGTACTGCGTCCAGTGGAACATCGACAGCCTTGACTGGAAGGATCCCTCCCCCGGCGAGATGGTAAAGCGTATCCGTGAAAAGCTCTGTCCCGGGTCGATCATCCTCATGCACAACGGCGCGAAGAATACTCCTGAAGCGCTGCCGCAGATCATCGAGATGATACAGGGCGAGGGATACACCATCGTACCGATCAGCGCGATCCTCCCCGAGGGCGACTATTACACCGATCACGAGGGCAAGATGATCCTCCGATAACAGAAAACGCGCCTCCGTTATTCGGAAGCGCGTTATGTTTTACTTAGAATCTGCTGTACCGGTCGTTCTCTCAAAAACCATCTTGCCGACCATGCCGCCATCGTTATTTTCAAGGATGATCTTGCCGTCCTCGACGTGATAGGGAGACTCGGCGCCTTCGTCGTTGCGCATGACGCCGGCTTTTTCATCAATCGTCCATTTCATCGTCTGACCGGCAAAGTTCACCGTCGCCTGATCCTTTTCGATCGTCATATATACCTCTACGCTTTGCAGCACAGCGGACAGATCGTTGCCGCCGGATTCGATGGAGATCAGCTTGTAGGTACCGTCGAGTCCGGAACCGCCGCAGGCGGACAGGCTCAGCGCCGCCAGCAGCAGCGCCGCTATACAAATAACAGATACGGCTTTTTTCATATCATCCTCCGGAAATCGTTCTCTCTCAGCTGTTCAACACCGCGTCAAGCACCTGTTCTTTCAGGCGGTCGAGAGGGCTTTTGTCGGGGATCAGCTCATCCTTGCCAAACGTTTGCCGCGGCAGGGACGAAGCGGAGCTGAAGCTCTTCATGCGGATCACGATATGCTCGTTCTTGACCAGCGCAAACAGCTTGTCGATCGTGGGACAGGTCTCTATCGCACGGATGATCTGCTCCTTGGTGTGCGGCTGAGGCTGATAGGGCGCAGGCACGCTCTGACGGCGAGCCTCATCCATCACCGCCTGGCGCACCTGTATCTTCAGGCTGTCCAGCGGCGAGAGGTCGGGGATCAGCTTCGGAGCCTCTTTCGGTAAAGAGGAAGCGGAGTTGAAGCTCTTCATCTGAATCACGATATGCTCGTTCTTAACCAGCGCGAACAGCTTATCAATCGACGGGCATGCGTCGATGGCGCGCAGCAGTTCTTCTGTTGTATGTTTCGGACGATTCTGAGTCTGCACAAGCTCCCTCCTTTACACATATTTTTCATATTATAAACGAAAGTCGACGATTTTTCAAGTAAAAGTAAACTTATTATGAAGTTTATTTACAATAAACGGCTTTTGTGGTATTCTATATGTAAATTTTACCGACAAGGAGCGCCTATGGCTTACTTAGATGATAACAACGACAACCTGTACTCCCGCGGCGATCCGCTGGACGAGCTTGACAGGGAGCTGGCTGACCTGAAAGCCACGCTCGGCAAGCTGGAGGGCGATTCTCCAAAGCCCGATGCTCCTCCTGAAAAAACGGAAGTCTCGCCGCAAATACCGGAACAGCCGCAGGAAATCATCGAACCGCCGATCCCCCAGACCGACGAAAAACAAACAGAAACCGAGGAAATCAGAAAACCCATGAAACATTCATCCGACAACAACAGCGGCGGCAAGCACCGCCTGCCCCTCATCATCGTCGCGATCGTCCTGTCAGCGGCGCTGGTGATCGGCGTCGGCTTTTTGGCGATGAAGCTGCTATCAAAGCCGGTCAACGACGACGGCGAGCTTGTCTCCGCCGGCGAGAAGGTCACCATCAACGACTCCGTGATGGGCGACATTGAACTGCAAACCGTCAAGGGCGCCGCGGTCAACACCTATACCGCCGACAACCTGCAATATGACGAAAACGGCTATCCCTCCTACTATCAGGACGGCAAGAAAATCTCGCATCTCGGCGCGGATCTCAGCGAGTATCAGGGCGACGTCGACTTTGCCGCGATGAAAAACGCGGGCGTAGAATTTGTCATGCTGCGTATCGGCGGCAGATACTACGGCGACGACGGCCTTTTGTACACCGACAAAGCCTTTGATACCTACTATCAGCAGGCGAAGGCGGCAGGACTGAAGGTCGGCGCGTACTTCTTCTCGCAGGCAGCTTCCGCCGATGACGCGGCGGAAGAAGCGAAATATGCCATCGAGAAGCTCGGCGGCAAACAGCTCGACTACCCCATCGCCCTCGACTGGGAAAATATCGCTGACGATAACGCGCGTACCGACAACGTCACCGGCGATCAGCTGACCGATATCGCCGAAACCTTCTGCGACACCGTCACCGCCTCGGGGTACAAATCGCTGGTTTACTCCAACACCCAGCAGATGTTCGTCATGTACGACTTTGAGACCATGAAGGACTATGACTTCTGGCTTGCCGATTACCGCGAGTTTCCGACCATGTACTACAAGTTCGACATGTGGCAGTACACCATGGAGGGCAAGATCGACGGCGTCGAGGGCACGGTCGACCTAAACATCAGCTTCACCGATTTTACGGATTAAATGAAAAAGCGCCTGCAAACGCGGGCGCTCATCTCAAAGAATTTGCTTACGAATCAAAGAACTGCTGTCCCTCATCCGTGACGAGCCGTTCTGTCCTGGGGTATTCAAAGATTGCGGCGCTGCCGGCATTTGCTTCCAGATATGCCGCAAACTCTGCCGCGTACCACTTAGCCATCGCGAGATTGTGCATCAGGTAATGGCCGCAGTTCACCGCCGTCGCGCCGGGTACCTCTTCAGCTTTTTCTACCGAACGAAAGGCGGCAAGGATCAGATCATAGATCTCCTTTGGCGCGCGGTTGCCCTTGAGGATCAGATAAAAACCCGTCAAACAGCCCATCGGGCCCCAGTAGACCACCTCATCCTTCCGGTCGGGATCATTCCGCAGGAAGGTCGCGATGATATGCTCGAGCGAATGCATCGCCGCCACGTCGATCACCGGCTCTCTGTTCGGTTTTTTCAGCCGGATATCATAGGTCGTGACCATATCGTTACCGACGTGATCCTCACGGCTGAGAAAGATCCCGGGGATGATCTTGGTATGGTCTACGGAAAAGCTCTGTATCAGTTCCATGTTGATCTCTCCTTTTATGCTTTCTTGATCGAATCAAGTGTAGCATAAAAGAATGACTTTTTCAACAGCTTATGAATCGTGAGGAGTTTTTGGTGGGCACCGCGCACCTGTTTTCCATATAAATCCAAAACGCGGAGCGTTTCCCACAACTCCTAACTCCTAACTCCTCACTCCTCACTTATTGAAACATATCCTTCGCGCTGTCGAGCAAGTCCTCCATCGCGTCGGCGACCTTACCCGCCTTCTTTTGCAGGGATTTCTGATTGTTGTTCATCATCACGATCCCGACCGCGCTGACCGCGACGCCTGCCGCCATACCGCCGAGAATACATTTCAGCGCGCCGCCTTTTTTGTCGGCGCAACTGCCGTTGTTACCCATCTTTTGCATCACAAAACCTCCTTTGTGAAAATAGTTTCTGCAAAGGACGCTTTTCTATTCCAAACAGTAAGAAGGAATTTTTTTGCATCATTCAAATAAAAAAGTTTTAAATATCGTACTTTTTGAGCCGGAAATCCCCCAGAACACCGGCAACATCGCGCGTACCTGCGCCGCTACGGGCGCAAGGCTCCACCTTGTGCGACCCTTCGGCTTTGAGATCACCGACCGCAACCTCAAGCGCGCGGGGCTTGACTACTGGTACCTCGTCGATATCACCTATTACGACTCGATCGACGACTTTTTTGAGAAAACCGCGGGCGGAGAGTATTTCTTCTTCTCCACCAAGGCGCGTCATAAGCATAGTGATGTCGCCTACCCCGACGGCGCGTACATCATCTTCGGCAAGGAAACGCGCGGTATTCCCGAACACGTTTTGATGAAATACCCCGACCGCTGTGTCCGCATCCCGATGATCGACGAGGCAAGGTCGCTCAACCTCGCGAACTCCGTCGCTGTCGGCTGTTACGAGGTGCTCAGGCAGTGGGATTACCCCGAGCTTCAAACCAAAGGCGAACTCCACCGCCACCGGTGGGACGATATCGAATAACGAGGTGTTCTATGTCATCATCCAAAGCCTATCTTGACTTTATCCTAAATCAGCTCTCCCCTCTCGATGAGATCACCTACCGACCGATGATGGGCGAGTACATCCTCTACTACCGCGGCAAAATCGTCGGCGGAATCTATGACGACCGCCTGCTGATTAAGCCCGTCAAATCCGCGAAAGCCTATATGCCCGAGGCTGCCCTTGAGCTGCCGTATGAGGGCGCAAAGGAAATGCTGCTCGCCGATAACGTCGACGACAGCGCCTACCTGCGCGGACTGATGGAGGCGATCTATTCCGACCTGCCCGAAAAAAGGAAGAAATAGCCTGCCGGCTCCCTGCAAAGGGAGCTTTTTTGTACATTTCCCCATCAAATCTTGCATTTTACTATTGCAAACATGTACAACTTTGTTATATAATTAAGAAGTAAAAATATGGTATTGGGCGTTTGCGGTTAGCTTCGACTAACATAGTGCGGACGTTCCGTACAAAGAAAGGATGTTTTTATCATGAAACTCAACAAGTACACCGTTGATGACATCAACTTCGCCGGCAAGAAGGTTCTTTGCCGCTGTGACTTCAACGTACCGCTCAAGGACGGCGTGATTACCAACGACAACCGTATCACCGCCGCTCTCCCCACCATCAAGAAGATCATCGCTGACGGCGGTCAGCTTATCCTCTGCTCCCACCTGGGCAAGCCGAAGAACGGCCCCGAGGAGAAGTTCTCTCTCGCTCCCGTCGCTGTCCGTCTGTCCGAGCTGCTGGGCAAGGACGTTGTCTTTGCGAACGACGATGAGGTTGTCGGCGCGAACGCCAAGGCTGCTGTTGCCGCGATGAAGGACGGCGACGTTGTTCTGCTCCAGAACACCCGTTTCCGCAAGGAAGAAACCAAAAACCTCGAGCCGTTCAGCTCTGAGCTGGCTTCTCTGGCAGAAGTATTCGTCATGGACGCTTTCGGCTCCGCTCACCGTGCTCACTGCTCCACCGTCGGCGTGACCGATCACATCAAGTGCACTGCTGTCGGCTACCTCATGCAGAAAGAGATTGACTATCTCGGCAACGCGGTAGAGGCTCCCGTACGTCCCTTCGTCGCGATCCTCGGCGGCGCTAAGGTTGCGGACAAGCTGAACGTTATCTCGAACCTGCTCGAGAAGTGCGACACCCTCATCATCGGCGGCGGCATGGCTTACACCTTCTTAAAGGCACAGGGCAAGGCGATCGGTACCTCTCTGGTAGACGACACCAAGCTCGATTACTGCAACGAGATGATCAAGAAGGCTGAGGATCTCGGCAAGAAGCTCCTCCTGCCCATCGACACCGTATGCACCAAGTCCTTCCCCGATCCGATTGACGCGCCCATCGACACCGAGGTTTTCGCCGCGGGCGAGATTCCCGAGGATAGCATGGGTCTGGACATCGGCCCCAAGACCCGCGAGCTGTACGCAGAGGCTGTCAAGTCCGCCAAGACCGTTGTTTGGAACGGCCCCATGGGCGTATTTGAGAACCCGATCCTTGCAGAAGGCACCATCGCGGTCGCGAAGGCTCTGGCTGAAACCGACGCTACCACCATCATCGGCGGCGGAGACTCTGCTGCGGCGGTCGTCAACCTCGGCTTCGCCGACAAGATGAGCCACATCTCTACCGGCGGCGGCGCTTCTCTCGAGTACCTCGAGGGCAAGGTTCTGCCCGGTATCGCGGCTATCGCTGACAAAGACTAATATAAAACGATAGAGGGCGGCTTTCGTCGCCCTCTGTTACCATCACAGAAAGGATAGATTACTATGATTCTTGACGCTTTAACCAAAGGTATGAGAAAGACCATCATCGCCGGCAACTGGAAGATGAACAAAACCCCGTCCGAAGCTAAGGCTCTGCTTGAAGAGATCATCCCCCTCGTCAAAGACGCACAGTGCGAAGTTGTTGCCTGCGTACCTTACGTAGACCTTGCAACCGCTGTTGAAGTTACCAAGGACACCAACATCAAGATCGGAGCTGAAAACTGCCACTGGGCAGAGAGCGGCGCTTTCACCGGCGAGATCAGCACCGGTATGCTCAAGGAGCTTGGCGTAGAGTACGTTGTTGTCGGCCACTCCGAGCGCAGACAGTACTTCGGCGAGACCGACGAGACTGTCAACAAGCGTGCCAAGGCTGCTCTGGCTGCCGGCCTCAAACCCATCGTTTGCGTCGGCGAGCTGCTGTGGGAGCGTGAGTGCAACATCACCAACGAGGTCATCGCCCGCCAGATCAAGCTCGACCTGTGGGAAGTCACCCCCGAGGAGATGGCTAACGTCGTCATCGCTTACGAGCCCGTATGGGCGATCGGCACCGGCAAGACCGCTACCGCTGAGCAGGCGGAGGAAGTCTGCGAATTCATCCGTATGTGCCTCAAGGCAAAGTACGGTCTCGAGGTTGCTTCTGCTGTCACTATCCAGTACGGCGGCTCCATGAACGACAAGAACGCGGCTGAACTGCTGGCAAAAACCAACGTCGACGGCGGTTTGATCGGCGGCGCTTCTCTGGTTGCGGAAAAGTTCGCGGCGATCGTTGACGCGACCAAGCCCGAAGAATTCTGATTATTCAGAGGATCTTCACTCACTCTTACACAGAGAGGATAATCATATGAAAAAACCACTTGCATTAATCATCATGGACGGCTTTGGTATCGCTCCCAAGTACGGCAACGCCATCGACTACGCGCGTACGCCGCACCTTGACCAGCTGTTCTTCAAAAACCCTGTTACCATGATCGGCGCGTCGGGTCTGGACGTCGGTCTGCCTCACGGTCAGATGGGTAACAGCGAGGTCGGCCACACCAACATGGGCGCCGGCCGCATCGTCTATCAGGAGTTGACCCGCATCACCAAGTCTATCGAGGACGGCGATTTCTTCGAGAATGAGGCGCTGAACAAGGCTGTTGATAACGCGCTGGCGCATGACAGCTCCCTGCACCTCTTCGGACTTTTGTCCCCCGGCGGCGTTCACAGCCACAACACCCACATGTACGGTATCCTCGAGCTCTGTAAGCGCAAGGGACTCTCTAAGGTCTATATCCATGCGTTCCTCGACGGACGTGACGTACCGCCCTCCAGCGCGAAGGACTATGTCGCCGAAGCGGTAGCCGAATGCGAGAAGATCGGTGTCGGCAAGATCGCGACCATCTCCGGACGCTACTACGCGATGGACAGAGATAACCGCTGGGAGCGCGTCGAAAAGGCGTATTCCGCCATCGTTTACGGCGAGGGCGTCAACGAAGTTGATCCCGTACAGGCCGTTCAGAACAGCTACGATAACGGCGTGACCGACGAGTTCATTCTGCCCTCTGTCATCGCGGGCGGCGACACCGTCAAGGCGAATGACTCCGTGATCTTCTACAACTTCCGTCCCGACAGAGCGCGCGAGATTACCCGCACCTTTGTCGATCCCGATTTCAGCGGATTTGAGCGCAAAAACGGCTTCTTCCCCGTCACCTACGTCTGCATGACCCAGTATGACGCGACGATGCCGAACGTTGAGATCGCCTTCAAGCCGCAGAAGCTCGTCAACACCCTGGGCGAGTATCTCAGCAAGAACGGCTTGACCCAGCTCAGAATCGCCGAAACAGAGAAGTACGCGCATGTCACGTTCTTCTTCAACGGCGGCGTCGAGAAGCAGTATGAGGGCGAGGATCGCATTCTGGTCAAGTCCCCCGCGGTCGCAACCTACGACATGCAGCCCCATATGAGCGCCTACGAGGTCACCGAGAAGTGCGTCGACGCGATCAAGAGCGGCAAGTATGACGTCATCATCCTGAACTTTGCGAACTGCGATATGGTCGGTCACACCGGCGTATTTGACGCGGCTGTCAAGGCTGTCGAAGCCGTTGACTGGGGCGTCAAGAAGGTATCTGACGCGATCGCCGAGATGGGCGGCGTGACCTGTATCACCGCCGACCACGGCAACGCCGATCGCATGATCGACCGTGACGGCACCCCCTTCACCGCCCACACCACCAACCCCGTGCCCTTCTGCGTCGTCGGTTATGACGAGTGCAAGGAGCTGCGCGCGGGCGGCGTTCTCGCGGATATCGCGCCCACCATGCTCGATATCATGGGTCTGCCCCAGCCCGAGGAGATGACCGGTAAGAGCATGATTATGCGGTGAGCACGTGTGCTCTTTTCTCCGCCTTTTGAAAGGTTAGCTCTTTCATGAAAGAACATCAACGGCGGGTCAATTGTGTACTTTTGATTATTAGGTTAATATAACGTACTACAATTCTATAACGAAAGCTCCCGATCTCTCGGGAGCTTTTTGTGTTGCTAAAAGTAAAAAATCTCTTCAAATTTCTTATCCAGCGCAATACACAGAATCAGCGCAAGCTTCGCCGTCGGGTTGAACTGTCCCGTCTCGATGGAGCTGATGGTGTTGCGCGATACGCCCACCATCTTCGCCAGCTCTGCCTGTGACAGCTTCTTTTCCTTGCGAATCGCGGCAAGGTTATTCCTCAATATCAATTCGTTATCCATCATTTAGCCACTCCGCAAAGCTGAAGGATCCAACACGCTAACATACACAGTGCGGCTATGCCCCAAAGTATCGCCACGATCAATTCATGACGCTTGCGCAGCTTGATATACTTGGTCAAAAAGGCGACGAACGCCATCGTGAACAGGACAAAGTCCATGCCGCGGTTCACATAGCCGAGCACGAAACCGTTAACCAGATCAACAATGATGACCAGAAATACAGCGATAAAATACGCCGCGCGCGTTCCGCTCTTTTGCGCCTCGATATCGGCATAGTCCTTGCCGTGATTCTCCGCCTGCGCTTTTTTCAATATATCTTCTCTATTCATAATAACAACTCCTTTTTGAATGTCATTGCGAGGGAGCTTGCGACCGTGGCAATCTCAACCGCACTGATACCATTTGACAAGTTTACTTGTCATTTGATGGTGCTATTATAGCACTGCCAAGTGTACTTGTCAATAGTTTTTGCAAAGTTTTCTTGTCAAAATTTTTTGTACACAAAAGCTCCCGATCTCTCGGGAGCTTTTTGCGTAATGCCCATAAATCAATAATGCGGGATCAGATAAAACAGCGAGCCGACCACATAGGTGAAGGCGTTCGCGACAAAGGCATAGAGCACCGGAAGCCACGGGCGATACTTTTCGCTCTTGTCAAAACGACGGAACGCGATCGCGTACACCGTGCCCTCGACCGCCGCTACCGCGATCTCGAAGAACGCGAACGGAAAGCTCAGCAAGCTGCCATAGACAGGCGGATTGATGAGAATGGTACTCACCGTCAGCAGGATCAGCGTGATGATATTGGTGACCGCGATCGTGAGGATATGCTTCCATTTGCGGTAGCCGAACAGCAGAGCGATCAAAATCTCGACCACCAGATTGAACGCAAGGCAAACGAGGAACATTTTAACGAGAGCCGGTGAAAAGATCAGTGAGAAAACTGTTGGCTTTTCGGTCGTCACCGCAGGGTGATACTCGCCCTCTTTGTAGGTATTTTGATCGACCTCGGCGACCTGTATCGCGGCGATCTCTTGAGCGTCAAGCGTCAGCTTGTATACCTCGAAAAAACTCTCTTTTTTAAGGATATCCGTTTTCACCAGCGTATCGGTATCGGAAAAATACAGCGCGATCTTGAAGGTGTCATACGGGTACACGACATCCGTTTCCCCGTTCGCTTTGTTGGTGTTATTCAAGTCCGCGATATAGGTATATCCGTCATCGTCGCCGACGCTTCTGATCTTTTTGACCGCCGCCCACAATGCTTCATGACCATATTCACCTTTATAATCGTTGTACCATTGCTCGTCGTACGAGTAAAACACGTTTCTGTCACTGAGAACCGCGACAGAATAGTCGCCAATAGTCGCCGTCATAAGGCTGATCGAGCTTGATAATCATATCCGGATACCAAGGCGCATTCGCGGAAACGGTCACCGCGCACAGGGACAGCATGACCGCCAGCAGCGCGATCACACAAAGTAATTTTTTCATCTTCTATCTCCTGACAATAACGCCCCGAGAAACCTCGGGGCGCAGATGTATTTTGAATGATGGAATAACTGCATAATCACGCGTTTGACACGCCGTTGCAGAAGCGTCATTGTACCGCCGCCTTTGCAAAGGGCGGGATCGGGTGCTGCTTCAAGCTGCTTATGCTTCCTCAGCCTTTGCCGCTTCGATGACCTTCTGGGCTACCTGAGCGGGAGCGTCCTCATAGCGCTCGAACTCAAAGCTGTAGGTGCCGCGACCCTGGGTGCACTGGCGCATAAAGACCGAGAAATCAGCCATCTCAGCCATCGGAACCTCAGCCTCGACGATCTGCATACCGCTCTCGCCGGCGTTCATACCCAGAACGCGGCCGCGGCGCTTGTTGACCTCGCCCATGATGTCGCCCATGTTGGCGTCCGGAACGTTCGCCTTGAGGGTGCCGACCGGCTCTAAGAGCGCGGGTTTCGCCTGCGGGATACCCGCCTTGAACGCGAGCTGAGCGGCGGTCTTGAACGCCATTTCGTTGGAGTCAACGGGATGGTACTTGCCGTCGTACAGGGTAGCCTTGACGCCGACAACGGGGTATCCTGCCAGCGGGCCCTTCTTGATAGAATCCATCAGACCCTTTTCGACAGCCGGGAAGAACTGCTTGGGTACGGAACCGCCGACGACGGCGATCTCGAACTCGAGGCCGTCGCTGTCACACGGCTCGAACTTGATCCAAACGTCACCGTACTGACCGGAGCCGCCGGACTGCTTCTTATGCTTGCCTTCTACGTCAGACTTGCCGCGGATGGTCTCGCGGTAAGCGACCTTGGGCTGTTTTAACTCAACTTCTACGTTAAACTTTGCCTTTAACTTAGAAACGACAACGTCGAGGTGCTGTTCGCCCATACCGGACATAACCAGCTCGTGGGTCTCGGGATCGTTCTGATACTTGATGGTGGGATCCTCTTCGGCGAGTCTTGCCAGACCCTGCGCGACCTTGTCCTCTTCGCCCTTCTTCTTCGGATAAACCGCCATAGAGAAGGAAGGAGCCGGATAGTCGATGCCGTTAAGGATGACCTTGCGGGTCGGGGAGCAGAGGGTATCGCCGGTGTTGGCGGAGGTCAGCTTCGGGATGGCGCCGATATCGCCGGCTACAACAGCCGCGGCGTCCTCCTGCTTCTTACCGCGCACGGTGAGAACCTTGGTGATACGCTCCTGGTTGCCGGTGCGCATATTGACGAGAGGTGTATCGGTAGAAACCTTGCCGGATACAACCTTGAAGTAGCTGAGCTTGCCGACAAACGGGTCGGCGACGGTCTTGAAGATAATCGCCGCGGTAGCGCCCTGCTCGTTGCAGGCGATGTCTACCGGATCGCCGTTGACGTCGACAGCGGTCTCGGAACCCTTGTCGGCGGCGGTCGGAGCCAGCCATGTGATGGTGTTCAAGAACTGCTCGATACCGAAGGTGGTCGAAGCGTCGCCGCAGAATACGGGGCACAGCGTGCCGTCCTTAACGCCCTGGGATACGCCGGTGATGATCTCTTCGGGGGTAAACTCTTCTTCCATGAAGAACTTTTCCATCAGCTCCTCGCTGGTTTCAGCGACAGCTTCCTTGATCGCTTCTCTGAGGCCCTCAAAGCGGTCGCCCATCTCGGGGATGATCGCGGTGGGGGTGACGTTGCCCTTGGCGTCATACTTATACGCCTTGTACTCGAGCAGGTTGATGTAGGTGTTCGCCTGACCGTTCTCGATATGGGGAACGATAACGGGGCATACGGAGGGGCCGAAGGTCGCCTTTAAGTCCTCTAAAACGCGGTAGAAGCGCGCATCCTCGTCACAAACGCCGTTGACGAAGAAGATCTTGGTCAAGCCTTCCTTGTCAGCCGCCTTGACAGCCTTTTCGGTACCGACGTTCACGCCGTCCTTAGCGGAGACGACGATCACAGCGGTCTCAGCCGCGCGGTAGCCCTCAAAAACGCCGCCCTCAAAGTCAAACAGACCTGGGGTGTCGATGATGTTGATCTTGGTATTCTTCCACTCTACGGGAGCGACAGCGGTAACGATAGATACCTTGCGGCGGATCTCCTCAGCATCAAAGTCGAGCTGAGTGTTGCCGTCCGCGATCTTGCCCAGACGATCGCTCGCCTTGGAAAGATACAGCATCGCCTCGGCGACAGAGGTCTTGCCCGCGCCGGAGTGGCCTGCCATAGCGATATTGAGGATGTGTTTCGGGTCGTATTGTTTCAATTTCAAAACTCCTTTCAAGAGTGTTCAGTACAAGTGACGCGTGTCCGATATTCCACGCTACCTTATCATTATATAACAAATTAAAAAGCCGTACAATAAAAACCGTCCTCAGAGCGCAAAAATCCATTAAATATATAAAAAAGAGCAATCGTTATTGTGCAATATTTACATACCTCTCCTGACGGTCGCTGCAAATTCCCCGACAGATATGACAAAATCTTATCAATCTCGCGCGTATTTGCAAAAAATGTTAGTCATTATGCTGTCTGTTTAATGTATTAAAGCGGAAAATTGAGCAGATTCACCAAAGTTGGCCTGTGTGATATTGCAAAAAAATATAACCTATGCTATGATGAAGATGGTTTTCAAAACCAAAAGAATAAAAGGAGGATTTTTCCATGGAACAACAGGGTAAAAAAGCTTAGCGATTGCTTCTCTGATACTCGGTATTGCCGCTTGCGTGATCGCCTGGTGGGGTATCGCGTTCGGTATCATCGGCATCATCTGCGCGATCGTCGGTCTGATTCTCGCGATCAACGCTCAGAAGAGCTACAAGGCGCTCGGTCAGAAGAGCGGTATGGCTACCGCCGGTCTGATTCTGTCCATTGTCGGTCTGGTTCTGTCTATCATCGGCACCATTGTCTGCGGCGTTCTCGTTGCGGTAGGTACCAAGATTGCTAACGATCCCCAGACTCAGCAATATATCTCCAGCGCTCTGGATCAGATCAGCTCCTCTGCCAACTGATCTTTCACACAAATGCTTCACAGCCGGTCGTAGGGCTTACGGCCGGCTGCGTTGTTTCAAGGAGAAAACCATGTTTCCCGCAATAGAAATTTTCGGCAGACAGATCGGTCTGTACGGCGTGATGGCAGTATTGGGATTTGCCGCCTGCTTTTTTGTCGGATCCCGGCTGATCCGCCGCTTTGACATTGATATCTATGACTTTGCCCTGACGATGATCGCCGCGGGGATCGGTATGGCTGTCGGCGCAAGCGCGCTGTATGCCGCTACCAACTACCGCGTCCTGCTCTACGGATTCTCCCATTTTTCCGAGATCGGATGGGACGGACTGTGGAGGTGTATCAGCGCGGCGTTCGGCGGATTTGTCTTTTACGGCGGCTTTATCGGGGCGGGCGTTGCCATCCTGATCTACACCAAATTCGCGAAAAGCGTCACCCCCCACCGTGACCGCCTGCTGGATATCTACGCGGTGCTGGTGCCGCTGTTTCACACCTTCGGGCGGATCGGGTGCTTTCTGGGTGGCTGCTGCTACGGCATAGAGAGCAACTTCGGCTTCACCGTGCACGGCAACACCTTCAACCCCTCTGTCAACGGCGTCAGCCGCTTTCCGATCCAGCTTGTCGAGAGCGGCTGCAACCTGTTGATCTTCCTTGTCCTGCTGTACTTCTTTTACAGAGGGATTATGCAGAGCCGTCTGATATACATTTATATACTGATTTATTCGGTCGTTCGCTTCACGGACGAGTTCTTTCGCGGCATGCTTTTTGGGCTGTCCACATCCCAGTGGATCAGCATCGCGCTGTTTCTCTTTGCGCTGGTCATGCTGCCGATCAAGTCAAAAAAATTGAAAAATTCACCGTAGTCGGGATATGGACAACCATATCTCGGCTTTTTTCAGCCCTTTTCTTCAAATAGTGTTGACAAAGCGAGCGAATGTTGCTATAATACATTAAGGTTAGTTTGAGCTAACCTTGCTTTTTCCTCACGGGTTAGCCTGAGCTAATAAATATTCGGAAAAAGCATAATCGTACAGATAAGGAGTTCAGCTATGCCGCTTACACTCGCAGCGTTAGGCGAAGAAAACATTATCAAACGCATAGGCGGTAACGCGGAGGTTCGCACCCATCTCCAAAATCTCGGCTTTGTACCGGGAGGGAAGGTCACCGTGGTCAACTCCATGGGCGGCAATCTCATCGTCAACGTCAAGGGTGCGCGCGTCGCCATCAGCAAAGAAATGGCGCAAAAGATCATGATCTAAATCGGATAACGGATATCGGTTAACGTTGAGCGGTGAAGGAAACGCTTCGCGCTTTGATTCTGTTATATATTATCGACCGGGCAAAGCGGGAAACTTTCACCGTTCTTCGTTCTCCGTTCCCTGTTCTCCGTATATAAGGAGGGAAAGATATGAAAACTCTCAGAGACGTCGCGATCGGCGACTCCGCCAAGGTCAAGAAGCTCCACGGCGAGGGCGCTGTCAAGCGCCGCATCATGGACATGGGCATTACCAAAGGCGTTGAGGTCACCGTGCAGAAGGTCGCTCCCCTGGGCGATCCGCTGGAGATCACCGTCCGCGGCTACCAGCTCTCGCTGCGCAAGGCTGACGCAGAGATGGTAGAAGTAGAAGAATAACGGCGCGGGAGGGAGAACTCTCCTTCCCCGCGGCAGTATATTTTTTTGATGCCGGATTAGCTTTAGGTAACCGAGTTAGCTAAGGTAAATCCGAAAAAGTGAGGTACATATGAAATTGACAATCGCATTAGCGGGTAACCCGAACAGCGGCAAAACCACCCTGTTCAACTCGCTGACAGGCTCCAACCAGTTCGTCGGCAACTGGCCGGGCGTCACTGTCGAAAAAAAAGAAGGTAAGCTCAAGAAGCACGACGACGTCACCATCGCCGACCTGCCGGGCATCTACTCCCTCTCCCCCTATACGATGGAGGAGGTCGTCGCCCGAAACTATCTGATCGACGAGCGTCCCGACGCGATCCTCAACATCGTAGACGGCACCAACCTCGAGCGCAACCTCTATCTGACCACCCAGCTGTGCGAGCTGGGGATCCCGGTCGTCGTCGCCATCAACATGATGGACGTCGTCGAGAAAAACGGCTACAAGATCAACACCGCGGAGCTGGCGAGATCCTTGGGCTGTAAGGTCGTCGAGATCTCGGCTCTGAAGGGTCACGGCGTCATCGAAGCCGCCGAAGCCGCGATCAAAGCGGCAGAGGACAAAAAGCCCGTCCCCAGACATCCGTTTGACGGCGCTGTCGAGCACGCGATCGCTCATATCGAAGAAGCCTGCGTGCATGATATGCCCGAGGAGCAGCAGCGCTGGTACGCTGTCAAGATCTTTGAGCGCGACGAAAAGGTCATCGAAAAGCTCGGAATCAACGAAGCAACGCGCAATCACATCGAAAAAGATATCAAGGCTGTCGAAGAAGAGTATGACGACGACGCGGAGTCCATCATCACCAACGAGCGTTACGTCTATATCGGAAAGATTATCGACGGCGTTTACAAGAACAAGCAAAAGGGTCAGCTCTCGACCTCCGACAAGATCGACAGGATCGTGACCAACCGCTGGCTGGGACTGCCCATCTTCGCGGTTATCATGTTCCTTGTCTACTACATCTCCATGGTCACCGTCGGCTCATGGGCGACCAACTGGGCAAACGACGGACTGTTCGGCGACGGCTTCCACCTCTTCGGCATCGGCTCGGCGGAGTATGAACAGCATGCCGAGGCGATCGGCGTTCTCGCAGGCTCTGCTGAAGCGGCGGGCAACGACGCTCTGTTAGAGGCGCTGGACTTCGAAAACGAATATTACGATCCCAAAGCCGCCGTCACAGAGGTCAACGCCTTTGCCGACAGCGTCAAAACCACCGACGAGTTCACCTATGAGGTCGAGGATGAAGAGACCCTCGAGATCACCAAAGAAACCTCTACCGGCGCTGACGTCAAATCTGCCGCCGAAACCTTTACGAAAAACGAAGGCAAGCCCGACGATCCCGCCGAGTTCGGTGTATGGGTACCCGGTATCCCTGTCCTCGTCGAAAAGGGTCTGACCGCCGCCAACGCGCCTGAGTGGCTGTCCTCGCTGATCCTCGACGGTATTGTCGCGGGCGTCGGTGCGGTGCTGGGCTTTGTACCCCAGATGCTGGTACTCTTCCTGCTGCTGGCGTTCCTGGAGGCGTGCGGCTACATGGCGCGTATCGCCTTTGTCCTTGACCGTGTATTCAGACGTTTCGGTCTTTCGGGCAAGTCCTTCATCCCGATCCTGATCGGTACCGGCTGCGGCATCCCCGGTATCATGGCGTCGCGTACCATCGAGAATGAGCGCGACCGCCGCATGACCATCATGACCACCACCTTCATCCCCTGCGGCGCCAAGATCCCCTTCATCGCGATGATCGCGGGCGCGATCTTCGGCGGTTCGCCGTGGGTATCGACCGGCGCGTACTTCATCGGCATGGCGGCGATCATCATCTCCGGTATCATGCTGAAGAAGACCAAGCCCTTTGCGGGTGAGCCGGCTCCCTTCGTCATGGAGCTTCCGGCTTACCATATGCCCACCCTCGGCAACGTGCTCCGCTCGATGTGGGAGCGCGGCTGGTCGTTCATCAAGAAGGCGGGCACCATCATCCTGCTGTCCACCATCGTGCTGTGGTTCCTCAGCCGCTTCGGCTTTGTTGACGGCACATTTACCATGCTCGGTACAGAAGAGATCGGCTCCAGCATCCTCGCCACCATCGGCAACACCATCGCGTGGATCTTCGCTCCGCTTGGCTGGGGCAACTGGCAGGCGGCTGTCGCCTCCATCACCGGTCTGATCGCCAAAGAGAACATCGTCGGCACGATGGGCGTTCTCTACGGCGGCGGCGAGATGAGCACCTGGGCGACCCTGGCGACCGTGTTCACCGGCGTAACCGGCTTCTCGTTCCTGGTATTCAACCTGCTGTGCGCACCGTGCTTTGCGGCGATGGGCGCGATCCGCAGAGAGATGAACTCCGGCAAATGGACAGCGTTCGCGATCGCGTATCAGTGCATTTTCGCCTATGCTGTCGCGCTGTGCATCAACCAGATCGGCGGCGCGTTCACAGGCAACCTGAACATCATCGGGCTGATCGTCGCGATCCTGTTGATCGCCTTCATGCTGTTCATGCTGTTCAAGCCGTACAAAGAAGCAAATAAGCTGACTAAGAATGTCAAGATGAAATAATATAATATCGGTTGAGATTGCTACGGGCTAAAGCCCTTGCGATAACAACTGCAAGAAGGAGATGACAAAATGTTTGCATGGATCGGCGCGAATATCGGCACCATCATCATCTGCGCCGTGCTGATCGCCATCGTCACCGCGATTATTGTCAGCATGGTAAAAAAGAAAAAGGCAGGCAAGTCCATGGTATGCAGCTGCGGCAGCTGCAAAGCATGCCCGATGTCAGGCTCCTGTCATAAACAATAACCGTATCTTCGTATATAGCGAAGGGGCTGTCGCAAAACAAAAAATGTCATTCTGAACGTCAGTGAAGAATCTGAAAGTGCATACTTTTCCGTTAGATTACACATGAAAGGTGTAATGA
>CACWTM010000052.1 GCA_902763855.1 uncultured Ruminococcus sp. | reverse complement strand
TCCGACAGCATGGCCGTTGTCTTATAATCGCTGCACACGATTTCCATTCCACCTGTCTCCAGCTTGGACATGTCAAGAATCTCATTAACCGTGTGAAGCAGGATTCTGCCGGCAACCTCAATATTCATCGAGTTTTCTCGAACCTCATCAGAGATGTCTTCCCGAAGTGTCATTTCATTCAGTCCGATAATCGCATTGACAGGTGTCCGGATCTCATGGCTCATATTAGAGAAAAATCTCTTCTGACTTTGATTCAGTTCCTCAATTTCTTTCTTCTGCTCCTGTACGATGTGGTTTTCAGTCTGGTAAACACCGGTCACAAACGCAAACAGACAGCACAGCAGGACGGTTACAAGGAGAATTGATAAAAAAGACTCCGCATGCTCCATGAGTACCGTATGCCGATCCAGGAGATCCGGAGAAAGGTAAGAAACAGCAAAGCAAATGCCACTGGCTGTAATACACACTGCAAGGGCCAAGATCCGTTCCCATTTTTCTGTTACAAGAAACACATATACCAGCGCAAAAGCACAGCCGAGTGTGTCGCCGTCAGGGTAGGTGTGGGTGAGGATCTTGATTCGGTCATGCTCCAAAAGCAGAGCCGCCGCCTCGTCAAGCGTTATCTTCTTCATCTTCGCCCTCCTCTGTGTCGGGTTTGATATCCAAGCTGTGCAGGATGCGGGAGATCTCGGCGCTGTACTCGATGGAGTCGGTGGGCGTAAAGATCAGCTCGGGAACATGGCGGAGGCGGAGCCTGTGCCCAAGCTCTCTGCGGATGTAGCCCGCGGCGCTTTTCAGCCCCTTGACCGCTCCTTTCGCCTTATCCATACCCTCCAGCGCGCTGACGTAGACCGTACAGTAGGAAAGGTCGTTGGTAACCTCTACGCGCACGATCGACAGAAAGCACGAGGTGACACGCGGGTCTTTCAGCGTGCGGAAGATATCGGTCAGCTCGCGGCGGATATCCTCCGTCGTCCTGCCTAATTTATGATTAGCCATAGTAATAATCCTCTGTTTCCATGGGTGCGGGCAGCGCCCGCCCATAACTTGCCGAAAAGCAACCATCACTCACCGTGTTCGCGGTGAGCTTCGCTGCGAAGCACCTTCACTTTGCACAGCAAAACATCGCTGAGGACTCAGTCCTCTCTGTACTCTTCGATGGTGAACACCTCAAAGATATCGCCCTCTTTGATATCGTTGTACTTTTCAAGACCGATACCGCACTCGTAGCCCTCCGCGACCTCTTTGACGCTGTCCTTGAAGCGCTGGAGCGAGCCGATGTTGTCGTCGGCGATGATGATACCGTCGCGCACCACGCGGACGCCCGCGCCGCGCTGGATCTTACCGCTCTTGACATAGCAGCCGGCGATGTTGCCGATACTCTTGATGCGGATGACGTTGCGCACCTCTGCGGTACCGAGGATGACCTCACGGGTCTTGGGCGCGAGCATACCCTTCATCGCGCTCTCGATCTCTTCGATACAATCGTAGATAACGCGATACATACGCATATCCACACCGTCGCGCTCAGCGTTCGCCTGAGCGGTCGCGTCGGGACGGACGTTGAAGCCGACGATGATCGCGTTCGACGCGTTCGCGAGCATGACGTCAGACTCGTTGACCGCGCCGACAGCGCCGTGGATGATATTGACGCGCACTTCTTCGTTAGAGAGCTTCTCAAGACTCTGGCGAACCGCCTCAACCGAACCCTGAACGTCTGCCTTGACAATGATCTTCAGTTCCTTGACCTCGCCGAGCTTCATCTGATCGAAGAGGTTATCGAGGGTGACCTTGGTCTGAGCGTTGAACTCAGCCTCTTTCTTCTCGTGTCTGCGCTGTTCGACCAGCTCACGCGCCAGACGCTCGTCGGTAACGGCGTTGAAGGTATCGCCGCCGGTGGGGACGTCGTCAAGACCGGTGATCTCAACCGGAACAGACGGGCCTGCCGAGGTAACACGGTTGCCCTTGTCGTCGGTCATCGCGCGGACGTGGCCGACCGCCATACCCGCGACGACGATGTCGCCGGTGTGGAGCGTACCGTTCTGGACAAGGATGGACGCGACAGGGCCTCTGCCCTTATCCAGACGCGCCTCGATGACAGTACCCTTCGCGGCACGGTCGGGGTTGGCTTTGAGCTCTTTCATGTCGGCGACGAGCAGAACCATCTCGAGAAGATCGTCAATACCCATGCCGGTCTTGGCGGATACGGGAACACAGGGGGTATCGCCGCCCCACTCCTCGGGGATCAGCTCATACTCGGTAAGCTGCTGCTTGACCTGCTCGGGGTTTGCTCCGGGCTTATCCATTTTATTGATCGCCACGATGACAGATACGCCTGCCGCCTTGGCGTGGTTGATCGCTTCGACCGTCTGGGGCATGATGCCGTCGTCAGCCGCTACGACAAGGATCGCGATATCGGTGACCTGAGCGCCGCGCGCACGCATAGTGGTGAACGCCTCATGACCCGGGGTATCGAGGAAGGTGATGTCGCGGTCATTGATTTTGACCCTATATGCGCCGATGTGCTGGGTGATACCGCCGGCTTCGCTGTCGGTAACGTGAGCGTGGCGGATATAGTCGAGCAGAGAGGTCTTGCCGTGGTCGACGTGACCCATGACGACGACAACCGGAGCGCGCTCGATCAGGTTCTCGTCAGCGTCCTCGCTGTCGTCGATGATACGCTCTTCGATGGTGACGACAACCTCTTTCTCAACCTTTGCGTGGAACTCCATCGCGATCAGGGAAGCGGTGTCAAAGTCGACAACGTCGTTGGCGGTAACCATCGTACCCATGAGGAAGGCTTTCTTGACAACCTCGGCGATGGTCGCCTTGAGTCTGAGGGCGAGATCGCCGATAGAGATCTCGTCAGGGATCTCGACGGTCATCTTCTTTGCCTTGCGCTCTTTCTCGATACGCGCCATGCGCTCGCGCTCGGTTTCGCGCTTTGCGGAGCGGCGGTTGCGCTGTTTGGAGCGCTGGTTGATCTTCTGCTTCTTTGAGGACATGTTGTTCTCGTTCCTGACCTTGTCAAGGGCGAGATCGTCGTACTTCTGGTTATAGCGGTCGACGTTGACCTCCGCCGCGCCGGTATCGACGATACGGCCGGTACCGCGCTTCGACTTAATCTCAGACTTCAAGTCGATCTCGGCGGTCTTGTCGGTTTTTTCCTTTTTGGGCTGGACAGGCTGCTGTTGCTGCTTGCCCGCCTTCTTCGCCGAGTCGGGACGGAGCTTATCCTTCTCTGCCTCACGGCGCTGCTTTTCTTCCTCGCGGCGCTGTTTTTCCTCCGCGATACGCTTCTCTTCCTCTTCCTGCTGCTTTTTGATCGCTTCATCGCGCACCGCGAAGTACGGCGCAAGATCAGAGATCGCGTGCTTCTGTGTAAAGTAATCGAAGATGTAGTTGAGCTCATCCTCGCTGAGGGTGGTCATAGCCTTTTTATCCACGCTGAGCTTATCTTTCAGCACAGCGATCACCTCTTTGGTTGTGACGTCAAGGTCAGTGGCCACCTCTTTGACTTTATATTTAATCATAATAGCCATGGTAATTCCTCCTTAGATCATTGTCAGAATCTTGTCGGCAAAGCCTTTGTCCGCGGTACAGATGATACCGCAGTGCTTTCCGAGGGCAAAGCTCAGTTCCGCTTTGGAATACGGGATTTGTTTGACGGGCACTGCATGCTCCCGAGCAGATCGCAGCACCTGCTTGAGGCTGTTTTCGGAAACATCCGACGCATACAGCACGAGCAGCGCTTTTCCCTCGCTGACCGCCTTGGTGACGGTATCCGCGCCCGAGACCAGCCGTCCGGCGCGTTTACATATACCGAGAAAGCTCAGCAGTCTGTCGTTATTCACTAAGCTCTCTCCTCATGGTATCGTAGATTTCGGGCTCGATACGGGTGGAAAAGGCGCGCTCCAGACGCTTTGCCTTTTGCGCCTTGTCAAGGCACTCGATACTCTTGCATATATATGCGCCGCGACCGGGCTTTTTGCCGATCAGGTCGACAGAGATTTCGCCTTCTTTATTGCGCACGATACGCACCAGCTCTCGCTTATCCTTCATCTCGCCGCAGCCGATACATTTTCTAAGCGGTATTTTTCGCTCAGCCATAAGATTCTCTCCTTACCGTAAGTTTACGGCGTATCAATCATTTTCCTTGTCGTCTTCGGTATCTTCGCCCCAGAAGCCTGACTCGGGACGGATATCTATCTTGTAACCGGTCAGCTTAGCCGCCAAACGGACGTTCTGACCCTTGTTGCCGATCGCAAGCGACAGCTGGCCGTCGGGCACAGTCGCCTTGCACGCCTTGGTACCGTCGTCGGCAAGCTCGACCTTCACGACGTTTGCCGGGGACAAAGCCGCCGCGATGAACTGCTCGGGATCGTCGCTGTAGGGGACGATGTCGATCTTCTCACCGCCCAGCTCTTCGACGATGGTGTTGACTCGAGCGCCGCGCGCGCCGATACACGCGCCGACCGCGTCGATCTCGCTGTCCTCGGAGAAAACAGCCATCTTGGTACGGGAACCGGCTTCACGGGAGATCGACTTGATCTCAACGGTACCGTCGTAGATCTCGGGGATCTCTTTCTCGAACAGTCTCTTGACAAAATCGGGATGGGTACGGGAGATAATCGCTCTCGGGCCTTTTTCGTTCTCCTTGACGCCTGCTACATAAACCTTGATCGTGCCGCCTTCTCTGAGAACGTCGCCCTCGATCTGCTCGGACTTGGGCAGGACGGTAACGGCGTTTCCGATCTTCAAGGTCGCGTTGCCGGTGACGGGATCAACACGCTCGACGGTCGCCGTCGCGATCTCCTGCGCTCTGCTCTGGAACTCAACCAGCATCTGATCCTTCTCGCCGTCGCGGATGCCCTGACGGATGACAGATCGCGCGGTCTGAACCGCGATACGGCCGAACTGTTTGGGCTCGAGCGGAATACCGATCTCCTTGCCGACAGCGGCGCGCTTGGAGATCACCGCAGCGTCCTCCAGAGAGATCTCAAAATTCGGGTCTTCTACTTCCTCAACCACCGTCTTCATCAGCTTGACGGAGAAGGTGTTTTTATCCGAGTCCATCTTGATCTCAACGTTCTCGTTGCCGCCGTAGAGGTTTCTGCAGGCGGTGATGATCGCTTTTTTGATCTGAGTAATCATGTACTCAGCCGGGATTCCTTTCTCTTTTTCAAGGAGCCGAAGCGCCTCGAAGAGTTCTTTATTGCTTGCCATTTTTCCAAATCAGACCTTTCTGTATAGTGTTCAGTGGTTAGTGGTCAGTGTTCCATCGGATAAACTGTCCTTCTCATTAACCATCGTATTTATAGTGTATTACAAATCGGGTGTGGGCAAAGCCCACCCGCAATTCCTAACTCCTAACTCCTAACTCCTCATTCCTAACTAATCAAAGTCGTCGAGCTTGATAGTTGCCGCGTCCTTTTTGCTGATGGTAACGCTGTTTTCGCCGCTGTGGTCGGTGATGGTAACCATCCCATCCTCAAAAGCGGTCAAAACGCCCTTGAACTCCTTACCGATACCCTCGAGCGGACGTATCATCTTTACCATGATATCCGCGCCGATGAACTGTGCGAAATGCTCCGGGCGGATCAGATCGCGTTCAATACCCGGGGAGCTGACTTCCAGGATATATTCGCCGTCGATGGGGTCGGCTTTGTCCAGCGGCTCATCGAGCGCGCGTGACATCGCCTCACAGTCGTTGATGTCTACACCGCCGTCCTTGTCGATAAAAACTCTCAAAAACCATTGAGAGCCCTCTTTCAGATACCGCACGTCCCAGATCCGAAGTCCCAAGCCCTCGGCGATCGGAGCGGCGATACCCTCGACGATCGACACGGTGTTTTTGCCTTTGCTGTTCGCCAAGTTATCCCTCCTAACATGCCGCACGCCGAGCACCCGGCAACGACATACAAAAGCGCGTTAACAATAACAAAGAGCGGGTCCGTCAAGACCCACTCTTTACGTTAACATATCTTACGTTAGATATTGTATCACTTCTCACATTTATTGTCAAGTAAATGGTCACCAAAGAAAGCCCGACAAGGGGCGGCGATTTTGCGAAGAATGAATAATTTTCAAAAAAGTATTGACATTTCGGGCTTTGTTTGCTATTATAATACCAACCTGTTCGATAGGTAGGTTGTATTTAACGAAACATGAAGGTGATATGATGTACATGAGCGGCTTTCGATGTTGAAGCTTACACAAGATGCTTTGGGGAGAACCCTCCCTCCTGCAATAAGGCTTTACAAACAAATTTTCATGCTATATAATAAGGAGAAACACCATGGCTAATATCTATACATCCGCCGATCAGCTGATCGGCAAGACCCCTCTGCTTGAACTGAGCAATATCGAAAAGAAGCTGAACCTCAGCGCAAAAGTCCTCGCAAAACTGGAGTACTTCAACCCCGCCGGCTCTGTCAAAGACCGTATCGCGAAGGCGATGATCGACGACGCAGAAGCGAAGGGTCTGCTCAAAGAAGGCTCCGTCATCATCGAGCCGACCTCCGGCAACACCGGTATCGGTCTGGCGGCTGTCGCGGCGGCAAGAGGCTACCGTATCATCATCGTTATGCCCGAGACGATGAGCGTAGAGCGCAGACAGCTGATGAAGGCGTATGGCGCGGAGCTGGTGCTCACCGACGGCACCAAGGGCATGAAGGGCGCGATCGCCAAGGCTGACGAGCTGGCAAAAGAGATCGAGGGCGCGTTCATCCCCGGTCAGTTTGTCAATCCCGCGAACCCCGCGGCGCATGTCGCGACGACCGGTCCCGAAATCTACGGCGACACTGACGGCAAGGTTGATATCTTTATCGCAGGCGTCGGCACCGGCGGCACCGTCACGGGCGTCGGCGAATATCTGAAAAGTAAAAATCCCGATGTCAAGGTCATCGCTGTCGAGCCTGCTTCCTCCCCCGTTCTGAGCAAGGGTACCGCGGGCGCGCACAAGATACAGGGTATCGGCGCCGGATTTGTACCCGATGTGCTGAACACCGAGGTGTATGACGAGATCATCGCCGTCACTAACGAGGATGCCTTTGCGACAGGCAAGCTCATCGGCAAAACCGAGGGCGTTCTGGTCGGTATCTCCTCGGGTGCGGCGGCGTATGCGGCGATTGAGGTCGCAAAGCGACCCGAGAACGCAGGCAAAAACATTGTTGTTCTGCTGCCGGATACAGGCGATCGCTATCTCTCCACTCCCCTGTTCCAGGATTGATGAAAGATACGGCTTCGGGACATCCGAAGCCGTTTTGTATCTGAACGGAAGGTGCGGCGGCGACGCTCAATATTGCATGACAGTTGGTATGCCAAGCCGAAAATTTGACCAACTTCTCAAATCTCAACCCTACACAAAGAAGGTATATGAAATGAAATCAAAACACTCGGAGAACACCCTCCATATCGTTATCGCGGCGATGTTCGCGGCGATGATCGCGGTAATGACCGCGTTTGTCCAGATCAAAACCCCCACCGGCGGCTACGTCCACCTCGGCGACTCCATGATTTATCTGACGTCGAGCTTTCTGCCCCTGCCGTTTGCGGTTGCGGCGTCTGCCATCGGCGGCGGTATCGCCGACCTGCTGGTCTATCCCGAAACCATCATCTACACCGTCGTCATCAAGGCGCTCAACGCCGTTTTCTTCAGCGCCAAGAGTGACAAGCTCCTGACAAAACGCAACGCGCTGATGACCATCCCGAGCGGTCTGGTCACGGTTGTCGGCTACTCGATCTCCAAGCTGATTCGTCAGCTGCTCGCGGGGGATAGCTTTCACAGCGCGCTGGTCAACGCCCTCTGGAAAATGCCCGAAAACAGTATTCAGGCGGTCGCCTCCGCGCTGATCTTCATCCTGATCGCCGCTGCGTTTGACAAAGCGGATATCAAGAAGCGGATGCTCGGAAAAACCCGGTGAATCGAAAAACGCCTTGCGATTTTTCGCAGGGCGTTAACTTATACGGGAGGAGCAAGCCCCTCCCCTACATTTTTATTGAATCACTCCGCCGCCGAGGACGATTTCACCGTCGTACAGCACACACGCCTGACCCGGGGTGATCGCACGGATCGGCTCGTCAAACACGACCTCCACCGTTCCGTCCTCCAGCGGATAAGCGACCGCCGGCTGTTCGGTCTGGCGGTAGCGGGTCTTTGCCTTACACCGCAGCGGCTCAGACGGAACCTCACCGCCGATCCAGTTGAAATCCCCGACCTTTGCCACCGTGCTGAACAGCGCGCTTTCATCCCCCAGCACAACCGTGTTATCATCGGCGTTGATCTTCACCACAAAAATCGGTTTTCCGACGCTGATCCCGAGGTGCTTGCGCTGACCGATCGTATAGTGGGTGATTCCCTTGTGCCGTCCCAGCACCTCGCCGTCGGTCGTCACAAAATCGCCCGTTGTCATCGCGCCGCTGTACCTCTCGATAAAGGCGGCATAGTCGCCGTCGGGCACAAAGCAGATATCCTGACTGTCGGGCTTTTTCGCGTTGACAAAACCGTTTTCTTCAGCGATCCCGCGCACCTCGTCCTTGGACAGCTCACCCAGCGGAAACCGCGTATGCGCGAGCTGTTCCTGCGTCATCGAGTACAGCACGTAGCTCTGATCCTTTGACGGATCGAGGGCTTTTTTCAGCACAAATTTTCCATCCTGTTCCTCGATACGGGCGTAGTGCCCCGTCACAACACAGTCACAGCCCAGCTGTCTGGCGCGGTAGAAGAGCTTGTCGAACTTCATATAGCGGTTGCAGTCGATACAGGGGTTCGGCGTGATGCCATGACGGTAGCTGTCGACAAATTTTTTGATGATCTTTTCCTCAAAGTCGTCGGTAAAGTTGAACACATGGTACGGAATCCCGAGGCGGTAGCATACCGCGCGCGCGTCCTCAACGTCCTCCAGCGAACAGCAGGAGTTCTCGCGCCTGTTCTCGCTGTCATCCGCGTCGAACAGACGCATGGTACAGCCTACACGCTCGTGCTCACCCATCAACAGCGCCGCTACGGACGAATCCACACCGCCGCTCATCGCAATCAAAGCTTTCATAATTACCTCGCCAAAGTTATTTGTGGATATTATATAATAAAATCTCTTTGGTGTAAAGTCAGAGATAAAATGTAAAATATACTTGATTTACCTACCGAGTATGTGGTATAATAACCGTATAAACCATATAAATACAAATATGCCCGTGCGGTTTGCCGTTTTGCGGCAACGGGCTGAGATATGTCAAAATCTTTGATTATGGTTACGATACCCATACACCGAAGAGGACTGATGATACCCGGAATAATGAATATCAATCGGGTACGGGTGTCCCGCCCTTCACTATTCGCTGAAAGAAAGGTGACTCAAATGATGGTTTCAACCAGAGGACGATACGCGCTGCGCGTGCTGATCGACCTTTCGGAGCACAATAACGGCAGCTACATCCCGATGAAGGACGTTGCCGCACGACAGGAAATCTCTTTAAAATATCTGGAGCGTATTCTGCCCACGCTGACAAAAGCAAAGCTGATCGAAGGCGTCCACGGCAAGGGCGGCGGCTACAAGCTGACCCGCTCTCCCGAAGAATACACCGTCGGCGAGGTACTGCGCCTGACCGAGGGTGACCTCGCGCCGGTCGCGTGTCTTTCTCCCGACGCAAAGCCGTGTGAACGCGCCGCAGAGTGCCGCACGCTGCAAATGTGGCAGGGCTTCTACGATATGACCAACAAGTACTTCGATGGCATCACCATCGCGAGCCTCACCAATACCGAGACCGCGGACAACTATGTAATTTGATGTGCCTCCCTTTGGGAAAGGAAGGTTTCATACTAAGTATCAGCGTGTGCTGACGGATGAATTGTATAAAACTGAAAACTGCCCCGAGTGATCGGGGCAGTTTTTGTATGCGGTTGAGATTGCGCGCCGTCAGTTGACGGCTCATAAATGACAATTGAAAGAATCTGTTTTGACCCGCCGCTTCGCAGAGTCAGCACAGATGCCGTTCGCAAAAGGCGGAACAAAGCACGCGCGCGTGCTTTATTTTACCTTCCAGATCTCGGAAGCGTACTGGAGGATGGTGCGGTCGGAGCTGAAGGTGCCGCAGTGCGCGACGTTCTTCAGGCACTTGGTACCGAAGGCGATACGATCCTTATAGTCCTTATTCGCCTGCAGCTTCTTCGCAACATAATCCTGCAGATCATAGAGCAGGAAGTAGTGGTCGGCATGGTGCCAGTTGGTTCCGTTGATGAGCGCGTTGTGCAGCTCTGCGAAGGAACCCTCGCCCTGAGCGCCGTTGTCGTTGAAGGTACCGTCGACCAGAGTATCGACGACACGCTTAATCATCGGGTTAGAGTTATACAGCGCTCTCGCGTCGTAGCCTTCCTTCTTCAGTCGCTCGATATCCTCGACTCTGCCGCCGAAGATGTACTCGTTCTCTTCGCCTGCCTGCTGGGTGATCTCGACGTTCGCGCCGTCGTAGGTGCCGAGGGTCACAGCGCCGTTGAACATGAACTTCATGTTACCGGTACCGGAAGCCTCTGTACCCGCGGTAGAGGTCTGCTCGGAGATATCCGCCGCGACAACCAGCTTCTCAGCGTAAGAAACGTTATAGTTGCTGACAAATACAACCTGGAGCTTATCCTTGGTGTCGGGATCGTTGTTGACGAGGTTCGCGATCTCGTTGATGTACTTGATGATGGCTTTCGCTCTCTTGTAGCCGGGAGCGGCCTTCGCGCCGAAGATGAAGCAGGTCGGCTGGAAGTCGGGCAGCTGACCGCTCTTGATGCGGAAGTAGATCCACATGATCGAGAAGGCGTTCAGAAGCTGACGCTTGTACTCGTGCAGACGCTTGACCTGGATATCGAAGATGAACTTGGGGTTGATCTCGATATCATCCATCTTCTTGACATAGGCGGCGAGCTGTTTCTTCTTCGCGTATTTGATCTTGTTAAATTCCTTGACAGCGTCGGGGTTGATGTGCGCGTCGAGCTTATCCATCTTGCTCATATCCTTGAGCCAGCCGGAACCGATGCGGTCGGTGATGAAGGAAGCAAGCTCGGGGTTGCACAGACCGAGCCAGCGGCGCTGGGTGATACCGTTGGTCTTGTTCTGGAAACGCTCGGGATAGACCCAGTACCATTCCTTGAGGACGTCGTTCTTGAGGATCTCGGTGTGGATCCAAGCAACGCCGTTGACATAGGAAGAAACGTAAATCGCGAGTCTTGCCATATGGATCTTGCCGTCCCACATAATGCGCATCGCGTTGATGTTGTGCTCCTCAACGCCCTTGTACTTGAGGTCGTGCCACTGGCGATCGTTGATGCGCTCGATGATCGCGTAGACCTCGGGGATGACCATCTTCATCAGACCGTTGTCCCACTTCTCAAGAGCCTCGGACATAACGGTATGGTTGGTGTAGTTGAAGGTCTGCTGAGCAATCTCGAACGCCTGGTCAAAGCCGACGCCTTCCTTATCGAGCAGACGGATCAGCTCGGGGATGGAGATAACGGGATGGGTATCGTTGAGCTGGATGGTGGTCATCTCTGAGAAGTGAGAGAAATCGTTGCCGTATTTCTTCTTATACTTACGGATGATATCCTGCAGAGACGCGGAGGAGAAGAAGTACTGCTGCTTCAAACGCAGGATCTTGCCCTCGTAGCTGTTGTCGTTCGGATACAGAACGCGGGAGATGTTCTCACAGTTGTTCTTATTCTTGACAGCATCGTCATATCTGCCGTCGTTGAACGCGAGGAAGTCGAAGTCGTCTACCGGCTCCGCCTGCCACAGACGCAGGGTGTTGATGTTCTTGGTGCCGTAGCCGATGATCGCCATGTCATAGGGAACCGCAACAACGGTGCTGTCGGCAAAGTTGACGATCTGTGCCTGATCGACGCGGCGGATACACCACGGATCGGCGTACTTGAGCCAGTTATCGGCGACCTCAACCTGATAGCCGTCCTTGATGAGCTGTTTGAACAGACCGTAGCGATAGAAGATGCCGTAGCCGTCCAGCGGAACTTCCTGCGTTGCAGCAGAGTCAAGGAAACAGGCGGCAAGTCTGCCCAGACCGCCGTTACCCAGAGCGGCGTCCTCGATATCCTCAAAGCGGTTGATGTCGATGCCCTTGCTCTTCAAGAGTTCCTTGACTTCGTCGAGCATTCCGAGACAGTACAGGTTGTTGTAGAACATCCTGCCCATCAGGAACTCTGCGGAGAAGTAGTAAGCTCTGCGGCTCTCCTCATGTTTTTTCTTGCTCTTGCGCCAGTTGTCCGCGATCTCGCCCATGATAGCCTTACCGATGACAAGGTGCAGCTGCTGGGTGGTGAGATCCTTCGGTTTTTTACAATAGGCGGCTTTCGCGATGCCGGTGATCTGTTCCATCGTAATAGCCATTGTTTAGTCCTCCAATCGTGAATATGTTTTCGTAAGTTTATATAATCTATCGGTGATATCCTTGGTGACAGCACCTTTCTTGATTCTCCAGACCCAGTTACCGCCGAGGGTAGAGGGAACGTTGATACGCGCCTCTGAGCCAAGGCCCAGGATATCCTGCATCTGGATGATTGCGTAATTTGCGACGCTCTTGTAGGCAGCCTCGATAAACTTCCAGTTAACTTCGTCGCCGAAGTCCATGCCGACATATTCTTTCATGAACTTGTTGCAGTGTTCCTTTTCCCAGCCTTCTGCCTGTTCGTACCAGCCCATGACGGTATCGTTGTCGTGGGTACCGGTGTAAACAACGCAGTTTTCGGTGTAGTTGGGAGGCAGGAAGTCGTTTTCATCGTCATCCGCAAAGGCAAATTCCAGCACCTTCATACCCGGATAACCGCTTTCCTTGAGCAGCTCCTGCACGCTGTCAAACAGCTCGCCCAGATCCTCCGCGACGATCTGAATATCGCCGAGGGTGTCGTTCATAACATGGAAGAAGTCGATGCCGGGGCCGTTCTTCCACTCGCCGTTGATGGCGTTTTCCGCGCCGAAGGGGATGGCGTAGTAGGTATCGAACGCGCGGAAGTGGTCGATACGGGTGATGTCAAAGAGCTTGTCGGCGGCGGGGTTCATCCACCACTCATAGCCGGTGCTCTTGAGATACTTCCAGTCATACAGGGGATTGCCCCACAGCTGACCGGTCTCAGAGAAGTAATCGGGCGGGCAGCCGGCGACACAGACGGGCTTACGCTCTTCATCCAGCCAGAACACATCCGGGTTTGCCCAGGTGTCAGCGGAGTCCATCGCGACGTAGATCGGCATATCGCCGAGGATCTTGATGCCCTTGCCGTTGACATAAGCGCGGAAGTCCTCCCACTGCTCATAAAACTTGAACTGTACCCACTTCCAGAAGTCAATCTCTTCCTTGAACTTGCGGGTATAGCGGCGGATGGCTTTTTCCTCGCGAACGCGGATGCTCTCGTCCTCCCACTCGGGCCACGCCTTGTTGCCGAAGTGGAGCTTGACCGCCATATAGAGGGCATAGTCCTTGATCCACTTTGCGTTCTTTCTCTTAAAGGAGTTAAAGGCTTTTTGGTCGCCTTCTTTAAACTTGCTGTAGGCTATCTTCAGCACCTTGAAGCGGCTTTCATAGATAGCGCCGTAGTCGATTTCCTCGTCATTGTCGCCCCAGAAAAATTTCTTGATCTGGGCTTTGGTCAAAAGACCCTCCTTAACGAGCGTATCGAGGTCAATCATATAGGGATTGCCCGCGTAAGTAGAAAAGCTCTGGTAGGGGCTGTCGCCGTAGCTGGTCGGGCCGACCGGCAGAATCTGCCAGATCGTCTGACCTGCGGCTTTCAGAAAATCTGCGAATTTCCTTGCCTCTTTACCGATGGTGCCGATTCCGTACGGCGACGGCAGAGAGGTGATAGGCATAAGCACACCGGAAACTCTTGCCATAATGTCAACTCCTGTCTGTATTTAATTTTTATCGGTAGGACGTAAGCGCACACTAACCGATATTATTCCATTACATTTTATCATACCCATATCTAAAAAACAACCTTTTTTACAAAAAACCACAGCAAAATCACAAAGAAAAAAGCCCTCGGCGAGGACTTTTTGGATAATTTTTGACAAAGAGGATAAGAAAAGCCCCACCGGACATAGGGTATTGCGCGTCCGATGGGGTTTTAGGATTATCAAGACCGAGGCTCACTTCAGCCCTTAACGACATTTCCTTGCCGAACGGAGCGGCGGCCTTACCAAAAGTGAGTGTCAGAATTTTTCGCCGGCAGGATGAGGCGAATCCATCGAGGCCAGATATCGCTGGACATAGGTCGCGTCGAAAACATCTGTCGCGCCGTCGCCGTTGACGTCGGCATGCAGGATCATTTCCGCGTCGGATTTGACTGTCATCCCCGCTTCATAGCGCTGGATGATCGTCACGTCATAGACAGAGAGCTCGCCGTCGCCGTCGATGTCGCCGCATACGGGCAGGACAACATCCGCGCCCGCTACAACGGCAAATCTCGTTATCCGGTCAACAGAAAAGACCAGCCAACCGTTTTCATAGACCGCGTTCAAATCGTCATAGTAACCGGCTTCATATACCTTCGCGTCCGGCTGTGAGCAACGGATCCTCACGGTGAAAGGCTCTTCGGGTAGGGTGACCGCTCGGTGATCCGCGCTCCACAGGGTGATATCATAGATGCCGATGACGGTTCTGTTAGGATAATCATCTCTGTAATCATGGGGTTCGCCGTACTTGTCCGTGGTCGGTGCACCGGTCAGGTCGTTGACCTCCAGTAACATACCGTCGGAAAGGTCTGCCTTGATTTTCTTTTCGGTCGGCATCTCGTTGAGACCGATGAAGCGAATGTGATCTTCATCGTATGACGGATACGCCGCGTAGCGATCGGCGCCGGTGCCGTAGTAACCGTACATCGTGAAGTCGTCCATGATCTTGATGTACCAACCCCACTTATTATGTATGTCGTCTTTTTCATAAACCCGATGGTAGCCGAAGGCTTCGCCGCCGATATATTCTACAGACGCGGGGATAGTCACGCTCTTCAGAGAGTCACAGCAGAAAAACGCGCCCCACCCGATTCGGGCAAGACCTTCGGGGAATGTCACGCTTGTCATAGCCGAACAGCCATAGAACGCTTCTCTGGGGATTTCCGTGACCTGATCGGGGATGACGACGCTTGTCAGTTCTCTACAGCCCATAAACGCCGATTCGCCGATGCTGTTCAGCCCGGCGGGAAGCTCTACCTGCTTCAAACCGGTACTGCCTCTGAACGCACAGTCTCCGATCGCGGTGACTGTGTCGGGGATAACCGTTTTGCTGCAGCCGTCAAGCAGAGTGTTGGTCGCGGTCTCGATGATCGCGTTGCAGTTATCTCTGCTGTCATAGACCTTGTTCGCCGGGTCAACGATGATGCTGACCCTCATATCCTCCGGAAGCTCACGCTTATTACCGGATGTGTCATCGAACGTCGGGAACGCATCGCTGCCGAGGACGAACGCTTCGCTGCCGATCTCGGTGACAGACGCCGGGATAAAAATCTTTTCAAGCGAGGGGCAGCTGCCGAAGGCCTTCTCGCCGATTGTTGTGACAGAGCCGGGGAGCTCGGCGTTCTTCAAGGCTTTGCACCGGTTGAACGCTTTCCATCCGATCTCTTTCAAAGCAGAGGGGAACACGACCTCTTCCAGCGCGGCGCAGTCGAAAAACGCCATGCTTCCGATTTTTTCGACAGAATCCGGGAGCGTCACCGTCTTGAGTAAAGAACATTTCTCAAACGCCATGTCGCCGATACTCGTGAGCGAAGCGGGGAGCGTCACGCTCGTCAGATGATTCGCATAGTAAAATGCCATGTTTTCGATCGTCGTGACCGTATCGGGGATCACGACGCTCTTGAACCTCTGTGCCAGCGGTCCGGCAAAAGAAGAGCCGATGCATGTCACGGTATAGCCGCCCAGACGCGCGGGGATGGTGACGTCGCCGCCCTCGCCGTTATAATAGACGATCTTTGCGCCGTTACCGGTCGGTAAGTATTCATAGTCGGGATAGGCGGGATCAACAATACCGTTTTCCCTTGTGATCGGATTGTCTCCGACAGACGGCGTTTCCGTCTGTGCCGCCGACGCGGACAGCGAAACCGGGATAACGCTCAGCGCCAGTATCAGCGCCATGAGAATGGATAGGATCTTTCGATAGTTCTTCATTTTTTCCTCCTGTAATGGTATTCGTGATAAAGATTCTCACACTAATAAAGATGCAAAAGCCGACAAAAAGGTTCATTCTTTTTACTCGGAGCGATAGTAATATTCAAAATCGTTCTCAAATTGAGGGTCTGTGAGCAGCAGCACATCCTTTTGCATCCGATAGTCGTCCACGGAGTAGCGGATCTCATACCGCCAATAGCCGAGGTAGTGGAACATCTCTCTCCACTCCTGCGGCAGATAAGACACAGAGGTCCCCTTTTGATAGTAATAACCGTTCCAATGGCTGAACATACCGTCATATCGTTCCTGCTTCTCCAGATCAAAACGATAAACGCCTTCGGCGATCTGTTCCGCTGAGTTGAACCGCAACGAATCGAAGGTGACTTCTTTGCTATAGTCAACGATCGTCATCTCGCCGCCGTTGACGCTGACGTCCTGCGGAAAAGCTTCATTGACATTCTTATATCTGCCGGACATCCCGGTGAGCATCTTCTCGAGCGGGGACTGTGTCGGCGCTTCGGCAGGCGCCTGAGTCGGACTTTCTGTGGGAGATTCTGTCGGCGGTTCGGTAGACGGCTCGGTGGACAATTCCGTCGGCTGTTCTGTCGGCGGTATCGCTCCGATCTCTTCGGGGATATCCGGTATCTCCTGCTCAACGGGGGGATAATACTGCTCATAGCGATAGACCGTGTCGCCGCCGTTGCCCGCTCCTGTGCCGATAC
>CACWTM010000051.1:34614-37027 GCA_902763855.1 uncultured Ruminococcus sp. | reverse complement strand
GGCGAAAAAGAGCTTAGTGATTATTTTAATTTCTTGAAGTCCGGCGGCTCACGCTATCCGATTGAGGCGCTCAAAGTTGGCGGCGTCAATATGGAAAGCACCGCTCCTGTTCAGGCGGCTCTCGACACGTTCAAGGGCATTGTCGATGAACTTGAGAAGATATTCTAAAGCAAAAGAGAAGTGAGGTTTATGGAAGCGCTGGAGTTCATTAAATGCCCAAAAAAAGACTCATTTAATCGATTGCATATCGGAATGCACTACGCTTCCTATTCGACGTGGGCGGGCTTTTATATTCCCGACTTCCCGCGTCAGTTCAACGGCAATGACGACATCGAAGAAAACGTCGTCGCTCCTTTTGTCAAAGCGCGATGCCGCACAAAGAAGGACGTTCAGGGATTGCTGACACTTTCGCTCAAAGACGCTGTCGGCGACGCGGTTGACGCGTCCGGTATCGAAAAAAGCATCTCCAAATACTCGGACGTTATCTCAGCCCAGATGGGTACGGTCATGCAGGGCATCTTCTCGGCGGTCGGCAGCGAGATCAGCGCCGCTTTACAAAACAGCATGGGATCGCTGATGGAGGGAATGTCCGACGATCTGTTCAGCATGTTTGACTTCAACACCGATTCTCTCGCAAGCATGTTCCAGTCAAAGATGAGCGCCGAGGAGCTGCGCGACCTGATGATGTCGCTATTCTCGACCCAAAAAGCCACCTATGATGGCAACCTCAGAAAGCTGGGCTACGCCGATCTGAGCAAGCCCTCTACCATCACCATTTATCCCAAGGACTTTGACAGCAAGACCCACATCAAAAACCTGATAAACGACTATAACGCCCGAATGACCGCCGCGGGCGAGGATGACAAGGTGATATCATATACCGACCTCGTCGACGCTTTGATGGGATCGGTTACCACGATCATCAACGCGATCAGCTATATCCTGATCGCCTTTGTCGCCATCTCGCTGATCGTATCCTCCATCATGATCGGCGTCATCACCTATATCAGCGTGCTTGAGCGCAAGACAGAGATCGGTATTTTGCGCGCAATCGGCGCCTCCAAACGCAACATTTCACAGGTGTTCAACGCCGAAACCTTCATCATCGGCGCGCTGGCAGGTGTGATCGGCGTCGGCGTGACGGCGCTGCTCATCATACCGGCAAACGCGATCCTGCACGCGCTGACCGGGCAGGAAAACATCAACGCCATCCTGCCTCCTCTTGCCGCGTTCATCCTGATCCTGCTGAGCATCGTTCTGACCTTGATCGGTGGCATCATCCCCTCGCGCAAGGCGGCCAAGAGCGATCCTGTCGCCGCTCTGCGGTCAGAATAACTGTGTAAATAAAGGCGAAGCCCTTTACGAAAGTACTTCTCGGCAAATAAAGGAGAATCGACATGATTAAAGTAATCGACAAGGAAGTTTTGTCAACCGACAAAAAGCACAAACTCAAGGGGAAAATCTATATTCCCGACGGCAGTCCCAAGGGATTGCTCCACGTTGTCCACGGCATGACCGAGTATATCGGCAGGTTTGACGGTTTTATGCGTGAAATGGCTGAAAACGGCTATATCGTTTTCGGCTACGACCACCTCGGTCACGGTCACACCGTCAATGACGAAAGCGAACTCGGCTTCATCGCGCACAAAGACGGATGGCAGCGTTTGGTCGATGACGTTTTCGCCTTCGGCAACAGTGTACGCAAATCTCTGAACGGCGAAAAGCTCCCTTTCATCCTCATGGGGCACAGCATGGGATCATTCGTCGTACGCCTTGCCGCCGCAAAGTTCAAGCACTGTGACAAGCTGATCGTCATGGGCACGGGAGGCCCGAACCCCGCCGCAGGCGTGGCGATACCCCTCGCGGGAATCCTCAAGGCGCTCAAAGGAGAGCGAGGATACTCCGATTTGCTTCAAAACGCGGCATTCGGCGCATATAACAAGCGTTTCGAGAGTGAGAACGACCCCTATGCGTGGCTGTCCGTCAACAAGGAAAACCGCGACAAATACCGCATTGATCCGCTGTGCACCTACCGCTTCACCAACTCCGCCATGCAGGATCTCGTCAGGCTGAACAAGTACTGCAACGACAAGAGCTGGTATGATGACATCGACAAGAAGATGCCGATCTTGCTGGTGTCCGGCAGTGAAGACCCTGTCGGTGATTACGGCAAAGGCGTCAGAAACGTCTATGAAAGACTGAAATCTGTCGGAGCGAATGTTCAGATCGGGCTGTACGAGGGCTATCGTCACGAGATCCTTAATGACTTTTGCCGCGATCAAGTGGTTGAAGACATTCGTGCTTTTGTCAACGCTTATACTAATCCTTAATTAAAACCTTTATCATTTATTGGGCTAAATTTCGCATAGCTTTGTTGGACTCCTTGACAGGCGCCAGCCTGCCTGCGTCGCCC